>JBMZJT010000017.1:0-33548 GCA_049617695.1 Thermoplasmatota archaeon | reverse complement strand
GAATACGATGCCATCGTCGAGGAAGTCAAGGCGCTCCTGAAGGGCAACACCGGTGGTCTCCTGCAACGACTCAAGGCCGACCTCGCGACCGCAGCCCAGGCGCAGCGCTTCGAAGAGGCCGCCAAACTCCGCGACCAACTCACGGGCCTCCAAGGCGTCTTGGAGAAGCAGCACATGGTTCACGATCGGCTCCAGGACCGGGACATCGCGGCCATCGAAGCCCGCGGCGACCGCGCCGTCGTGGTCCTGTTGCACCAACGTGACGGCAAGGTCGTGGGGCAAAGCGCGTTCCAATTGAGCGGCATCGAAGGGCCCGACGAGGCGCTAGCTGCATTCCTCGTGGGCCACTACGCAGACCGGACGGTGCCCCGTTACGTGAGCGCCGACATTGCCGACGGCACTCAGCTCGAAGCGGATTTGCGGCTCTTGGCTGGCCACGCTGTCACGGTGGAGACGCCCAAGCGTGGTGACAAGCGCCGCTGGCTCGAGGTGGCCGCCACGAATGCCCGCCTCCGCATGGAAGAAGATCACTTGAAGCGCCAACGCCGCGGCATGGGTGCCGTCGAAGCGCTCCAAAATCTCCTGGGGCTGCCCGCGCTGCCACGCATCATCGAGGGCTTCGACGTCAGTCATCAAGCCGGTCGCCACACCCGCGCGGCCATGGTCCGTTTCGTGGACGGCGAGCCAGAGAAGGCCGGTTATCGGACCTTCAACATGCGGACCGTTGGCCAAGATGCCGTCGACGCTGGCACGGCAACCGCATCACATGGCACGGGTCGGGAAGTGGACGATTTTGCCAGCATGGAGGAAGCCGTCGCCCGCCGGTATGCTCGGTTGCAGGCCGAAGGCGCCAAACTGCCCGATCTCGTGTTGATTGATGGCGGCCAAGGCCAACTCAAGGCTGCGCTGCGCGCCGTTGGCGTCGATGTGGCGCTGTGCAGCCTTGCCAAACAGGAGGAGGATGTGTTCCTGCCGGGGAGGATTCATCCGGTTAAGGCGCCGCGCAGCGACCCAGGCTTGCAGCTCTTGCAGCGCGTGCGCGACGAATCCCATCGCTTCGGCATCACCCAGGTCCGCCGCAAAGCCCGTCAAAGCTTGGTGGCGAGTCCGCTGGATCAAGTCCGTGGCATCGGGCCGCGTCGCCGTAGCGAATTGGTGCGCGCCTTTGGTGGCCTCGAAGGCCTACGGGCGGCCAGCGTGGACGACTTGGCCAGGTTCCCCGGCGTGACGCCGGAGATGGCCAAGGACATCGTGGCTGCGATTCAGACCGAGTAGGGGTTGCCGCTGATGGTCTGTTCTTGGTCGCGCACGATCTCGGGCAGGTCGTCCGTGTTGAATCCTTCTGGGACTTCGCCGGTGGTGGCGTACCAGTAGAGCGTCGCGCGCATGTTGGCGCCGGCGGCGCTGGCAAAGGCGAAGACGACGGCGCCCGTGATGACCGCGAAGATGATGCTCGCGGTGGGTTCGCCGCTAAAGGCGAGGCGGGCCAGGGGTTGGGCGACGAATTGCATCAGGAAGAACACGGCGACCCACAGGAAGGTGCTGCCCAGGGCGATGCCGGTCCAGGTTTCCTTGACGTTCTTCCAGGCGCTCTTCATGGCACTCATGGCGCCTTGGCGCTCGTAGATGACGATGGGGAGCATCAGGTAGCTGACGGCGGTCAGGAGGAAACTGACACTGCCCAGGATGATGCGGCGGGCCCAAGTGCCCAGGACGGGGACCATGAGGATGGGGAAGGTGATCATGCCGAGGCCCCAGCGGACGGCGTAGCGGACCCAGGCGAACACAGTGGCGTTGAACAGGGCCAGCAGGAAGATGCGGCCGAGGTTCTTGTTGGCGACGCGGAAGCCGGCGCCGATGCTGGGCGCTTGCCCGTGGCGCTTGATTTGTTGGGTTCCCACGTGCATGCCGGCGGTGAGGAAGTAGAGGATGCCGGTGCCGACGATGGTGAGCCAAATGGCGTAGAGAATGTAGCCTTCAACGATGGCGCTCGTGATGGCGAGGCCGTAGTTGCCGTCATTCCAGGCGTTGACCGTGATGAAGAAGAGGCCTTTCCAGAAGCTGACGAAGGCGTCGGTGTGGTTTTCTCCAAGCCAGATGAAGAAACTGATGGGGCCGGCGGCCCAGAGCGCGGTCCACAGCAGGGTGCCCAAGGGCAGGGCCAGGACGCCGGGGGCGGCGAAGAGCATCTTGAACGAAGCACCCGTCAGACGGAGGTTCGTCGTGAACCGGTCCACGAAGTTCATGCCGGTTCAGCGCCGCTCCTCTTTGAAACCCTTTTTGGGACGCTGATTGGCCTATTCGGCGGGTTCGAGGGCTTGAATCGCGGCGAGATCCAATTCCAAAACATTCGTCGCCGCGCCGAGGCCGAATGCGACGAGCGTGTCCGGGTGCAACTCACCCGTGTGGCCCACCACGTCGCCGGCCACGATGATGTTGGCCGCGCGACCCGGTACAAATCCAGGCACATCCGCCGCTTCGAGGCCGCCGTCGATGCCCAAGTCGGAGAGGATCGATTCAGCCAGACCTTTGGCATCGCTGAAACCGGTCTTGGCGCCCGTTTCCACGGCAGCGAGGCGAATCTGATTGCCAAATCCACCGTCCTCCTGACGAACCACGTACCCGATCTCGAACAGGCGCTGGGGGAGGCTGCGGTGGCGGTTGGCGGCCAACACGCGAAGCAGGCTCGGAGCCAAGCGGACGCGAAGCAACGTCTGTTCTTGCAGGACCGGATTGCGGACTGTGGCGACCGGCTGGGCGTCGTCGCCCCAGATACCCCACTGGTCCGCCTCGTTGCTGAGCGTCAGGGTTCGAGCTTCGCTGAATCCGAGGCCCAGCAAGTTGGTTCGGCAGGCATCTTCCAGGGCCTGCCAGGGCAGGGCGCCGCCCGTGGTGACGGCGTCGGGCATGACGCCGGGGAAATGTTCGAATCCGTGCCCGATGGCGACGTCTTCCATCAAATCGACGGGGTGCAGGATGTCAAACCGCCAGGCCGGCACCTTGACGAGCACTTTGTTGTCGAATGCCTCCGCATCGTGGCCCATGCGCGCCAAGCAGGCTGCGATGTCGTCGCCGGACATCTCGATGCCCAGGAGCTTGTGGACCGCTTCGGTCTCGATGACATGTTCCGCGGGACGAAGTTCGGGGCTGACCCATGTGCCACTTGCATCGTGGACGGTGACGGCTTCAATGGTGCCGCCGCGATCGGCGAATCCAGTCGCAAGCAAGGCAATGGTCTGCTTGACACTGGCCGGATCCGTTCCGGTCACATCGAGAATCAAGTCCTGCGTCGCCGCCGTGACGGCCGTCTTGTTCGCATTGATGACGGGCGGCAGGCTCAGGACCTCGCCGGCACCATCGAGGAAGACCGGGAATTGGTCCGCGGGCAGGAGGTGCGCGTATTCCTGGCCTTTGGGGTGTTCGGCCATGATGCGCGCCGGCGTGGCCGGCTCATCCCAGTTCAAGGGCACAAATGGCTTCTCGTCGGGGCCGACACAGGTGTACGTGAACGGTCCGCTGATGCCGGCGGCATCGTGGATGCCAATGGCGATTTTGCGGCGCTTGCGGCCCGGCGCCAACGTGAGTTTCTCTTGGGCGTCGATGACCGCTTGGACGTAGTCGTCATCAAACGGCACGCCACGGACGAAACAGAGCGCCGCATACGGTCGCACGGATGCCACGGAGGCATCGACGTGGAGCTCCGTCGTCGGCTTTTGGACCTTGTATTCGGGTGTGCCTGGGGCGACGCCCAAGAAAGCCCGCAATGCGCGGCCCGTGCCTTCCGGCGTGAGCAGGTCGGGCCGGTCGGGAAACCATTCGATGGTGATGGCTTCGCCGTCGACGCCGTCCAAGTCGCCACCCATCATGGGCATCCGCTGGGTGAGCGTCTCCATGTCGAACTCTTGGCCAATCAGGGCGCAGAGGTCGGGGCGTTGGAAGGTGACGACGGGCACGGACCGGGCCACTCCGCTGCGCCTTAAAGGGGCCGCGTTGCTCGAAGCTTCATGACTTGGAGCGGCTTCCATCGCCTGCCCCATGCGGAACGCCTCGCCAAAATCCAGGCCCACGGCGGCCTCAGCGATGCAGAAGCGGCAACCCTTGCTGCGGCCAGCAGCCTACCTCGGGAGATGGCCGAAGCGTTCGTCGAGAATGCGGTTGGGACCTTCCCGTTGCCGCTCGGTTTCGCCGTTGGTTTCGTGGTCGATGGCGCAGACGTCGCCGTTCCCATGGCCGTCGAGGAGTCCAGCGTCATTGCCGCGGCATGCCACGGTGCCAAATTGGTCGCTGCAGGGGGCGGCTTCACCACCGAGGTCGATGCACCCGTGATGATTGGCCAGGTGGAAATCCGCGACGCAGATCCGGACGTGGACGTGGACCTTGTACTCGGCCAGCACCGTGACGCCTGGGTGGCTGCGGGTGATGCCTTGATGCCGGGCATGGTCGGTCGCGGCGGCGGCATGCGCGACATTCGCATCCGATCGTTGGCCGAAGGCCACCTGGTTGCGCACTTGCACATCGATTGCCGCGACGCCATGGGTGCCAACCTCGTCAACACCGTGGCAGAGGCGCTTGCCGCTGACATGGCCGAAGCGTTTGGGGGCGTGCCGGGGCTCCGGATTCTGAGCAATTTGGCCACCGAACGCATGGCAACCGCCCGTTGCCGCGTCCCGGTCGACGTGCTCGGGGGTGTCGACGTCGCGCAGGCCATGGTGGCCGCCAACGACTTTGCCCGACTCGATCCGTATCGCGGCGCCACGCACAACAAGGGCATCATGAACGGCATCGACCCCGTCGTCATCGCCACAGGCAACGATTGGCGGGCTGTGGAAGCCGGTGCCCATGCATGGGCCGCCCAAGACGGGCAGTATCGAGGATTGACTCGCTACGCGATCGAGGGGGGCCATTTGGTCGGCGAACTGACCTTGCCCATGAGCCTCGGCACGGTGGGCGGTGTCACGGCGCTCCATCCCGTGGCCAAGGCATGCCTCAAGGTGCTCGGTTCGCCGGGAGCCCAAGGATTGGCGCGCATTGTCGTCGCCGTCGGACTCGCCCAAAACCTGTCGGCGCTCAAGGCGCTGGCCACGGAAGGCATCCAAAAAGGCCACATGCGGCTCCACGAAGCCAACAAAGCCCTACGAAACCAGGGACCATAAGGGTCAAATCGTTCGGACTCCCCTTTCCTGCTCGTGTCCAAGCTCGTGCGCCTCCTTCGAGACCGCATGCGCATGCTGCGTGAGGACGCTTCCGCTGTGGCCAAGGTCGTGGAAGAAGCGTTCCGGGGCGAAAGCGAGTTGGACGACGACATGCTGGATCCCCAGCTTCGGCAGGTCTTCTACGACTTGCAAGACGGTGACATCCTCAAGGTGCGCCGCGAAGAGGTCATGGAAGAGGGCCGCCTGATGCGCCGGTACAACTGGAGCGTGCAGGACGATGCCCGCTTGAGTCCCCGGATGCGCCGGGCCGAACACGACGAATTCGAAGACCTCTACGAGGGCCTCAAGGACGTCGCCTGGCAACGTCGCGGACCCAACTAGGTCGCGCCTGGAGGTCGGCGGCCTTCACGGTTTTGACGCGCAAAACGACGCTGCTCCCGTGCCAATTCTTCCCGTCGCTGGCGCCGGCGGGCATCGCGGCGTGCCCCGTGGACCAATTCCCGCCATGCGTACACGCTCAAAGCGATGGAGAAAAAGGTGCTCAGCGCTAGGAACAACCGCTTGCTGGGCTCCTCCGGCGGCTCGAACGTGATGACCGTGGGGTCCGGTGGCGGCTGGTAGTCGCTGAGGATCAGCAACGTGTACGCGCCCGTGACGAGACTCGCAATGAGTCCGAAAATGAAGACGCCGACGAACACGCGGCTGGGCACGGCCACAAGGGGATGTGGTCCTGTGGCACCTCAAGACTTTCGATTCCTCGCTTTCAAGAAGTGGAGCCCCTGCCCGGTTCCATGGGACGATTGTTTGGCACCAATGGCGTGCGTGGCTTGGTTGGCGACACGATGACGCCCGACTTGGCCATGAAGCTAGGAAAAGCCGTGGGTACGTGGCTGTCGCCGGGGGACAACATCGCTCTGGGAAGCGATGCCCGCGCGAGCCGCGACATGTTGGCAGCCGCGTTTGCCTCTGGCATCCAATCCACCGGCGTCCATGTGACCTTCGTCGGCGTCGTGCCAAGTCCGGGCATCCAACTCTACGTACGTGACAAGGGATTTGCTGCGGGTGCCATCATCACGGCCAGCCACAATCCCCCAGAATGGAATGGCATCAAGCTCATCGCGCCGGACGGCACCGAAACCAGTGCAGATGAGGAAGCGGCCGTCGAGGACATCTTCTTTGCCGAGTCGTTTCGCACGGCAGGCTGGAAAGACGTTGGCGTGGCCCAAATGGATGATGGCTGCGCCTCGTACTACCTGGATGCGGTCCTCGCGCAAGTTGACGTCGAGGCCATCCGCGCCAAGCGCTTCAAGGTCGTCCTTGACCCCGGTGGGGGCGCTGGCTGCGTGACGGCACCGCGCCTCATGGAGGCCTTGGGCGTCGACGTGGTGCCCTTGAGCTGCGAGCTGGATGGTGCGTTCTCGGACCGGCCCAGCGAACCAAGTCCTCAGAACAGCCAAGCCTGTATTGATGCCGTCAAGGCCCACGGCGCCGACCTCGGCGTCCTCCAGGATGGAGATGCGGACCGCGCTGTGTTCATCGACGAGACCGGTGGCTACATTTGGGGCGACCAAAGCCTCAGCCTCGCGGCGCTTCACGAACTCCAGCGATACCCCGAAGATCAACGCATCATGTGCACTGCGGTCAGCAGCAGCAGCTGCGTCCAAGACGCCGTCAAGATGGTCGGCGGCACCCTCGAATGGACCGTCGTCGGCAGCCCCGTCGTCGCCCGCGACATGCTGCGCCTTGGTGCAAGCTTCGGCGGCGAGGACAACGGCGGCCTCATGTTCACACGCCATCAAGTGTGCCGCGACGGCCTCATGGCGATGGCCTTCATGCTCGAATTGATGGCCAAGACCGGCCGCACCTTCAGCGAGCTGGTCTCCGACATTCCCCGTTACGCCCTCGTCAAGGACAAAATCGCGGTGCCGGACGATCAAAAACAAGCGCTCCTGACACGCTACAAGGAAGCCGCCGCCAAGGAGGCAGACATTCAGAACGTCGACGATCGCGACGGCGTGAAAGCCTACCTCGCCGAGGGTTGGGTCCTGGTGCGGCCCAGTGGTACAGAGCCCATTTTCCGCGTCCAGGGTGAAGCCAAGGATGAAGCCACGGCCGCGGCCCTCGTGGGTCGCTTCAAGGCGCTGCTGGAATCCCAGCTTCAGGTCGCCTGAGGCTTGCGAAGCAGAATCAACGCGAAAGCTGCCAACAGCACGACGTTGACGATCCAGGCCAACCAGGCGGTACCCGTCACGGCCAGCATGCCGTAGCCGCCAATCGCGACGAGGGCCACCATCAAGGCGTAGGGCAGTTGGGTGCGCACGTGGTCGATGTGATCGGCGTGGGCCGCCATGCTGGACATGACGGTGGTGTCGCTGATGGGGCTGCAGTGGTCGCCAAAGACGGCGCCGCCGATGCTTGCCGCAAGTGCGGGCCCGAGCCAGGATTCCCCGCCCGTGGCAAAAGCGACGGGCAGTGCGATGGGAATCATGATGGCGAATGTGCCGAAGCTGGTTCCCGTGGCAAAGGCAATGACGCTGCCCAGGACGAAGGCGATGAGTGGCACGACTTCCGGTTCCAGCCGATCGCCCACGGCGCCGGCAAGCCAATCACCGAGGCCCACGGCGTCCACGGCATTGCCGATGCCCCATGCAAGGGCGAGGATGGCGAGGGCAGGGACCATGGCCTTGGCGCCGTCGAGGGCGCGGTCGGTGAAGTCGTCCTGCTTCATGCCTTGGAAGGCGTAGTAGCTCATGGCAAACAGCAGCGTCAGGAAGCTGCTGATGGCCAACGTCAGCTCCGGTGTCGGGTTGTTTTGGATGGCGGTGCCGAAGTCCGCGTCCGGGAATCCGCCAATGGTGGCGAGCATGATCAGCGTCGCGATGATGAGGAACACCACTGGAATGACGAGGTTGCGGGCCTTGGGGGTCAAGGTCGGTTCGATCGCATCCAATTCCCCCGTGATGAGCGGCTTGGCGCCTTCGCGGGCAAGGCCATTGCCTGACAATGCACGGTTCTCGGCCTTGCGCATCGGGCCCCAGTCGCGGCCGGTTGCGGCGACGATGACGACGAAGAGAATGGTGAGAATTGCGTAGAAATTGAAGGGAATGCCGTCGAGGAAGACGCCGAATGCCCCGCCGGAAATCTGGATGTCGCCGGCCTGCACGGGCTTGCTGATTTCCCCGATGATGTAGCCTGCCCACGTGCTAATGGGTACGAGAATGACCATGGGTGCTGCCGTGGAGTCAATGAGGTAGCTCAGTTTCTCGCGACTGATTTTGAGCCGGTCCGTCACG
This sequence comes from Thermoplasmatota archaeon, assembly GCA_049617695.1. Taxonomy (GTDB): domain Archaea; phylum Thermoplasmatota; class E2; order JACPAO01; family JAHFTW01; genus JBFKXH01. The sequence continues at coordinate 25,102 of JBMZJT010000017.1, read as the reverse complement.
GGTCGAAACACGCTGCCTGCGGCGATGACGTGGAAGTAGTCGTCGATGGCCAGGAACATGCCGCCGACACTGGCAAACAGCATCCCGCCGCGGCGTCCTTGGCCCTTTTCGAGGAACCACAGGCCGAAGCCAGCGACGCCGCCGGCGCGCTGCATGAGCGCCACGAGGCTGCCCAAGAACACGGTGAATGCGATGACGCTGGCGTGGCCGGAGTAGAAGCCGTCACCTTCTGGACCGACGCCGGCGATGCCGTAGACGATCCAGGAGACCATGTTCATGAAGCCCCCGGCCACGGCGCCGAAAGCGAGTGTCAGGTTGCTGCCGCCGGCGTCGAGGTGATCGCCGCCTGCGACCATGATGCCGGCGACGAAGATGCCTGCCAGGAGGCTCTGGAAGACCTTGCGGGTCGCCATGGCCATGGCAATCGCCACGAAGGGGGGGAGCAATCCGAACGCACCGAAGTCGGCCACGCGGCTCGATGGAGGCCGGTCCTTAAGGGTCTGCGTTGCAAAGCGCCCAAATCCAAGGGCTCCGTGCCGGCGGCGTGGGCATTGATCTTGGCGATGTCGTCATCAAACATCCGACCACGCTCAAGGATCTGCACGGCCAGACTGTGGCGTTTGACGCCTGGAACGTGTTGTACCAGTTTTTGAGCAACATCCGGCAACCGGATGGTACGCCCTTGATGGATGCCCAGGGACGCGTCACCAGTCATCTTGCAGGCTGCTTGTACCGTACCGCGAACCTTGTCGAAGCGGGGATCAAGCCGGTCTTCGTCTTCGATGGCGAACCCCATCACCTCAAGCGCGAGACGTTGGCGGCTCGCAGCGAGCGCCGCAAGCAAGCGGAAGCGGATTACGCCGAGGCCAAGGCATCTGGCGACGATGAGAAGGCGTTCAGCAAGGCCCAGCAGACCAGCAAAATGACGAGTGACATGGCAGATGAGGCCAAGCACTTGCTGCGCAGCCTCGGCATTCCGGTCATTGAGGCGCCCAGTGAAGGGGAAGCCCAGGCGGCCTGGATGGCCAAGGAAGGCATCGTCGACGCCGCGGCGAGCCAAGATTTCGATGCGCTCCTGTTTGGCACGCCGCGCCTGCTGCGCAATGTGACCGTCACGGGCCGACGCAAGCTCCCGGGTAAGCAGGTCTGGGTCGATGTGACGCCTGAGGAAATCCGTCTTGAGGAAAGTCTCGCCAAGGCTGAGTTGACGCGTGAGCAACTCGTCGACGCCGCGCTGCTAGTGGGCACCGACTTCAACCCGGGCATCAAGGGAATTGGCCCCAAGAAGGCGCTGGCATTGATTCAGAAGGAAGGCAGCTTGGAGGCGCTCATCGAACGGCTCTCGGGCAACCCCGAAAGCGCCACCAAGGCCGTGGAGCGCAGCATCCTGGAGCAACATGAAGCGCTCATGGATCGGGATGTCATTCGCGACATCTTCCTGCGACCCGTGCACGCGGACGTGGAGCTGGAAAAGAGCCGGGCCGATGGCGACGCGGTGCGCACCTTCATGGTGAAGGAACGCGGCTTTAGCCAGGAACGCGTGGATGCTGCCCTGCGTCGCTTCGATGTGGCCGCGGAGGCCAAGAAGCAGACGGGACTTTTCGAGTTCGGCGCGTAGCGCGAACGCGACCTAGCTGCTGCCGTAAACCGGGTGGTCTGCCGTCGGCGTGAACGTGTACAGGCCCATCCAGGGGTCTGCCACGTAGGCCGTGCCGTCGTCGTGGAGTTCCACGTCGAAGTACGTCGGCGCGTCCAACGGCAATTGGATGAAGCCGCAGGTCTGTTGCTCGTGAACGGGGTCCTTGAAGTCGGTCGGGTCGCCTTCCGCGTAGACGGCGTAGGCGATTTCCTCGGGGTCGCTCCATTGGTCGGGATGGCGCAGGTCCAGTTGCCACATGCCGGCGTGGTAGCTGGCGATGGTCATGATGCCATCCACCATGCGGGGGTTGTGGAGGCTGAACCGGAGGCCGTCTGCGTGGACGTCGCTGGGGTTCCACCACATGCCGAGGGTTTCCATGGCCAAGTCCGTGCCACCGTTGCGCAGGCCTTCGCCGTCGATGACCCAGAGGGGGCTGACATGGTCTTCCCAGTCCTCCGCCGTGACGATGACGACGATCTGGTCGTCGAGGAAGGCGACGTCGGCGGTGTGCGTGTAGTGGGTGCTGGCGCCAGGCGCGACGGGGTCGAGTTCCCAGGCACCGATCTTCTCGGCATTGTACGGGTCCGTGATGTTCCAGATTTCCAGACCCGTGGCCACCGTCGTCAAGGCCCAGGTGTCGCCCCAAGGCGTGTCGCGGACGTAGTGGTCGTGGCTGGTGGGGATGGAGAATTGTACGGCCTGGAATTGGGCGCCGTTTTCGCTGCGGACGATCTTGTAGACGTCGCCCATCAGGACGGCGTAGTCTTCGCCGCCAATGTGGTGCACGGCAACGCTGTGGACGCTGCCGGGGCTGGCCAGGGGTGCGCCGACGCCGCCGGCCACCGTCAGCACATCCGCCACGGTGATCAATTCGGGGTTGCGCACATCAAGCAGGAATGCGTTGACGACCGCGCCCAACGGGTTGACGTGGCCGGCGCAGCTTTGGGTCTCGGTGCCGAGCACGACGTAGGCGCCGTCTTGGGTCGCTTCCATGCTGCGGTCGCCGCCCACATCGCCGGGGACGTAGAAGGAGCCGAGTTGCACGGGGTTGCTGGGTTCGCTGACGTCCCAGACGACGACGCCGCCGTTGACGCTGACCGTGTGGGCGCCATAGACGGCGCCGAACAGGCGATCTCCGACGCGGTCCAAGGCGTGGAGGCCGGCGGTGTCGTAGTCGTTCTGCAACAGCGGGTCGCGGCCCGCAAATTCGTAGTTCCACAGGAACTTGTGCAGTGCCGGGTCGCTGTGGTCGTGGCCCAAGGGAATCGGATCCTCGTCGGGCATCACTTGGCGCTGGCGCTCGATGGGCTGGTCGTCGTTGTCGCCGCTGCCATCGTCATCGAGGCAGCCGGCAAAGGCGAGGGTCAGGAGCAGGAGCGCCAGGAGGGCACGCATGGCGCACCATCCTGGCGTTCGGCTCTAAGCGCTTGCGGTGGTGCCGTAGACTGGATGGTTTGCCGTGGGCTTGAACGCGTACAGGCCCATGTAGACGTCCGCGGCGTAGAGGTGGCCGCTGGGCAGGTATTCCACGTCCATGTACGTCGGGGCATCCAGGGTCAGGCCGAGGCCACAGAGGTTGCTCTCGATCGTGTCGTGGACCGGATCCTCGACCATCGTGGCTTCGCCGTCGGCATAGATGACGTAGGCGATTTCGGCGGGCCGGGCGCCGCCGTCAGCGGGGTGCTCGCCTTCAGGCAGGGTGCGGAAGTCGGGGTGGCGGAAGTCAAGTTGCCAAAGGCCGCCGTGGTAGCTGCTCAGCGTCAGCACGCCGTCTTCTTGGAAGCGGGGGTTGTGGAGGCTGAAGCTGGTGCCGAGGGCCGTGTGGCCGCCAGGGTTCTGCCAGGTGCCGATCCATTCCAGCAGGAGCGGTTCGCCGCCTTCTTCGAAGTCCAGCATCGGGGTGCCGTCCAGGATCCACATGGGGCTGGGCCAGTCCATCCAGTCTTCGCTGCTCAGGATGATGACGATCTGGTCGTCGAAGAAGCCGACGTCCGCCGTGTGCATGTAGTAGCTCTGCTCGTAGCTGCTGCGCTCCGGCAAGTCCCAGTTGGCCAATTCAACGGGATTGAATGGATCGGTGACGTTGAAGATCTGCAGGCCGCCGCCACCGTTGGCGGTCAAGGCCCAGACGTCGCCCCAGGGCGTCGTGCGCAAGTACAGATCGTGGCCGACGTTGATGCTGGCGCCGGTGGCTTCGAAGTGGGCGCCGAGGTTCTCGTCGGGCACGATTTCGTAGATGTCGCCGAAGATGAAGGCGAAGTCGCGGCCCTGGATTTCATGGACGGCGATGCTGTGGCTGCCCAGGCGCGGGCCGAGGCCGGCGGGGTTGCCAACGCTGTTGCCGGCGCGGCTGATGACATCGACGGGCAACGGGTTGGTCTTGTCCGTCGTGTCAAAGAGGTACACGTCGATGGGCACGGGGTTGACTTGGCCAAAGCAGGTCACAGGTTCGGTGCCAAGGACGACGTAGTTGCCGCTCTTGGTGGCTTCCATGCTGCGGTCGCCGCCGACACTGCCCGGGATGCGGAACTGGCCAGTCAGTTGGGGGACGTCGGGGTTGCTGAGGTCCCAAACGGCGATGCCGCCGTTGACAGAAATGGTGCTGGCGCCGTAGATGGCACCAAACAAGTGACCGTCTTGAATGTCCAGGGCGTGCAGGCCCGCGATTTGGGCTTGATTCTGCATCAAGGGATCGCGGTGGGTGAACTCATAATTCCAGAGGAATTGGTGTTGGCTCACGTCCGTGTGGTCGTGGCCGGGCCCTTCCGGCATGGGGTCTTCCGGCATGGTGGGGCGCACGGCGGGCGCAAGCGCTTCCTCTTCGGGAGTCGCGCTGGGGCTGTCTTCATCGATGCAGCCTGCGACGCCGACGGCGAGCAGGAGGCCCAGGAGGAGCCACGTCTTCATGGCCTGTTTCGAGGCTCGCTGTGGCATAACGCTTGTGGCGTTACATCCGGTCCAGGACGGGAATGCCAAGGGCATCGAGGGCCTTGGCAAGCGCCTTCTTGGCCGCGCCGACCATGGCCAAGCGCGTCTGTTGGGCTTGCGCGTCATCGCAGGTCAAAACCGGGTGGTCTCGGTAGTATTCGTTGAAGGCTCCGGCCAGGCGGCTTGCGTAGGCGCAGAACCGGTGGGGTGCGCGGCGGGCAGCGGCGGCTTCGACTTCCGGCACGAATTGCGCCAGGACCTTGGCCAGGCGGGCCTCGCCGTCGCCCAGTTCATGGATGCTGGGCTCGATGCCGGCCTCGGCGGCGCGTGCCAGGAGGCTCGCGGCCCGGGCATGGGCGTACATGAGGTACGGCGCGCTGTCGCCATCAAAGTCCAGGGCTTCTTCCCAGCGGAATGCGATGGGTTTCTCGGGCTGGACCTTGGCAATGTTGAAACGAATCGCCGCGACGCCGACGGCTTCCGCGATGGCGTCGAGTTCGGCTTCGTCCAGTTCACCTTCGCGGCGGCTGCGCACAGCTTCAGCGGCCAAGGCATGAGCTTCGTCCAGCAGGTCGTCAAGGAAGACGACACGGTTGGCACGGGTGCTCATCTTGCCGTCGGGGAGGCTGACGAAGGCGTAGAACACGACTTCCGGGCGGCGGTGGCCAAGCTCTTCCAACGCGATGCTGACTTGCAGGCTCTGGAGGCGGTGGTCTTCGCCAAGGACGTTGAGCAGCAGCCCCTCGCCGACTTGTTCGGCCTTCCACTTGTGGTAGGCGACATCGCGGGTGGCGTAGACACTGGTTTGGTCCTTGCGCGTGAAGAAGAACTTCGTCGACTTGTTGCCCTCCAACTCGGCGGACAAATCCAGGTAGTTTGCGCCGTCATCCTCTTGGCCGGCGCGGGGGCTCTGCTTGAGCCGCTCAATGGTGGCATCGACGTCCCCGCCAGCAACGAGGTCCGATTCGTCCTTGATGGAGTCGTAGTCGACGCCGAGGCGCGACAGGCTTTCGCGCATGCCAGAAAAGCATGCTTCGTACACTTCGCGCACGTCGGCCAGCAGTTGCACGTCGGCGGTTTCCAGTTGGGCCACGAGTTGCTTGACTTCCTCCGCGTAGGCAGGGTCTGCGTCTTTGCGTTCGTTGGCGGCCTGGTAATAGCGCACCAGCACGTGGTCAATCTTGTCGCGGGCAGCCGCGGGCAAGTCTTCCTCGCAGAACGTCTGTTTGCCCTTGTAGAGCAAGGCCACCTGGCGGCCCAGGTTGTCCATGTAGTACTGGGTCTCCACGTCGTGGCCCGCGGCACGCAGAATCCGGCCCAGGGTGTCGCCGAGGATCGGATTGCGGGCGCGGCCGACGTGCAAAGGGCCGTTGGGGTTGGCGCTGGTGTGCTCCAACAAGATGCGTCCCGGTTTGGCGGGCGGCGTCAGGGCGCCGTCAACGTCGCTGGCAACGTATTCGGCGAGCCGGGCGCTGTCCAGGAAGAAATTGACGTACGGGCCGACGGCGCGGATTTCGCGCACCCAGCCCGAGGGCTGCATCGCTTCGGCCATCTCGCCAGCAATGGCGGGCGGTGCTTTGCGTAGCTCCCGCGCCAAGGGGAAGCATGGCAACCCGAGGTCGCCCATGGTCGCGTCCGGCGGGGTTTCCAGTTCAGGAACTTGGGTCTCGTAGTTCCAGGTCGCCTGGATGATGCGGTTGACCTCGTCCCGGAATGCGTCCAGCGGGTGCACGGCGGCGCCACTTGGGAGCGCATGAAAACGCTGCCGTGTCCTTGAAGAGCCGGTGTGGACTCGCATTCTTGTGGAGACGACCCTGCAGGTGAATGGGACGCGATTGGTGGGCGACCTGGTCAAGGCCAAGCGCGCCCGCGGCGGCGTGCTCCTCGTGCATGGATTCAATTCGTGCGCCCAGGAGTACGGCGAATTGCCGGACGCCTTGGCAAAGGCTGGATTCACGGCATTTGCCATCGATCTGCGCGGCCATGGTCGCAGCGGCGGGGAACGCGGTCGCGTGGACCTGCAACGCGCCTGTCAGGACATCGATGTCGCGCTCGATGAACTGCGTCGCCACGTCAAGAAGAAGCCGCTCGCACTCATTGGGCACAGCCTCGGTGGCGCCATGGTCATCGGCCACACCAGTCGCACGCCACGCGTCGACAAACTCGTGGTCGCGCATCCAGTGGATCGGCTCTTCGATGAACTGGGCCTCTTGGATCAGCTTGGCTACCATGTCATCGGGGCGTTGGCCAAGCGCCGGGCCCGGCAAGGGCGCCCGGCGCGCATGGTGCCGCGGCCTCCGAAATACCGCGATTTGTTCGTGGATCCAGCAGCGGCGGCCCATGCCGCCAGTGACGGTTTCCTCGGCACCCATGTCAATGCGGCCAACTACACGTTCGCCACGACCATGCAGGCCTCGGATTGGGCCACGCGCGTGCGGGTTCCGGTGCTCGCCATCACGAGCCGCCACGACAAGGCTGTCAAACCCGCCCATAGCGAACATGTCATCAGCCAATTTCCGGGGCCGGTCCAACATGTCACCCACCGCGGTGGTCACTCTTGTTGGCGCGACTTGGATGGTGACCTGCTCACGGGGGCCATCGTGGATTTCCTTCGCCAGGAGATCTGATGTACGCTTTCTTCGACTTTGACAACACCATCATTCACGGTGACGCTGGCCCGCTGCTCGGCGTCCACATGTTCCAGCGGCGCAAAGCCCGCATCGAGGATCGGCCCCATGGTCCTGTGCGCGCAGTTCGCAAGACTGCGATGTGGAGCCAAGTCGGGCCTTTCCTGGCCTGGATGGGCGTCCAAAGTGCGCTCTACAAGGCCCGCGCCGTGCGCCGAAGCACCGTCGTCCGTTCCGCGTACAAGGGATTCAAGGGCGTCCCGGTCGCTGTGATGGATGCCGTGCTGGACGATTTCGTCGCGTCCGAAGTGGCCCCGCGCATCTACCCAGAGGTCGTCGCCGAGATGGAACAACACGCGGCCCAAGGCCGCACGAATGTCATCATCACGACCGGCATGGAACGCCTGGTGCGGCGCGTGTTGCCGTTCTTGCCCGAAGGAACGCAGGTCATTGGCTGCCAGCTGGAAGAGCATGAAGGTCGGTTCACGGGGCGGGTGGAAGACGGGCCTCTGTATGGCCAAGACAAGGCCAACATCATTCTCGCCATGTGCAAGGCAACGGGCACCAATCCGAAGCAATGCTACGGATACACCGACCACTTCAGCGATCACCAGATGCTTGATGCCGTCGGGCACGGCATCTGCATCAATCCGGCCCCGCGCCTCACGCGCATGGCCACACAAAGGAATTGGCGCATCATGCGCCCCGAAGATCCAAGGTAAGGGGGAAAGGGAGAAGGAATTCGCGCCGGAATTAGGCGCCGAAGAGGCCAGCCAGAGCTTCGCCGCCGTGGGCCGCGAAGATCATGAAGAACAGCATCGGAATGCTGGCCCAGAAGTTGAAGCGGCTTGCCATTTTGATCTTGGGCAGGCGGGTCGCGTTGTCGGCCTTCAGCTCGTCCACGTTCTCGGCGCCGTGCTCAATCTTGTGGTTGTTGCTCTGGACCACTTGTTGGTTGGGCCAGATGATGAACCAGACATTGAACGCCATGATCAGGCCCAGGCCAGCGCCGACAGCAATGGTCTTGCCGGCCGTGCTGCCCATGTAGACATCCCAGCCACCGTAGCTCTGCGCCACGGCGTCCATCAGCAACAGACCGAACAGCACCGTCATGGCGGCGCCCCAGCGGAACCACCAGAGCGTCTTCAGGGCCAAGTCGCGGCCGGCGGCAGCGGACATGTCGACGTCGACGGGCTTCTTCATCGGGAACTTGATTGCCGGGGCATTGACCAAGTTGAAGAAGTACAGAAGGCCGATCCAGGTGATGCCTGCAAGCACGTGCAGGAACCGGTAGAGTGCGGAAATGGTCGCATCTTCCATGGGTGGGCGACCGGCCTGTGTTATTTCAACGTGGTCAACCCCGGAAGGATCGCTTCTCCTGGAGCCGGTGCGTCAAGCAGGCGCAACTTGACCTGCAATCCGGGCTTCCATCCAAGCGCAGCGATCGTTGCCCCAGAACACCTCGTTGCCTTCATCGGTTTCCAAGACAAAGAACGGGACCCCCGGGGCGCCGGCCTCGTATGCCTCGGCCGTATTGGCAATCAAGAGCCGCTTGATGGATTCGTGGTTGCATGCCTGGGGGCCATCCTGGACGCCGACTTGCGCGCACAAATCATCGAGGACTGCTTCGCTGCTGATGTCGCGGCCCTGGCCAAAGTAGGCGTGGAAGACCGCTTTCATCCAGGCGGCTTCCATGGCGGGGCCACCTTGATCTGCGAGGAAATGGAGCCGCATGGCCTGGATGCTGTTGACGGGCATCTTGCCGGCACCCTCGGTTGGGGGTTGGAATGGCGCGCCGTAGGCATCAGCCCAGCGCTTGACATCGAGGTGCAAGTATCGGCCTTGATTTGGCATCGTCGTATTGGGTGCGCTGCCGTCCTGTTTGAAGATGTGGCCGGCGCTGACGGGCTTCCATAAGATGTCGACGCCTTCGTAGCGCTCAGGATGGCGTTGGGTGATGCGGTACCATGCCAGGTAGGCGTACGGGGAACCGTAGTCGAAGTAGGCGTGCAGTCTCACATGGAGCCATCCTCCGGGTCCGGGAAAAGGACTTGCAACGTGCCGGTCCAAAGCGGACCCATTTCCCGGTGGAACATGGGGTAGGCTTCTCGGGCGCCGGCTTCCAGATCTGCAACGGCGCGTCGCACATGTTCCAGAAACGGGCCGGGGCTTTCTGGAGATTCAATGAGGAATCCGCGAGGCATTCGGGCGACATCGGCATCCAGCCCTTGGAGGCCGTGGCGCAAGGTGCGTTCCAGGCGGATGCCAAGTTCGCCGGAGAGCCATGCGGCATAGCGAATCGGGACCAAAATGCGGGCCATGGGGCTCGATCTGGCCCGACGGCTTCACCTTGCTCGATGGGTCAGTGATTTCGGACGTTGCTTGGCCTGGACTACAGGACTGAACACTGCACGTTGTCTGTTCGGACCGGTATGCGCTGGAAGCCGGGTTGCAACGTCGATGTCGTGGCCGTGAAGATCAAGCTGCACACCTCGACGCCGCGCTGGTTCTGGCAATCGTCGCCCCGGCAGGTCGTTGCCTCCCAGTGGACCGACATCAGTTGGACATCTCCTTCGATGAACACGGGCAAGCTCTGCAGAGGCCTGGTCTCGCCATCCCAGGAAGCATCCACCAAGTCTTGGGCACGGACGGTTTCGCGACGCATGCGGCCTTCCACATCCGCAACATCCGCGCCCGTGATCCAAACCCAGCCATCCTCGACGCGCAGGGTGGCATCGGAAATGCTGGGCCGCAGGATGTCCTCCCACGCGCTTGGAGGCGTCGACCGGTCCAAAGGCAAGGGAATGCCGACTTCGAATGGGCCGTCGGCCTCGATGTGGATGGCCAAGTCGTCGCCCCGAACATCGCCGGGGCTGGTGCAACCGGCTAGGAGGGGTACCAGGAACAGGAGGGCTAGGCGCGCCTGGATGCGTCCACACCTGCCTGAATGATGGCGCGGCCGTCACCGACATCGAACCCGAGACCTGCGTCGAGGCCGGTTCGGGTCCAGTCGGGGTGGCCGCGGCGGTAGAAGACGCGTTCCGGGTGGGGCATCATGCCAAACACGTTGCCTGCGGGGTTGCAGATGCCGGCAATCGCATGGACGGCGCCATTGGGCGTCCACGGGTATGCCGGGTCTTCGCTGCCGTCCGGGTCCGTGTAGGTAAACACGATCTGATCTTGCGCCTTGAGGCGCTCGTAGGCAGCGTCGTCTGCAAGCAGCAGTTTGCCTTCGGCGTGGCTGCTGATGATGGTGCGGACCTCACCCTTGGGGATGGTCGCGGTGAACTTGCTCTTGCCGTTGTTGACGTGTCGGAGCAGGCTCGGGCGGCATTCGTAGTGGCCACTGTCGTTCAGGTGCAGCGCCGCCGTGGGGGCGTCCGTCATCGTGACGCCGTCTAGGTCGGGCAGGAGGCCGAGTTCCACGAGAATTTGGAATCCATTGCAGATGCCCAGGACGGGTCGTCCGTCGGCGACGAATTCCTTCAGCTGGTCGCCGATGCGGCTCTTGATGCGGGCCGCCAGGATGGCGCCGGCGCGAATGTAATCGCCTGCGCTGAACCCGCCGGCAATCCACAGGCCATCGTAGTCGAGGAGGTTGCGCTTCTCGTCGTCGCGCACATCGTCGCCCAGCAGTTGCTTCAGGTGGAGAATCTCGGCATCCGCGCCGCAGGCTCGCAGGCAGGCCGCCGATTCGTCTTCGGAGTTGGTGCCTTCAATGCGAAGAACCGCCCACAGAGGTTTGCTCATTGCTCAGCCCCCATGAGTTTGGGCAGTTCATGGCGCCAGATCTCGCGTAGCTCCTGCGTGTCAATGGTGACGTCGCCGATGTGGAGTTGCGTGTCGTCGCGCACGGTGCCGATGCGGGTCAAGGTCAGCCCGTCGAAGTGGGCTTCGAAGGCTTCGGTTTGGTCGGCGGGAACTTCGAGCAGGAACCGCGTGTTGCTTTCGCTGAACAAGGCAATCGCCGCGTCTTCGTGGACGTTGCTGATGTCGATGTCGGCGCCCAGGCGTCCAGCGAAGCACATCTCCGCGGCAGCGACCGCGAGGCCGCCTTCGCTGCAGTCGTGGGCTGCGCGCACGAGACCGGCTTCGATGGCGTCGACGACGGCATTGGCGCTGGCTTTGAGGCGTTCGGCGTCGGTCTGGGGCACGATGCCGCCTTCGATGCCAAGCTGATCGAACAAGGCGCTGCCGCCGAGTTCGTCATGGGTTTCACCGACGAGGTAGATGGCGTTGCCCGGCTGCTTGAGATCCAGTGTCGTAGCGTGTTGGTAGTGGCTCACGATGCCAACGCCCATGATGGTCGGCGTGGGCGGGATGGGGCCCTGGGCGGTCTCGTTGTAGAGGCTGACGTTGCCGCTGCTGAAGGGCACGCCGAGGGGGCGGGCCATGTCACCGAGGCCGCGCGTGGCTTCGTAGAGCTCCCACATGCGTTCTGGCTTCTCGGGGTTGCCGAAGTTGAGGTTGTCGCAGAGGCTGCTGATGCGGGCGCCGACGCAGGCGAGGTTGCGCACCGTTTCATCGATGGCGGAGGCACTGCCCCAATATGGGTCGCGTTCCGTGTAGCGGGGGTTGACGTCGCTGCTGAGGGCCAGGCATGCGTCTTCGTCATCCACGGGTTTGATGACGGCGGCGTCGCCGGGGCCTTCGCTGCCGATGACGCCTTGGAGGGGCTTCAGCACGGTGCCGGCACGGACTTCGTGGTCGTATTGCCGGATGACCCACTCCTTGCTCATGATGCTGGGGTGGGCAAACAGGCTGCGCAGGGCCGCTGCCGGGTCGTCGACCGTGAAGGGGACCGCTTCGCGGGTCACCGTCTGCTCCTTGACCGGGCGGTCGTAGACCGGGCCGCCGGTGCTGAAGTCCAGGTCGAGCTTCAGGACGGTCTCGCCGTTGTACGTGACATGGTTGACCTTGTCCGCGATGACGGTGCCCACGGCGACGGCCGGGATGTCCCATTTCTTGGCGATTTCCAGGATGCGGGGGACGTCTTCGGGCTTTGCCGTGACCATCATGCGTTCCTGGGATTCACTGACCCAAATCTCCCAGGGCTCCATGCCCGGGACCTTGGTGGGGATTTTCTCCAGCTCGATGTGGCAGCCGAAACCGGCGTCGTAGGCCAGTTCGCCAGCCACGCAGCTCAGGCCGCCGCCACCGTAGTCCTTGCAACCGGTGGCCAGGCCTTCCTGGATGACTTCCAGGGTGGCGTGGATGAGAGGTTCCTTGAGAATCGCGTCGCCCACTTGGACGGCGCTGCGGCTGGCATCTTCGCTGCCTTCCACGAGTTCTTCGCTGGCAAAGGCGACGCCGTGAATGCCGTCCCGGCCCGCCGCGTTTCCAAGGTGGACGAAGACGTCACCGACGCCGCCGGCCTTGGAGTGCTTCAACATGTCCTTGCGCACGATGCCGATGCAACCGACGTTGACCAAGCAGTTGCCCGTGTAGCCTTCGTGAAAGGTCACGCCACCGGCGACCGTCGGGATGCCGACGCGGTTGCCGTAGTCGCGGATGCCGGCCATGACGCCCCCCAGAAGGAATCGGGGGTGCTTCGTGCCAGGCGGCAAGTCTTCGTTCTTCTTGTCCAGAGGCCCAAAGAAGAGGGGGTCGACGAGGGCGACGGGCTGTGCGCCCATGCAGACGACGTCGCGCAGGATGCCGCCGACACCCGTGGCTGCGCCGCCATAAGGTTCGATGGCGCTGGGGTGGTTGTGGGATTCGAGGCCCACGGCGTAGTAGTAATCCTTGGAGAACTCGACGATGCCAGCGTCTTCGCGGGCAGCAATCTTGTCCTCATGGATGCCGTAGACGTTCGCCTTAAGCACCGGCTTGCTGGATTTGTAGCAGCAGTGCTCGGACCATGCTTGGCCAAGGGCCTCCAACTCCACATCTGTGGGTTGGTCCTCGCCGTCGCGGGCAAGGAAATGGTCGCGGGCGTTCTGCATCTCATCGAGGCGCAGACCGATCTGCATCGCTTGGCTGCAGGCCAGCAGCTCCTCGTCGCTCATGGCGGCGAGGTCGAACCGGCGCACCGCGCCGTCCTTGCGTACGTGACCTTCCCAGGATTGGACCGTCTCAGGCATCGCTAGGTCGCGCGACCTTGGATGCCCACATAAGGTCCACTGAAGGCGTCAGTCGCTTTTTGCCTTCTTTTTGCGCAGCGCATCCAACTTGCGTGCTGCCGGACTGTTGCGTGAGCGAACCTTGTCGCTGCCAACTGGCGTCTTCTGGGACTTGGCGTGTTCCTGGAGCTTGCGGTTGCTGATCTCCTGGTTCTGTTTGACCTTGGATTTCATGCATCCTTCCGCTGGCGATCGCGCAGCTTGGAGCCGTACTTGCTGCGCCGCAGTTTGGGCCCCGTGCGTTCGGAACTGTCCCCGACTTTCGCCCGCTTGGCATCCCGCGCCTTGGCGTTGTGGATGCGTTTCTTGTTGGCGGGCGCGGTCATGCAAATCGCCTGGAATCAGGCGATGATCTCGACTTCGTAGTCGTGGATCACGGGGTTGGTCAACAGGCGCCGGCACATCCGATCGACTTGATCCTTGGCATCGGCTTCGGAGACGTCGCCGAGTTCAATCTCCCAAATCTTGGTGGTGTGCACGCCCTGGACGCCGTCAAAACCGAGCAAGTGCAGGGCCTTGGTGGTGTTCTGGCCCTCGGGGTCCGAGATGCCGGGCTTCAGGTGGACGGTGACGTGCGCCTTCGTCATGTCAGGCCTTGCGACGCGGGTCCCTCTTAATGCCGTTGCGTCCCGACATCTGCACGAGTCGACCAGAACGGTCAAAGCCTACGACGGCGGCATCTGGGTATGCGTGGATGGATGGCTTTGGCAGTTCTCGGCGTCGCTTTGGCAGGGTGCAGCGACCTGCCGGCCGACGTGCCGGACGAAATTGACGCCTTTGACGAAGAGTTGGAGCTGGGCGACGGCCCTGCAATTCGAGGTGTCGTCGTCGACGCAGCCATTGTGCCGCTGCCCGACGTGACGGTCGATTTTGACGACCGTTCCGTTGTGACTGATGACGAGGGGCGCTTCGCCTTCGCAGATGTCGAATTGGGGGTCCATCTCCTGGAATTGAGCAAACCCGGCTACTTCACCATGCAATCCTCCGTCACCGTCACCGGCGAGGACGATCCGATTGTCCGCGTCCGCATGGAAAGCGATCCGCAAGGCATTCCGTACCACCAAGTGTCGGCGGCGCGCGGCTTCCTACAATGCGGCGTCGGGATTCCCACGGCTGGCTCCTACAGCATGTGTCAAACGCCCAATGGGGTCCAAGACATCACCTGCGATCTCTCCGGCGGCGCGGCCTGCACGGACTACGTATTGGATCACCGTGGCATTATCGAAATGGACGTGGAAAGCATGCCCACGCATCTGCAAGCCGAAGGGGCCTGGGATCCGACGGCGGACACGGCGCGCGTGCTGACCTGGAGCATGTATGCCCGTGAACGGGGCACCATTGAATTGGCCAATTCGACGAGCTTCACCGGCGAGAGCCCGGTGTTGATGCCCAAGGAACGCGCGGACATCGTGGCCCAAGACATTGGCGCAAGTCGCATCCTGGCCTTCCAGGTGTTCCCCGAATTCGGCGGGATCGGCAACGTCGTCCTGGAACAGGAAGTGGAATTGTTCTTGACCGTGTTCTACAACAAGGTGCCTGCGGAGGGCTGGAGTTTGGTCCTCGATGGCGAGCCAATCTGACAACAAGCTTCTTGGCTGATGGCTAAAACTGGGCCGTATGCGCGTTGTCGTGATGCTCCTGATTGCTGCCGGTCTGGCCGGATGTGCCGGAGACCCAACCGAGGGTCCCGTGGAGCCTGAATTCGAAGATCTAGACCTGGAAGCAACGGAAGACACCGGCGTCATTCGCGGCGTCGTCGTGGACACAGCCGTCGTGCCCATTCCGGACGTCACCATCACCGTATCCGGCACCGAACTCTCGACGACGACCAATGCCGAAGGCGCCTTCGGATTCTCCGGCCTGGAACCTGGCACCTACTTCATGGAGGCCAGCCGCCTCGGCTACATCAGCACCCAGACCAACGTCGAAGTCGTCGCCGGTGAAGACGCGCCCCCTGTCGTGCGCATCGCCATGGTCGAAGACCCCGACAATGTGCCGTACGCGGAAGGCCTCGTTTGGGAAGGCTACATGGCCTGCGGCCTCAGCGCCCTCGCCCTCTGCGGCCTGCCCTTCCTTGACGACGCCGTCGGCGAGGACTTCACCCACACCCACGAACTCGAGCGAGGCAACGTCACCTACCTGCAATCGGAGATGATTTGGCGCACCACCCAGACGGTCAGCGAAAACATGCAACTCTGGCAAGAAGCCACAGGAGAAGACGTCGGTCGCTGCACCTTCGCCGCCCAAAACGCGCCGAGCCCCAACGTCATCAACACGACGCACGGCGACTACAACACCCACGGCACGCCGGAATGCTTCAACAGCCTCGGCGACACCCGCAACCTGTACCTGCGTGTCTTTAGTGGCAGCATCGACGGCACCTTCCCGCCCACCGAGAACGGCTGCTACCCCGGCGTCCCCGGCGTCATCGGCGGCCTCTGCATGGGCGTCGGCTTCACCATCGAACAAAGTTTCACGGTCTTTAGCCACGTTTTCTACGGCTTCAAGCCCTTCGAGGACTGGCAATTCAGCGTCGATGGCGCCCCCATCGCGCCTGACTCCTGAAACCGCCACACAAGCCTGATATAGGGGGCCTTTGTCGGCCGCCTTGTCCTGGAGACTGACCTATGGCACTCTGGCAAGGAACCTCCCGCCGCAAGCCCACTGGTGGCCGCCTGATCCGCGCGCAGAAGAAGCGCCGCAGCGAGATCGCCCGTGAGCACATTGACGCCCACGTCGGTGAGCACAAGCAAAAGCTCGTGCGCACCAAGGGTGCCAACCAGAAGATCAAGGTCCTGGCGACCGACAAGATCAACGTCACCGACCCCAAGAGCGGCAAGACTGCCGCGGCGACGCTGACCAACGTCACCGAAAACGCCGCCAACATCCACTACGTGCGCCGCAACATCATCACGAAGGGTGCCATCGTGGAGACCTCCGCTGGCAAGGCCCGCGTGACGAGCCGCCCCGGTCAGGACGGCGCGCTCAGCGGCGTCCTCGTCGAGTAAACTTGCCCGGCCGCGACGACGGCCTGTGGGTCCTCTGGCCCCACTACTTCGATGCCCGCTTGAGCCGCAAGGCTGGTCGCCGTGTGCCGTCGCACCTGGCGATCTCCAAGCCGGATGCCGCCTGGATCCAGAGCGCTGCCAAGAAGGCGGGCTTTGAGGCGGATCTGGACGAAGAGGCGTGCCATCCAAGCATCCCGTACAAGGTCGTGGGCCGTGTCCTCGTCCAGAAGCGGGGTAGCAAGGAAGCCGCTTTGCAAGCCATTGCGAAGCAGATGCAAGCGTAATTTCGCTGCCGTCTCCCGGACCCCTGAAGTAAGGCGCCTGCTTGGGCCGCCTCCTTGGCGACGTTCTGTCCACAATGCCGTGGCCTCATGCGGCCCCGCAACGGTGTCCTCGAGTGCTTGCGCTGCAGCGATGCAGGGCGCGCCCGAACCGTGATGGCCAAAGGCAAAGCCATCCACCTCGGGCAGGGACAAATTTCCTTGGGCAGTGCGCCGCGCCATCAAGGCGCGTTCGAGGCCCCCTTGCGACCCGAAGCCAGTGATTGGCATGCCCCGGACGGCGGCGCCGCCCACGAACAACTGGGTCTGTTCCCATACGATCAAATCCGCCCCGGGCAGAAGCGCTTCACGAGGGATGTCACGATGGCGGTCCAGCGGGGTCGCCACCTCGTCGCGGAAGCACCAACGGGCATCGGAAAGACCGCTGCAAGTCTCGCACCGGCGCTGCAAGCGGCCATCGAGCAGCAGCGGACCGTCATGTTCCTAACGAGCCGCCAAAGCCAGCACCACATTGCCGTCGAGACGTTGCGCCAAATCCAGGAGCGCCGCGGTGCTCGCTTCATGCTCGTTGATCTCGTCAGCAAGCGCGACATGTGCTTGCGGCCCGAAGCCGCCGAAATGCATCCGGGCCGATTCCCGGACTTCTGCGCCATGGAGACGCGGCAAAAGAGCTGCCAATACCTGGGCGAGCCCGATCAAGACGTCTTGAAACGGGTGCGTGACGGCGTCCTACACGTCGAGCAATTGATGCAAGTCGCCAAGGAGCACCAACTCTGCCCGCACATCCTGGCCAGCGCCGCCAGCACCCATGCGCAAGTCGTCGTGGCGGACTACAATCACTTGTTCAGCGACATTCGAGACCGCAGCCTCGAAAAGCTGGGCTTGGACTTGGGCGACATCATTCTCATCGTGGACGAAGCCCACAACCTGCCAGACAGGATTCGGCAAAACCACGCTCACAAGGTGACGCCATTCTTGATTGACAGCGCCGAATCGGAGGCACGCCAACATCGCTTCCGTGATGTGCAGGCGGACCTAGATGCCCTGCGCAAGGCGCTTCGGCTCCTGTCAGAGCAAGCGGCCGCCGAAGGACGGTTGGAAGAAGGCCGCCTCGGTGATCGGGAGCGGCGCATCGCGCGCCTCGACATCGAGCACTTGCATGATGCCTTTGGCCAGGCCCGCAACACAGGCACGCTTGGCAACACCCATCGGACGCTGCAGGACATGATTGACGACCTGGCGCCCCTCGTCAAGAAATGCAAACAAGGCACGGATGCCCAAGTCCACGCCGAGACGTTGCAGGAGGTCCTCGAAGATTGGGGCCGATTCCGGACCGGTGCCCTGCGGTACTTGGAACGGGATGAGGATGGCTTGACCCTGCACCTGCGTTTGCTCGATCCATCGGTGCCGGCGCGTCGCGTCTTTGACAGCGTGCACAGCGCCATCCTCATGAGTGGCACCCTTCGCCCGCCGGATGCCGTGCGTGACCTCCTGGGCCTCGAAGCCGACCGCACCAGTGTCAAGACGTACGCCAGCCCGTACCCGCCGGAGCACCGGTTGACCTTGGTGCAAGAAGGCGTCAGCACCCGCTACAAGGATCGCAGCCCGGAGATGTGGGACAAGATGGCCCTCACCATTGCCGACGTCTGCCGCAAGGCCGAGGGCAACGTCGCCTTGTTCGCCCCAAGCTACGACATCATTCGGGAACTCCGCATCGCATTGGAGCCCCACGAGCTGAGCAAGGAATCCCTGGAGGAAGCGCCGGGCATGACCAAAGCGGACCGGGATGGCATCCTGGATCAATTGCGCGGCGCCAAGAAACGCAAAGGCGCCTTGCTGACCGGGGTTCTTGGTGGCAGCTTCAGCGAAGGCGTCGACTACCCTGACAATCTCCTGAGTGCCATCATCATTGCAGGGCTCCCGCTTCCGCCGCCGGATCTCGAAGTGGATGCGTCCATTGGCTACTTTGAACGCCGGTTCCCTGGCAAGGGTCGCTTGTATGGCTACACGGGCCCCGCCATGAACAAGGTCCTCCAAGCCATGGGCCGTGGCATCCGTGGGCCGGATGACAAATGCGCCACCATCCTGCTCGACTTCCGCTACTTGCAACAGCCCTACCGGGGCTTCCTGCCGGAATTGGCCAAGGACCGCGCGCCGGCACTACCCGCGAGCCGATTCATCGCCGCCCACAATTTGTGACGGCCACGCGAACCACAACCACACGATCGCCGTGAAGACCATCAAGCCCGGCGCCCACGCATGGAGCGCGGCGTCGCCGTGGACTTGTTCGTGCAGGAACGGTGCGGGGTGCAGGTGCGGCCCCCAGTAATCCACGAACAAGTAGGCGCCGAGTCCCGCGAGCACGGCAAGCAGGCCCATGGCCTTGGGGCGGTCGTGCCGCATGCCGTGGACCAAGGTCAGCGCGAGCAAAGGCATGCCCATGTGGCTGACGAACAACACGGGATTCATGTTGCCCTCGGCCACGGCGGCCCAGTTGAACGTGTTCATGGTTTCAGGGTAGAGCAGGAACACCGTTGTGGTCCAGAGGCCCACGTACATGTTGAGGGTGAATGCGATCGCGTCGAGCCACCAGCGGCGCCATCCGGCGAGCTTGTCCAGCAACACGGCGACGACCCAGAACAGGACGGCGTTGGGTGAATCGCTGACTAGGGGCCACCAAGCGTAGTCGACGAAGCGAGGTGAGCTCGGGTCGAACTGGCCTACTTGCCAGTAATAGTACCATCCAAACCCCATGCCGAGCGCCGCTGCGAACAGCAACGGCACGAGCAGTGGCCATTCGGATCGGAAGCGATGCAGCAGGTGCCAGAAGGCCACGGGCTGCGGACTCGTTGGAGGCCTTCAAGGGTTGGGGTTCAGGTGGCCCCGCATGGGCCCTGCTGGAGGGTTGGAAGGGAAGTGCTCCCGCCGGGATTGTGAACCGAAACGCCCACGTTTCGATTCGGGGCGCGGCACGCGCGATGCGCGGCCCCGCATGGGCCCTGCTGGAGGGTTGGAAGGGAAGTGCTCCCGCCGGGATTTGAACCCGGGTCGCAGGAGTGAGAGTCCTGAATGATTGGCCGCTACACTACGGGAGCTGTGGGGCCAGGACTCCTGGAGAAACCTCCAAGCAAGTCTCACTCCAAGGCGGCCGACTTACGGGTCCTATTTGACCAAATCGGTCACGCATCTGCGATTGCGCTGACGCCGAATTGGTCCAGGATGGGCTGCGCCCGTCGTGGGTCGTTGACTTGCAAGTAGATGGTGCCGTCGTCGCCCCGTCCGACGCCGAAGCTGACCAGGACATTGATGAATGCGTCCGCGAGGGCGTTGAACAATTGGCCAAGCAGGCCAGGTTCATCGGGCAGGTCGAGGCGAATCATGGGCGCGCAGTAGGCGTCAAGGCCCCCTTCTTCGAGAGCCGATTTGCAGGTTTCGCCTTCGACGGTTGCAATGTGGAGCCGGCCGCGTCCCAGCATGTAGGCGTGGATTGGGATTTGATGGGCGGCCAGGATGTCCATCACGCCGGCGGCGGCGCCGGGGCGGTCAACGAGGGGGACCGTGACGCAGTACATGGGCAGGATGCTCGCCGACGGAGCGCTTGCATCAAAGGCGTTTGCTAATGAAGCAGCGGCGCCAGGTAGCGGCCCGTGTAGGATTCCTTGACCGCTGCCAGTTCTTCGGGCGTGCCTTCGGCGATGATTTGGCCGCCGCCGTTGCCGCCTTCGGGGCCCAAGTCAATGCACCAGTCGGCGCACTTGATGACGTCCAGGTTGTGCTCAATCACGACGACGGTGTTGCCGCCGTCGGCGAGTCGTTGCAGGACGCCAAGCAGATGCTTGATGTCGTGGATGTGCAGGCCCGTGGTCGGCTCGTCGAGGATGTAGAGCGTCTTGCCGGTGCTACGTTTGCTTAGCTCCGTGGCAAGCTTGACACGCTGGGCTTCACCGCCACTGAGCTGCGTGGCCGGTTGGCCGAGGCGGATGTAGCCAAGGCCGACGTCGACAAGGGTCTGGAGTTTGTTGTTGATCGCCGGAATCGCTTCGAAGAAGGTAAGCGCGTTTTCGACGGTTAGCTCCAGGACTTCGTGGATGTTGAGGCCCTTGTAGCGCACTTGCAGGGTTTCCGTGTTGTATCGCTTGCCCTTGCAGACTTCGCAGGGCACGTAGACATCGGGCAGGAAGTGCATCTCGATCTTGACGACGCCATCGCCGTCGCAGCTTTCGCAGCGGCCACCTTTGACGTTGAAGCTGAAGCGACCAGGTTTGTAGCCGCGGGCTTTGGCATCGGCGGTCTGGGCGAACAAGTCGCGAATCGGCGTCCAGAGGCCTGTGTACGTCGCGGGGTTGCTGCGCGGGGTGCGGCCGATGGGACTTTGGTCAATGTCGATGACCTTGTCCACCGCATCCAATCCATCGATGCGGTCATGGGCGCCGGGGCGCTCCCCGCCGACGCGGTCAAGGTGCTTGAGCGTCCCCTTGAACAGAGTCTCATTGATGAGCGTGGATTTGCCACTGCCACTCACGCCGGTCACCGCGACGAGTTTCCCGAGGGGAATGTTGCAGGTGACGTTCTGGAGGTTGTTCTCGCGGGCGCCGACAATGGTGACGACCTGGCCGTTGCCTTCGCGGCGGCTTTCGGGCACATCGATGCGGAGCTTGCCAGCCAAGTATTGGCCTGTCAGGCTCGCTTTGACCTTCTCGACTTGTTTGGGGGTGCCTGCGGCGACGACGTGTCCGCCGTGTTCGCCTGCGCCGGGGCCGAGATCCACGAGGTAGTCCGCCTCGCGCATCGTGTCTTCGTCGTGTTCGACGACGAGGACGGTGTTGTCAAGGCTCTTGAGGTGCTGGAGGGTTTCGATGAGTCGGTGGTTGTCGCGCTGGTGCAAGCCGATGCTGGGCTCGTCCAGGACGTAGAGGACGCCTTGTAGGCCGCTGCCGATTTGGCTGGCGAGGCGGATTCGTTGGGATTCGCCACCACTGAGCGTGCCACTGGCGCGGTCGAGGCTGAGGTACCCTAGGCCCACGTTGTCGAGGAACGTCAAACGGGCCACGATTTCCTTGAGGACTTCCTTCCCAATGTCGTTCTCCCGGTCTGTGAGGCGTTCGGGCAGGGTTTCGAACCAGTGGCGGGCGTCGCTGACGCTGAAGTGGGTCGTTTGGCTGATGTTGTGCTCGTCGATGCGCACCGCCAGCACTTCGGGTCGCAGGCGGGCGCCTTTGCAGCCGCCGCAGGCCCGTTCGGCAAGGAAGCTGCGGATGCGTTCCTTGGCTTTGTCCGATTGGCTTTCCCCAAGCAGGCGGGTCATGCGCGTCGCGATGCCTTCCCATTCTTGGTTGACATTCCAGTTGCCCACGCGGGTCTTGACGGCGGGCCCGCCGTACAGAATGATTTCCTGATGCGCCCGGGGCAGGTCCTTCCACGGCGTGTCAATGTCGATGTCGAGGCCGCGACAGACGCCGCGCAGCCACCGTCCAAGCCACGACTTGAAGATGAATGCCTCATGGTGGAATGCGCCTTTGCTGATGGCCCGGTCTGGGTGTTTGATGAGTTTGTCTTCGTCCGGTTCCAGGCTCGCTCCCAGGCCGCTGCAGCGGCTGCAGGCGCCGTGGGGTGCGTTGAAACTGAACATCCGTGGCGTCAGTTCGGCGAGGACCGCGCCGTGTTCCGGGCAGCCGAATGCTTCCGAGTACAGGGTTTCTTGTTCGTCGGCCCAGATGGTCACGAGGCCTTCGGCGGTGCGGAAACTGGTCTCGATGGCGTCCGCGAGGCGGTCGCGTTCCCCGGCGCCGGCTTTGAGGCGATCGACGACGATGTCGATGTTGTGCTTGAATTTCTTGTCCAATTGCCAGTCGTCGCTGACTTCGCCCATCTTGCCATCGATGCGGCAGCGCACGAAGCCTTCGGCTTGGAGGTCTTTGAGCAGCTTGACGTACTCGCCCTTGCGGTCGCGAACGACCGGGGCGAGCACCATCAATTTGGTGTCCTCGGGGAGTTTCATGACGTCATCAACGATTTGATCGACGCTCATTTTGCCGATGGCGCGGTCGCAAAGGTGGCAGTGGGGGGTGCCGACGTGGGCCCAGAGCAAGCGCAGGTAGTCGTAGATCTCCGTGGTCGTCCCGACGGTTGAGCGCGGGTTGCGGGACGTCGTTTTCTGATCAATGGAGATGGCGGGGCTGAGGCCTTCGATGTGTTCCACTTCGGGCTTCTTCATTTGGCCCAAAAACTGCCGCGCGTAGGCGGAGAGGGATTCCACGTAGCGGCGCTGGCCTTCGGCGTAGATGGTATCGAAGGCGAGGCTGGACTTGCCGCTGCCACTGAGGCCGGTGACGACCGTGAGGGTCCCGCGCGGGATTTCGACGTCGATGCCCTTCAGGTTGTGTTCGCGGGCGCCTTTGACAATGATGGAATCAGCCATGCGGACCAAGAGGAGCCGACGCTCCGCTGTGGTTTCATCCGACCCTGGCCCGTGATATGGGGGTTTGGGCCGGGGTGGGTGAATCCACGACCGTGCGCTTCAAGAGTCAACAGGCGAGTTGCCCATTGTGAGTGAGACCGCAGCCCGCCACGACGAGGACAATCAGGCCGTCGAGCGCATCGACCGCATCGGCAACGCCATCGTCGGCAGCGCCCTGGTTGTCCTGGGCGCATGCGTCGTCGCGCATACGTTCGGCGTCGCATTCATCGGTTTCATCGCAGCCGGTGCCTTGTTGGTGCTGGGTCTCATGATGAATCGCGGCATGTTTGGCGACAACGCGACCATGGGCACGCTCATGGCCACACTCGGTCCGGCAGCCGTCCTCGTCCCGCCGTTCTTCCCGGCGCTCTTCATTGCCACGCCCATCATTGGGGCATTCTTCCTCGTGGCTGGCGTCGCAAAACTCGTGGGTCTCTGGTAAACCTACAACTTGTCCAGCAAGTGACCCATCTTGGCCTTCTTCGTGGCCAGATAGTCGCGGTTGTGGTCTCCGGCGCCGACCTCATGGGGCACACGATCGGTGATGCGAATGCCAAATTCACGCAACGCGTCCACCTTGGCCGGATTGTTCGTCATCAGGCGAATGCTGGCGACCTCCAAATCCTTGAGCATGTCGTGGGCGGCCTCGTAGGTGCGCGCGTCCTCCGGGTGGCCGAGCTTCAGGTTGGCTTCCACCGTGTCGAGGCCTTGCTCTTGCAGCTCGTAGGCAGCGATTTTGTCGATGAGGCCGATGCCGCGACCCTCCTGGCGTAGGTATAGGACCACGCCTTTGCCGGCGGCGTCGATGGCGGCGAGTGCTTCTTCCAATTGGGGGCCGCAGTCGCATCGAAGGGAGCCGAAAATGTCGCCCGTGAGGCACTCGGAATGGACGCGGGTCAGGACGTCCGCGGCACCGGCGACGTCGCCCTTGACGATGGCGGCGTGTTCCTTGCCGGTCTGAATGTCGCGGTAGGCGAAGATGCGCATGTCGCCGTAGGCGGTCGGCAGGTTGGCCTCCGCGCCACGAACTGCCGAAACTGAGTAGGCACCCATTTCAGGGTCGCTGACCCAGATTTGCATGAAAGCGCTTCCTGTCTCGGTCCCTTCGGACTATAAGGGCTGGCAAGCTGCGACGGACGATGCGAAAGGACGGTCGCCTGCGCCGCCCCCTGGCCTGGTTGGAACCCAAAGCCCCTGCGCTCCACGCGTTCCTGATCAGCAACGAGAAACCCAAGCCGGCGATTCGCGAAGCCATCGGCGGCTTCCTGGTCTTGTTGCTGCTCGTGTCCATTCTCTGGGGTGCCACTGGCCAGCCGCTCAACCGCAGCCCCGTCGTCGTCATTGAATCGGGCAGCATGATGCGCTGCGATCAAGGCCTCCACCAAGGCGTACCCAGCGATACCTGCGAAGGCAGCTTCGGACGCCTCGGCACCATCGACCCCGGAGATTTGGTCTTCGTGCGTGACACAGACGATGGCACCGACATCCAAGCGGCAGCCGCATGTCTGGCTGCCGGTGATCGCGATCGCTACGGCGCCTGCGGTGACACCATCATTTACCGTCCCGGGGGGAGCACCACGGCGACCCCCATCATTCACCGTGCCATGCTGTACATCGTACCCTATGGCGACGGCTCCTTCGACGTGCCCGCATGCAACCTCGAACGCGCCTTCCGCGCCGAGGTCGCCCAAGACGAATGTGTCCGCGCCGGCATGGATGGCATCAGCATCGACCCCTTGCTGCGCCAATACACCGAGACCCATCCCTACCAGGATTACGGGCCGGAACGCGCCGGCTACGTCACCTTGGGGGACAACAACCCTGGCATCGACCAAGGCAGCAGCATCCTGGGTGGCGACTGGAGCCTCATTCAACCCGAATGGATCCTTGGTAAGGCCCGCGGCGAACTGCCCTGGCTCGGCCTCCTGAAATTGTTTGTCACGGACGCCGTCGGCCCGACGGACAATTACGCGCGGGCGCCGGGCGACACGAAGTTCCTGATGTGGTTCACCCTCGCGGTTCTCATCGGGGGTCCGACGG
>JBMZJT010000016.1:5361-34460 GCA_049617695.1 Thermoplasmatota archaeon | reverse complement strand
TGATGCCGATGACAATCAGCACCACGGCCACGGCGGGGGCGCCGAGTGGGAAGGCCAAGGCGCCAAGCAGCATGAGGGCTCCGAAGGTCGTGAACAAACTGGCCTGGATGGCGTCGGAGCGGGTGATCCAGCGGGTCATCTCAGCTCACCTCACGAAGGGACAACGCGTTCATGGTTCAGGTCGCGGGCCTACAAGCCCTCGCAGTTCAGGAACACGTCGTAGTCGCCGTTGAACTCGTCACCAAGGACGTCGTCGCCGGTGCGCTGGGCGTGCAGGGTCCAGGTTCCGGCGTGGCCATCGAGGCGCGTGCCAGACAAGTCGAAGCTGCTATCGAAGGTCCGCTCGAAGATGGTTTCATCCTGGCCGTCGCGGATCGTGATTTGGACGGCGCCGTCCTGGATGTCGCCGCGGCCGGTCAGTTTGCCTTCTGCGTCGCAGGCGGCCTTGTCGCTGTGGCTGCCATTTTGGGTGCCGTCGTAGCTGATTTCGGCTTCGGCGGTGAGGCCATCGACGGTCGTGCATCCGGCCAGGGCTAGGGTGCTGGCACTCACGAGCAGGGTCAGAATCTGGGTTTTCATGGTATCTCCGCGCTTTGTGCGCAATGGTGACTTGGCTGTGGGGTATAGAAGTCCGTTTTTTCACAAAGTTAGATACATCATGTCATTGCCTGGCCGGCAGGTGGCTGAACGTGCCGCGAGGTGGCTTTCATAAGAGGGAAACCCGCGCGCGTAGCGTTTGGATGACGTATCGAATTTTGTGCAAAGCCATCGAACGTTGCGCAAAACTGGCTATATGTTTCGGCGAGAAACGAAGACTTGGTGACACGGATGTGGACCCAAAACACCCCCAAACGCACGCTTCTGGCCGCGGCCCTGATGAGCACGATGCTCCTCGCAGGCTGCGTCGGAGGCGAAGAATCGACCGACCCCGCCAACGCGGCGCCTGAAGCCATCATGGATGTGGACCAAGACAGCGCGATGACGCAGGAAGAGTTCACGTTCGATGCCCAAGACAGCCGTGACGATGGCCGCATTACCACGTGGCGCTTCGACTTTGGCGACGGCCAAACCATGGAAGTTGACGACGTCGACGACGCCCGTGTGAAGCACGCCTACGAGCAAGGCGGCGAATACACCGTGACCCTGACTGTGACCGATGACGGTGGCGACCAAAGTGGCGCCCGCACCGACACGACGCAGGTTCGCGTGGCCGTCAATGAAGAGCACCCGGTTGCCGAGAGTGCCCTGCACGGCTCGCCGCTGGCCAATGAAACCAGCACCGCGACCTACGACTTCGAGGGCTTCGACGGCATTGACGAGGTGCGCTTCGATGGTGAAGCGACCAGTCTGCTCGTCGCAGGCACCAGCGAACTTCGTGTCGCGCTGATTGGTCCCGACGGCCAAGTGATCGTCGAAGACAGTGTCATGATTGCTGCTGGTGAAACCGTCGAGATTGACATGGATGCCCCGGTTTCTGATGCGGGCGACTACCAGTTGCTCTTCGAAGCCGAAAGTGGCTCCATCACTGTGGGCGGTAACCTGTTCGTCCATTACGACGACGGGTTCTAAGCAGGCCGTCTCCCTCTTCCTTTCTTCCCCTTTGGCTTAGATTTCGAGGCCTTCCCAAACGTCGAGGAAGCCCTGCACGAGTTGATCTGGCGGCCGATAGCGGCCAAGCAGGTCTTCGACATGATCTGGATCGTCGAGGCGATAGATACGTTCGCGACTGGGCTTGTAGGAAGTCACCAGTCCGGTGGATTCCAGGTTGCGCAAGTGGTAGTGCAACGTGGATTGCGCGACATCGACATGCTCGAGAAGTCCTACTTGACTCAATTCTTCGTGCTCCAAAAGGAGGCTGACCACGTGCAAGGGGACTTTCTTGCGCAGCAAGGCCAAGGCCTTCTTGTCGCGGCGATCGATGGTTTCCTTCCGTCCTTCTTTGGGCCAGAACCGCCAATAGCCGTCTTCCTTGCGGCTGCTGATCAGCTCAAACCGTTCCAGGCGATCCAAGTGGTACTTGGCGTGGTTGGGCTCCAAGTCCAGGCCCCGCGCAATTTCACGCAGATGGAGGCCCGGAAATCGATGTAGGTGCTCATGGAGGCGGCGGCGGACTTCCAGTTCGAGCGGGTCGCGGGTCGCCGCGAGGGCAAGGGTCCACCACGCCCGGAAGCTCAACGAGGGCTCCGCTTCAGGATGGCCAGATAGAACAGCACGAGGATGCCCAGGTCAAGCGCGACACTCCACGGCAAGAGCACCTCGCCCCATCCCGTTGTCAAGAAGAGTCCGGCGCTAAGAATGACGCCTTTGATGAAGAACAAGGCGAACGCGCCGGCGACGTAGGCGATTTTGACGCGCCCCGTATGGCGGTATGCACGCAGCGCCACGAGGACCAGCACCGCAGCGGTCACGGTCATGGCCGCTGTCAAGAGGTTCTGCACGGCGGATTCGAACTGCATCTAGGTGGCCTCCCGGATGCGGATGGGCAAGTACACGAGCAGGGCAGTCAATCCAAGGCCGAGCAGGTACAGGTACCATCGTCCGGCCAGGTCGCTCAGGATGACTTCAGGCAGCGGCGGTTCGGGCTCGATGCGCTGCCATGCGAATTCCATCGGCTGTTCGATGCGGTCTGCGCGTGGCCAGTTGAGCAGCAGGACTTCCTGTTGCAGTTCGCCTGATCCGTAGCGGTGGCTGGTGACGCCCGGTGCCACGATGGCGTCGTCGATGTCGGCGGCGCCCCACGATTGGCGCAAGCGCGTGTCATCAACCGATGCGACAAGGGTGTCGCCTTCTCCGCCCATCGCTTGGGACCAACGCATTTCCAATGCCAAGCGGGTTTGGTTGTCCGTCGCGAATGGGTGATTGTCAATGCGGACGTCCAGCGCCACCGTCATGGGTGCTTGCAATGGGCCTTCGCTCGCGGCATAGGTCGGCACGATGTGCCATACGAGCGTGACCGTGCCAAACGGCGGCGTGTCGTGTCGGTACGTAGTCGTCACCTCGTAGCGTCCCCCCGGCAACTCCTGGACGCGGACACGTTGAGCCTGCAAATCCTCAATCAGTGTCTGCTCGATGATGGGATCGCCGAGGCTGAAGCTGCCATCCTGGTCGAGGTCTTGGAATTCAACGAGGCCGCGCCAACGCATCGAAGCCTCGAGGCCGGAGGCGTTGTGCGACCATGAGACTGTTGCGTCGTTGCGATCGAACGCCACGGTGAAGGCGTCCTGGGGCGTCGCGTCGCGTACGCTCGTGAAGGAGAATCCATCGGCGTCCCAGGTGCCGGTCACCGTACGGGATGCTTGGCTCCAACCATCGTCAATCTGGCCAAATGCGCCGGGCACCAGCAGCAGGAGCATGACCCAGGTCCATCGCATGGCCCTGGCAGCCGGCCTTGCCTTCTTGCTTGTTACGCTGCCAGTTGCGCTTCCGCTTCGGCGAGCAACTCATCCACTTCGTCCCATTCTGCCTTCGCTTTGGCCTCTTCCATGTCCCGCACCGCGAGCATGTATTTGCGAACCAGGGGAGCCATTTTCGGGAAGTGCTTCAGCATGAGTTTGACGAAGGTCGGGAACTTGGCTTCCGTCAGTTCGAGGACGACGTCGCCGTCCAGGATGCTTGCCAAGCGTTCGAAGTCCTTGTCGTTGAGGTTCTCCGAGAAGTAGCGTAGGCGCAGGAGTTTCTCCGTCACGGCGCCTTCGTCGTTGGTCCAGTATTCCTCGACGTAGGGCATCAGGCTTTGCTTGGCGACGGTGCCGTTTCGCAATGCCTCGCCACCGACGCGCGCGGCAATCATGGCGGCGCGCATGGCGATGATGATGCCGCCACCGTGAATCGGATTGACCAGTTGGGCGGCGTCGCCAACGAGCATGACGCCATCGGCGACCGGCTCAGGAACCCGGCTGCTGACGGGGATGCCACTGCCGTTGATCTCGGTGACACTGGCATTCTGGAAGTATTGTGGATTGTTCTCAATCCACCGGTCCAAGTAGTCTTGGGCTCGGTTGCCCCAGCTGCTGTCTTTGGCCAGCACGCCGATGCCGACGTTGGCCACGTTGTCGCCCTTGGGGAAAATCCAGACGTAGCCCTTGGGTGCGACGTCGTTGCCGAAGTAGAGGTGGAGCCATTTCTCTTCGCCAAAGCCCTCCACGCCGACCATTTCGTATTGGAAGCCGGAGTGGTAGTCGCGCACTCGGTTGAGTGTCTTGAGGCCGGACCATTTGCCGACCATGGAGTCGATGCCGTCGGCACCGATGGTGAGTTTGGCGCGAATCTGGAACCGCGTGCCCATGAATTCGGCTTCGACGCCGCGCACGCAACCATCCTTGTCCTTGAGGAGGCCCGTGCATTGCGTCTTGGGCATCAACTTGGCGCCGGCGAGAATTGCGTCGCGCGCGAGATGTTTCTCGAAGATTTTGCGCTCAATGACCCATCCGTAGGTGTCGGGTCCTTGCAGCGTCACGCGCTTGCCACTCGGGGCGTAGAGGGCGGCGCCTTCGATACGACCGTAGGCCCAGGCGGGGTCCGGTTCGATGCCGCAGTGTTCGAGGCCTTCGTCGCTGACACCTTCGGCGCAGCGCTTCGGGGAGCCGATATCTTGCTTGCGGTCGATGCCGAGCACCGAGAAACCTTGCTTGGCAAAATCGCGGGCGGCGATGAGGCCGCCGGGGCCGAGGCCCACGACGAGCACGTCCACTTCGCAGTCGACGGCGCGGGGAATCGTGCCTGGCTTCAGCGTGGCCAGGGGCTTGGACGTTGTACTGTCGGCACTGCTTCCATCAAGACGCGGCATGTCAATCCACCAAGATGACGCGCTCAAGACGCGCCGTGTGTGCTTCGCCGTACTCGGCGCCTTCATCCAGTGCACCTACGGGGCAGAACTGAATGCACAGGCCGCAGCTGATGCAGGGATCGCTGTCGACGGTGAGCGTGTCGCCCTTGAGGGTGATCGTGTCGACGGGACAGACACCCACGCATCCGGCGCAGGAGATGCACCGGCCGTGATCCACGTCCACCTTGGCCATGGGTCGCACACAGGGCCCCACCTCAAAAGGGGCTCGGGATGGGAAGCTGAAACGTGGCCGCGCTGCTACGAAGCGACCTTATAGGGGACAGAAGTCGCCGGCCACAGCCACCCCTAACCGGGGCCGTAGGGTAGCTTGGTATCCTTGTACCTTGGGGTGGTATAGACTCCAGTTCAAATCTGGGCGGCCCCATGATGCGTTGTTCGCGACGCGTCTCCTATGTTGTCTTGCAGCGTAGGCTTTGTCGAGCGCTAGGCTGGTTGACTTGTCGCACGTCCGGGGGCATCGCCAATCCAAATCCTTCGAGACTACGCTGTCCCGTGCGCGCTGTGAATCCACTGAGGCGGACGCCGACGAGGCGCACGGCGCGGCCGTCCAGGAGGGGGTCGAGCAGGCTTTCCATCGTCGCAATGGTCAAGGCGCGGCATTCGCCGTCGGGATCTAGGGGGATGCTGAGGGTGTGGCTTCGGGTGAGGGTCGTGAAGTCGCTGTAGCGCAATTTGACGGTGAGCGTGCTAAAGGCGCGACGGTCCTTGTCGTCGAGCAGGCCCACGAGGAGCTTGCGGGCGGATGCACGGACGACGCCGGGGTCGCGTTCGTCCCGGTGGTAGGTGCGTTCGTTGCCACGGCTCTTGCCCGGGCCGCGTACATCTGTGACCTCGCGGTGGTCGATGCCGTTGGCGATGTCGTGGAGCCAGCCACCGTGGCTGCCAAATCGTTCCTCCAAGAACGTGCGTTCGGTGCGGGCCAGTTCGCCGACTGTGGGAACACCCCATTCTTCGAGTCTGGCGGCGGTTTTGGGGCCGCAGCCGTTGATGAGGCGCACCGGCAGTGGATCCAGGAATCGGGGTACGTCTTCTGGGGTGACGACGGTGACGCCGTGGGGTTTGCGGTGGTCGCTGGCGATTTTGGCCACGCTCTTCGTGGGGGCGACCCCCATGCTGCAACCAAGGCCCGTGCGGCGTCGTACGGCGGCTTGGAGGCTGCGGGCCATGGCGGTGGCGCGGTGCCAATCGCCGCCCGTGGCTTCGGTGACGTCGAGGTAGGCTTCGTCCATGCCCACCACTTGCAGAATATCGGCATAGGTGGCCAGGACTTCCATGACTTCCTGGCTGGCGGGCTTGTAGAGGCGAAAATCGGGGCGAATGAAAGTGGCCTGGGGGCACAATTGCCACGCTTTGCTGATGGGCATCGCGGAGTGGAGGCCGAATCGGCGGGCGGGGTAATTGCACGTCGTCACCACGCCGCGGCCGCGTCCTTGCTTTGGATCGGCTCCGACGACCAGGGGCACGTCGCGCCATTCGGGGTGTTCCCTGATGTGGACGCTGGCGTAGAAGGCGTCCATGTCCACGTGGAAGCGAATCCGTTGGTCCATGCCCGCGAGGGCATGTTTCGGATGGCTTGATGACTGCGGTCCAGGGTTCGGTGAAGCTACCTGCCTCGTGTCGGCTTTAAGGCAGGGCAGGGTGGGGACGGCGTGGCCAAGCGCATCCAGGAGGTGGAGCAGACAACCGGGCAACGCATCGACGACCTGGCCAAGCAACTCCTGCGGCTGCGCGCGGTGCGTGGGCCCGCCAGGTGGCTGGCCAACCGCAAGGCAACGTGGGCCGTGGTGAGTCGGATGGATCGCGTCCGGGCCCATCGATTGCAAGATCGCGTCGCCAAGGGCCCGATTCCCCATCACGTCGGCATCATCATGGATGGCAACCGGCGCTTTGCCAAAGTCCTGGGTCTGGCCAATGTTGGCCTTGGCCACGTCGCGGGCCAGGAACGCCTGGAAACCGTGCTTGACTGGTGCCTCGAATTGGACATCAAGGTCCTGACGGTCTACGCATTTAGCACCGAGAACTTCACGAGGGCCGATCCGGAGCGCGAGCTCTTGATGGAGTTGTTCGAGCACAACTTCCGCAAAATGGCCAAGGACGAGCGGGTGCACAAGAACCAGATCCAAGTTCGTGTCATCGGCGCGTTGGATCAGCTCCCGGACGGCGTCCGGCAGGCGGCGGACCAAGTCATGCAGGCGACTTCGTCCTACGACAACTATCACTTCAATGTGGCCGTGGCTTACGGCGGGCGTCAGGAAATCGTGGATGCGGTGCGCCGCGTGGCCCGAGATGGCGCATTGGATGCCGATGCGGTCACGGAAGACAGCATCCGCGAGCGCTTGTATGTCCCTGATTTGCCGGATCCGGACTTTTTGATTCGTACCAGCGGCGAGGAACGCATCAGCAATTTCCTCCTGTGGCAAATCGCCTACAGTGAGCTGTATTTTGCCGACGTGAATTGGCCTGACCTTGATCGTTGGCGCTTCATGCGGGCCATCGAGGCGTATCAGAAGAGACAGCGAAGGTACGGCCGCTAGGCCGGGCATTCGCTGGACGCCGCGAGGTGCAGCGGACCTTGCCGATGGGCAGCGCAATTACGGAGCCGATTCGGCGCCGGCGCGTTCTGCTTCCAACAGTGACTCCATGCACATCTCCAGGCAGGCCGCGACCGATCCACGCCTGATCGCGTCGCGGTCACCGTCCAAGTGCAACCGCCGCACATCCATGAGGTGGCCCGGGCCCAGGGTCGCAATCCAAACCGTCCCCACTGGCTTGCCGGGCCTGGCTCCGGTGGGGCCTGCGATGCCGCTGACGGCCACGGCCATGTCCGTTTGGAATCGGTCGCGCGCCGCATGGGCCATGGCTTCGACCCCGGCGCCGCTGACTGCGCCCAAATTGGCCAGCTTGTCTTCCGGCACGTCGAGGATGCGATGCTTGGCCTCGTCGCCGTACGCGATGACGCCACCCAGGAACACGGCGCTGGCCCCGGGGATCTCAGTCAGCGACGCGCCCAGCAGGCCGCCCGTGCAGCTCTCCGCGACGGCCAACGTGCATTGCTGGCTCTGCAGGGCGGCGATGACGTCCTGAGCATCCACCATAGCCCGGTATCGGTGCTCGGCGCTGATACTCCTTTCGACTCAGAGAGCTGCTTCAAGCCTGCGCAGCCGAATGCCTGCGTCCCAACTGTCCAGCAAGTCCTTCACGGGGCCTGGCACGGATTTTCGCCATGCGCCGTCGCCTTCTGCGATTTGCAGGCGCACGGTCTTGCCTTCCCACGCTTCGCGCTTCTCGAGGCCCGGCCGCCGCACGGGGATGCCGGCGTCTTCGAACAAGTCCATGGTTTGGTCGTCGTTGCCAAATGCGCGGTCGACGGGCCCCGTGAGGCGCAGCATGTGGTCGACCCAGTTGGGTGGATCATGGATGTCCGGGACGGCCACGACGGTGACGCCGGGGAATGCGGCCTGAATCATGGCTGTCCGTTCTTCGAGGGAGAATGGATTCGTGGGGCTCGGCTTGGCTTGGCTGCTTCCAATGGCGACGACGACATCGACGCAATCCTCGATGGCTTGCTTGATCAGCGCTGCGTGGCCGTTGTGCAGGGGTTGGAACCTGCCGACAACGACGCCGCGCATCAGGCCGCCTTGCCGACGAGGGCTTCGTCGAGGCTGCCGAGCTTCTGCATCAGGTCGTCCTTGGCGGGGCCGTCCACGAGGGCGTGCTGGATGACGTCGGTCAGCGTGTCGCAGGGCACCACTTCGATCTTTTCCGCGTATTCCTGCTCGATGAGGACATCGACGAGGGTGGCGCGCGGGATGAGGACCTTCTTCATGCCGATCTTGGCGGCGGCTTCGATCTTGGCGGTGACGCCGCCGACGGGCAGCACGAGGCCGTGGACGCTGAGGCTGCCGGTCA
This sequence comes from Thermoplasmatota archaeon, assembly GCA_049617695.1. GTDB lineage: Archaea > Thermoplasmatota > E2 > JACPAO01 > JAHFTW01 > JBFKXH01. The sequence goes on along the minus strand of JBMZJT010000016.1, from coordinate 25,705 downwards.
TGGCGACATCTTGGCGCACCGGGATGCCGGTCAAGGCCGACAGGACGGCGGTCGCGACGGTGACGCTGGCACTGTCGCCTTCGACGCCTTCGTGGCTCAGAACGAACTGGATGTGCACGTCGTGATTGCTGACGTCTTCGGCCAGGAAGCGCTTGACGATGGCGCTGATGTTCTGCACCGATTCCTTGGCGATTTCGCCGAGCTTGCCGGTGGCGATGATCTTGCCTTCGCCGCGGCTGCTGGCGGGGGCGACTTGGGCGTCGATTTCCATGACGATGCCGCTGAACTCGGACATGCTCGGATCGGCGCTGAAGACGGCAAGGCCGTTGACGATGCCGATGAAGGCGCCTTCCGTGCGAATCAGGTTGTATTGCTGCTTGTGCTCGATGGCACGGTCGTAGATTTGCTGTTCGAGGCTGCGGGCGACGCTCTTGGCGCGCAGGACGTGGTCGCTGGTGGCGACGTCGGCGTTCTCCTCGTGGGCCAAGTCGCCCGCGACGCGGACCAAACCACCCAGTTCACGCAGGCGCAGGGTCAGCTTGCCTTTGCGGCCGGCACGGCGTTGGGCTTCATGGATGATCTCGGCGACGCCGGATTTGTCGAAGTGCGGGATTTTCTCCGATTCCTTGGCAACTTCTTGGGCGACGAACCGGCAGAGTTTGCGGCGGTTCTCGTCGTTGTCCTCCATGTCACCCTTGACGTAGACTTCGTAGCCGTAGCCACGAATGCGGCTGCGCAGGGCGGGGTGCATGCCTTGCAGGGCATCCAGGTTGCCGGCGGCGATGAGGATGAAGTCACAGGGGACGGGTTCGGTCTTGACCATCGCGCCGCTGGAGCGTTCCGATTGGCCGGTGATCTGGAATTTCTTGTCTTGGATGGCCGTCAGCAAGTGCTGTTGGCTCGTGATGTGGAGCGTGTTGATTTCGTCGATGTACAACACGCCGCGGTGGGCCTTGTGGATGGCGCCAGCTTCGACGCGGTCGTGGGCCGGGGTTTCCAGGCCGCCGGCTTGGAACGGATCATGGCGTACGTCGCCCAGGAGGGCGCCACTGTGGGCTGCGGTGGCGTCCGTGAAGGGTGCTTGTTCGTCGGGATCATGGCCTACGAGCAGCTTGGGCACGAGTTGCGTGGGGCGGTTCATGCCGGCGCTGCGCATGATGAAGAACACCAGCAGGGCGCCGATGAGGCCGTAGAAGATGACTTGGTATTGGCCCGTCGTGAGGCCGATGAAGAGTGCCAGGCCGACGACGGTGACCATGAGGAACATCATCATGGCGCCGCGTTGTTCCTGTTTCTTGCGCGCTTCGAATTTTTGGGCGTCGACGATTTCTTTGCCCTTGCCGGCGGGGACGACGCGGATGCGCGGCGTGTTCTGGTCCTCGCTGTTGGGGTAGGCGATGACGTCTTCCAACTCTTCTTTGGGTAGGAACTCGGTCATGGCGCGGGCCAGCATCGATTTGCCCGTACCGGGGTCGCCCACCATCATCACGTGGCGCTTCTGGACGGCGGCCTTGCGCACCACCGTCACGGCGTGATCTTGACCAATGACTTGGTCCAGCAGTTTGTCGGGGACTTCGATGTCCGCCGTCGAATCGAACGCCTCACCTTCGATCCACTCATGGATGGAGGCGCGTTCGTCTGCCTTCACGACGGTCGTGACATCGCTGGTGCCCTCTTCGGGCGCTTGCTCCGACATGTGCGCTTCGCCCAACCGAGTTGCGGATAAAAGGGGGCGCTTCGTGGCGACGGCGACGCTTCTGGCGGCTCCTGGCATCTGGCCTTCCAGGCGTCGGCCGCCCGCCCCAAGGGCCGAAACGCACCGTTTAATCACTTGTCCATAGCGGCTTTATAGTCAGAAACGCGCACCTTCAGTTTGGGTTGATTCCCGATGCAAAACAAGACGTTGCAAGAAGTCATGACCGCACCCGCAGAAGAGGACTACGTCCAACATTTCCAGGCGCTCGCTCGCGTGAACCTGGAAATCCGCGAATACGGTCCGACTGCGACGCGCTTGCTTTGCAAAAGCATCCTCGAGTCGGACATCGGCAACTACAGCGCCGCATTGGACGATGCCCGGGATGCGCTCGACTTGAAACCCGAACTCTCGGAGGCGCATTACCAGGAAGCCATGGCCCTCATGCTCCTTGCCTTCACCCGGGTCGGCGTCCTGGCGGGCAGTCCCGGCATGGCGATGCCCCTGGCCCGCGCCCGGCGGCTCCTGGAGCAAGCGGCAACGTCCTTCGGGGCTGCGGCCGAGCTGAATGACGAAGACGAAGAAGCACAAGCCGATGCGGACGCCATCCTCGGTTTCCTCGCCCAAAACGAGGACGACGACGATCTCGAAGCGGCGCTGCACGCCATGTTCGCCTGAAGCCGGCACAACGCGCCGGGGGGACTCGTGCGCTTGGAATGGGGCAAACGGCAATGGATGCATCTTTGCCCCGTTGCCCAATGGCGATGCATGGATGTGGGCGAGTGGCTGGCCCAAACGACGCCTGGTTTCCAGGAGATTCACGAGCAAATCGGCCAGATCATCAAGGCGCGCTGGCCGGATGCGCGACTTGAAGTGGCGGGTGAGGGCACGTACGAAATGCCCAGCTACGTGATTCCAATCGAGAATCCGCCGGATGCCGATGCGTGGAGGGGCACGATGCCACGGGACGTGTTCATCATCGCGCCCACCGAGAAAAAAGCAGGAATCACGATTCATGTGTGGCATCCCAACGTGCCGTACCTCCTGAAAGACCATGCCGAAACCCTGGCCGCCGCCGGGTACAAGCCCATGGTCGGCTGCTTGCAATGGAATCGCAAATCGCCGCCGGACCTGGATGCTTTCGCGGCCTTGCTTGACACGCTCACGTGACCGAACGACTCTGGCTCACCGAACCTGGCCGCGCCACATGCCTTGCCAAGGTCACCGACGTGCGCGGTGTCTGGTTCACCGTCGATCGTGCCCTGTTTGCACCCCAAAGCCGGGCCTGCCGCCACCCGCAACCGGCGGACAAAGGCACGGTCTGGATCGCAGGCGAAAAACGACGGCTCGAAGCCATTCGCGCGGATGCAGGGGGCGTATGGTATCGGCTACGGGGCACCACGCCAGCGGTCGGGGCTACGCTACAATGCGAATTGGATCCCGACTGGCGAGATGCCATGGCTCGCGGCCACACGTTGATGCACCTCGTGATTGCCGCCAGTGACAGCCCGATGACCGCGGATCCAGAAGTGCGCGGCGATGGCCATGCACGGCTCACCTTCCAGGAATTCCTGGCCCCGCCCCGCATCGAAGGGTGGCTGCAGCGCGTGCGGGGATGGATCGAAGCAGATCTGCCCCTCGCCAGTCGCTACGTCGAGCACGCCGAAGCCCAACGATTTGCGACGCCGCAGCGATTCCACCCGCCCAATCCAGTGCCTGGAGACGTCGCCGCGCTCGTGGAGATTTCGGGGGTCTGTGCGTATCCGTGCGACGGGCGCCACGTCGACCGAACAGGCCGGATCGGCGAGGTCCGGTTGGTGCATGCGGCGATGGGCAAGGAGGGATTTGTGGTGGTTGTGCGCGCGTCCTGAGTTCTAGCGGTCGTCCAGGCGCCGCCACAGACGTTCAAGGACCACCAACCGGAAGATGTCGAAGGCCAGGAATGCGCCGGCAATCCACGGCAGCCATGAGTGGGGCAGGCCAAAGAAAAAATCCCGAGGAACAGGATGGTGGCGGGGATGGCTGCGATGGCTTGGAAGCGCCAATACACGCGGCGATAGCGCTTGGTGGCGCTCTCCATCAGTACGTCCGCGCGAAGCGAATCCAGGTGACGGCCGGTTCGCCGGTGACAGCGCAGGTTTCGCCACTGGCATCCGCATCCACATCGACGGGCACACCGAGTGTCTTGTAATCCAGGTCTTGCTCGATTTGCTGGCACGCTGCGTCGCCGCTGACGGGCATTTCGAGGACGAGGTCCAGTTCGTCCGCTTCGATCGCGGCCTTCGCGTCGGCGACCGTGGCCACGCGGCGCACGCGATTCTTGGCGAATTCGTCTTGGCGTTCGCGCAGGGCGCCCTGGATGTCATCGAGCAGGGCAGTGACGCCGTCGGCCAGTTGGGCCAGCGGGATGGGCTTCTTGCCATCGCGGCCCGGAACATCGCGGCGGGCGGCGAAGACGGATTCGTGCTCCATGTCCTTGGGGCCGACTTCGAGGCGCAGGGGCACACCGCGCAGTTCCCAGTGGTAGTAGCGGTCGCCGGGACTGCGGTCGCGGTCGTCCAAGTGAACGCGGACGCCAGCGGCCCGGAGGCGCTCGGCCACATCCTTGGCGTAGGCGATGATGGGTTCTTTGTTGTCGGCCTTGACAATCGGCACGATGACCACTTGCGTCGGCGCGATGTGGGGGGGCAGAATCAGGCCCGTGTCGTCTCCGTGGCAACCCACGACGGCGCCCGTGAGGCGTTCGCTCATGCCGTAGGTGGTCTGGTGGCCGTGTTGGTGCGTGCCGTCGGCGGCTTCGTAGGTGAGGTCGTAGGCTTCAGCGAAGTTGGTGCCGTAGTAGTGCACCGTCGCGCATTGCAAGACGCGGCCACTGGGCATGATGACGTCGCCGCCGATGCTGTCTACGGCGCCGGGGAACTTGTCCCAGTCCGGGCGCTTCGTGTAGAGGGCGGTGATACCGAGCTTGTCGTACACGTTGCGCACGACGCCGAGGTCGGTTTCCACGTGGGCGCGGGCCTCTTCCTCGGTGGCAAAGACGCTGTGTTCTTCGAAGAAATGGATTTCACGGACCCGCATGAAGGCCCGTGTCTGCTTGGTTTCGTACCGGAAGACGTTGCAAATTTGGTACGTCTTGAGGGGTAGGTCGTTGTGGCTGCGCACCCAGAGCGGGAAAATCTCGTACATCGCGCACTCACTGGTGGGGCGCACGACCCAGCGTTCCTTGTCGGGAAGCGGATTGTTGCCTGCGTGGGTGACCCAGAACACCTCGCCTCCGAAGCCCTTGATTTGGTCGGCCTCCTTCATGAACAACTTCTCCGGAATCAGGAGGGGGAAGCTGACTTCATCGACGCCGATGCGGTCCATTTCGGAGCGCGTGAAGGAATCGATGCGGTTCATGATCTTCTGGCCATAGGGGCGCCAGATGTTCATGCCCTTGATCGGGTAGCGCTTGTCCGTCAACTCGGCGAGTTCGACGACTTCGTTGTACCATTCCATGAAGTCCTCGGACTTGGGTACCTTGGTGACAGGCATGACGGACGGCCGACCCCGGTTCCGGCCTTGAAGGCTGCGACGCGATTCCCGACGGCCTTAAGCCCCCGGCGCTTCGCCTCGTTTGATGCTCTGGGACATGGCACTCTTCGTCCTGGGCATCGCCATTCTTGTTGGCGGCGCCGAGGTCCTTGTGCGCGGCGGCAGCAAGGTCGCCCTTTCCCTCGGGATGAGTCCCCTGATGATCGGCCTCACTGTCGTCGCCATCGGCACCAGTGCGCCCGAATTGGTCGTCAGTGTCACGGCCAGCGCCACGGGGCATCCGGAAGTGGCCCTTGGCAACGTCGTGGGCAGCAACATCCTGAACACGATGATCGTGCTGGGCATCACGGCAATGGTCTATCCCGTCGTCTGCCAGCGGGAAACCGTGCGCAAGGATTTGCCCATGGTCGTCGGCGCCAGCGGCTTCGTTCTCTTGGTCGCCATCGACGGCGTCATCAGTTTCATTGACGGCATGCTCCTCTTGGCCGGGATGTTCCTCTACTTGCGGCATCTCTACGAGCGGGAACAAGGGCGCAGCGACAAACCGCCACGCACGGAGCAGGCGCTCCTGCCGGCGGTCATGGCGGTTCTGGCTGGTGCCGGGATGCTCGTGGTGGGCGGCGACTTCGTGGTCGATTCCGGCACCCGCATCGCAGCGGCATTCGGCGTTCCTGAGCGCGTCATTGCCTTGACCCTCGTCGCGTTTGGCACCAGTGCCCCGGAATTGGCCACCAGTCTCGTGGCTGCTTTCCGCAAGGAAGTCGATCTGGCGGTGGGCAATGTCGTTGGCAGCAACTTGCTCAACATTTTCCTCGTCCTGGGTGGCGCCAGCATGGTTGCCAGCATCCCGGTGGCGGGCTCCATTTGGTTCGACTTGGCCGTCATGACCGGCAGTGCGCTGCTGCTGCTGCAGTTTGCCAGCAGCCGCTTCGACATCCGCCGCAGTGAAGGCGTCGCCTTCGTGGTCCTTTACGCAGGCTACCTTGCGTTCCTGTTGCGCTAATACGCTGGCGGCCATCGCGCAGCATGGTCCTGCGCACCGAGATCGACGATGGCGTCGCCATTTTGACGTTCGACAATGCCGAGCGGATGAACAGCTTCGATGCGGAAACGCTGCGCCACATGCGCGCGGCGTTCCGGGAAGCCTTGGACCATCCAGACGTGCGGGCGCTGGTCTTGACGGGTTCCGGCAAGGCGTTTAGCACCGGTGCTGACGTCGGTGCATTTCACGAGAGCATCCAAGCCGGCACCAGCACACAATTTGTGCTGGATGCCACCGCCGAGCTGCATCCGTTGATGCTGGAACTCCACGGCGCCAGCAAGCCGCTCATCGCAGCGGTCAATGGCGTGGCTGCGGGCGGCGGTTTGGGGCTCGCCTTGGTCGCGGATGCGCGCATTGGCAGTGATGCGGCCCGTTTCGCCGCCGGCTACTTTGGCATCGGCGTGAGTCCGGATGGTGGTGCGACGTGGCTCTTGCCGCGCCTCATCGGGGAACAGCGCACCCGGCGGTTCCTGTTTGACAATGAAATCATGGACGCGGACACCGCTCACGCGGCGGGTCTGCTCGACGAGCTGGTTCCTGCTGACGAGCTCTTGTCGCGGGCGGTCGCCTTGGCCCGCCGATGGGGTCGTTGGGCTGCGCACAGCCGGGAATCCACGAAGCGGCTGCTCGAAGCGAGTTTGAGCAACGATTTCGTGGCACAATTGGACATGGAACGCGGTTTGATCGCCGCAGCGGCCGGAACGACCGACTTCCGCGAAGGCGTTGCAGCGTTCATCGAGAAGCGCAAACCCGACTTTGCCTGACCTGTCTACGTTGGCCGAATATGGTCGATATTCGAGCCGCAGGCCTCCAACAGGAGAATGAACAAGGATTGTACAAGATGGGACTATAAGGTGCGAAGTCACCAACACAAAGGCTTTGTTGTACATGGTCAGGTTTTGACCCATGAAGTTCCCATGGCTTGTCCTGCTGGTCCTCGCATTGGCCGGTTGCAGCGACGACGCTGGCGACGCCGGAAATGACGGCGCAAGCAGTGCAGACCAAGACGATCCGGCCGACGTTCCGGCCAGCATGCCGGAACCGGAGCCTGAGGAACTGATGGCGCCCGAGCCCGCCACGCGCTGGGACAACCAGACCGCCGTCGTTGGCCTCGCCGATTGCACCCTCATCGCCGCCCTCGTCAGCGGTGGCGCCCCCGCCGACGCCGTGACGCAAGCGGTCTCGTTGCGCCTGAGCGAAGAAGACTGGGGCCGCGAATACGAAGTGGCCTTCCAAGGCGACGCCCTCAGCAACGGCGGCGCCCCGGCCTCGGCGCCTGCTTCGATTTGCGTGGGCTTTGACGACTTCCAATTCTCCGCCGGAGCATCCGGCACCATCCCCGACGGCGCCGAGGCCATGCTCATCGGCGGCGACGCTCTGATCCAGGGGGACCTGTCCGTGCGCATCGGACCGGAGCCGTAAGGCATCCCCGGGGCCCGGCACACCGCACGCATCACACCACCACCGCCGGGCCCGTCCCTGTCACGCCCTCCCCTCCACCCCCTTCCTCTCCCATTGGCCGCAAGCCCCCTGGTCCCACCAGCCCTGGACACAAGGCGCAAATAGCGGCACCTGTCGGCCCGCCTCGTGGATGCCTTGACCCTCCTCTCCGCCGCCGCCAGCGGACTCGCCGTCCTGGGCATCACATGGCTCGCCGATCGACTCGGCGGCACCCTCGGCGGACTCCTCGCCACGGCCCCTGTAACCACGACCGCTGCCATGGTCTACCTGGCGACCGTCAACGACACCCACACCATGGCAAACGCCGCCATCGGAGGTGGACGTGCCCTCTTCGTAGTCCTCCTGGCCATGCCGGCGTACTTCCTGTTTCTCAAGCACACCAGTGGCGCGCTCCGGACCCGCATCACCGGCGGCGTGCTCGCCTTCGTCGTCATCTTCACCCTCGGCGGCCTCGCCCTGGGTCGCATCGACGTCACACCATGGCTCTGGATCGTGCTCAGCATCGGTGTCAGTGTCCTCTACCTGTTCACGTTCCTGCGGGCCCAAATCCCGCCACGCCTGCTGCGCGGTGACAAACCGCCGCTCGCCTGGCCGGAGGCCATCCTGCGCTTTGCCGCCGGCGCCGGCATCATCCTCATCGTGGATTGGCTGCGCAGCATCAACCCCACCATTGCCAACGCCTGGACCGTGTTTCCCGGGACCTTCCTCGTGACCCTCGCGGTCCTAGGCTACGCCCGTGGAGCCGCATTCAGCGGACGCGCGGCGCAAGGCGGCGCCATGGGAGGACTCCCATTCGTTGCCTACCTGCTCGCACTCTGGGCGCTACTGCCCTTGGGCAACGGCCTGGCATGGGCGATGGCCATGCAGGTGCCTGCCTGGGCCGCCTACTTCGCCGTCCTCGTGCCACTGTGGCGTTGGCGCCAACGGGCCCTCTTGGCCGCCGTGCCACGCGCTCCGACCAGCAACGGTCAATAGCCGACCGTCATCGGCCCAAGCGTGGCGTGGCAACCGGTCGCAGCGCTCGAGGATCTTCCCCAAGGCCAGCCGTCGGCACATCGCATCGGCACCCGGATGGTGCTGGTCGTGCGCGATGGCGACGACGTGCATGGCTTCGATGCCTTGTGCCCCCACAAATTCGCTCCCCTCCAAGAAGGCCGCCTCGAGGACGGTTGCCTCGTTTGCCCGGTCCATGACGCCCATTTCCAGATGGACGGGACGCCTCGCGACGGGGACAGCTGGGCCGGCCCATTGCCCACGCATCCAACCCGGATCGTTGCAGGGCAGGTCGAAATCGATCTCTAAATCGAAGCGAGTCGGCCGCCATCCACGGGCAACACGATGCCCCGGATGAACGACGCCTCTTCGCTGCAAAGGAATGCGATGGCGGATGCCAATTCCTGCGGGCGGCCCAAGCGACCCTCCGGTGACGACGCGGCCCATGCGGCCTTGACTTCAGCTTCGTCGCCCCGCGATTGGGCCAGGCTGGTCAAGCGATCCGTGTCCGTGAAGCCAGGCAGCACGGTGTTGATGGTGACGCCGGGAGGCAATTCCTTGCTCAGCGTCTTGGCCCAGCCCGCCATGGCGGCGCGCAGCGTGTTGCTCACCCCGAGGCCCGGGATGGGTTCCCGGACACTGGTGCTACTCACGTAGACAATCCGGCCGTAGCCAGCCGCTTCCATCTCCGGCAGCAGCGTCTGGACGACGCGGTGGAATGCGAACAAGTGACGGCCCATGGCGGCTTCAAAATCGGCCACGTTGGCATCGAGCAAACGGCCTCCGGGCGGGCCCCCCGCATTGAGTACCAAGACGGCGATGGGTGATGTCGCCGCCACGTGGCCTTCAATGGCTCCAATGGCGGCTTCCCGGTTGTCCAAGTCCAACGGCAAGGCATGGGCGGCTGGGGCACCGGCTTGCCGCAATTCCTTGCACAGGGATTGCAAAGCCGGGGCGCTTCGGGCTGCGACTGTCACGACATGACCCTTGGCGGCAAGGGCGAGAGCGGTCGCGCGGCCGATGCCTTGACTGGCGCCGAGGACGAGGGCGTGGCTCATGCGGCGCCAACCGGGTCCGGCGGTTAGGCGCTTTCGGCCGGAGCCAGGACCGCACGCACCGGACTTGCATCCATGCCTTCCAGGCGCAGGGGCAGCGCGATGAGCGTGTAATGGCCTGGCTCCACGTGGTCCAGGATGAGGCCTTCCAGGTTCATCATGTCGTGGGCCAGCAGGGCCTGGTGGGCGGGCAGGCCTTTGGAGGCCATCAGATCGGTGCTGGGCGTATCGAAGCCGACGAGCATGCAGCCGGCGGCGCCCAAGCGCTCAATCAACTCCGGCTGAGGGGCGGCAAAATCACGGTTCCAGTGTCCTGGATCCGGGAATGTGCCGGTTTTGAACAGGATGCGTGGCGCCGTCGGTGTTTGTTGCAAATCATCCCAACCAAAGCGCTTCCCGCGTGCCACATCGACGTCGATGACTTGGCATGGGCCATAATACGCGTCCAGCGGCACGGACGCGACGTCGCCGCCGCCGGGGTGGTAGTGCATCGGCGCATCGGTGTGCGCGCCCACGTGGACGCTGGTCTCGATGGTGCCCAGGTCCAAGCCGTCCCCGGCCTCGAACGTGGTCAACTTGCGGCTGGCGTAGGGGGTATCCCCCGGCCAATTCTGGATGCCGGGGCGAATGACGGGGGAGATATCGATGAGGGTCATGGTGCTTTGGCGACGACTTTGAATTCCACGGCGATCGGCGTCGGTAACCGTCCAATCTGGAGCGTCGTCCGGGTCGCTTGGACATCGCCGAAATGCTTGGCGTAGACCTCGTTGAAGCCGGCAAAATCGCGCTCCATGTTGATGAGGTAACAGGTCACGTCGATGACATCGTCAATGGTGGCACCGCTGGCTGCAAGCACGGTCTTCATGTTGGCGACGACTTGCTCTGTTTGTGCCTTGATGTCATACTCCTGGGGCTCGCCGGCTTCGTTCCAGCACGGGCCGCCGGGCACGGAATTGTCCTCAGGATTGCGGCTTCCAAGGCCACTCAGGTACAGCAGGTCGCCGACCTGGCGCGCGTGTGGATAGGCGCCCACGGGTTTGGGTGCGGCCGTGGCTTGGACCACGCCGGATGCGGAGGATGCTGTGGGCGTGGGCGCCGCGGGCGCATTCCGTTGCTCGACCACGCCGGATTCGAATTTGTTGACACCGCCCAGGACATTTCGGTCGCCTTGGTACACTTCGGCATCGTCCTCATCGAACTCCGCCTGCGCCGCTTGCTTGTTCGTTGGCACCAAGCCGACGATGGCTGCGCCTGTGCCGTAGATGGCTTCGTAGGCGTGCAGGGTGCCGTCGTAGGCGTTGGATTGGCCCATCAGTGCCGCCAGCCACCAGATGGCCTTCATCTTCGAGTCGCCGCCGGCTTGGTTGCTGAATTCCCGGGCCAGTTGGCTCGCGTCTTCCAGCCGGCCTTCCTGCAGGAATTCCAGATACTTGCGGTTCCACTCGTCGTCTTTCTGGCTGTGGATGCGGTCTTCCTCGAGCGGGATGATGTCGGCGTGCAGGCGGTTGCTGAGGCTCGTCACGGCAATGGCGACGACCTTCTTGCCGACGGTGTTGATGGCGTCCCGGGCGGCCTTGCCAAGGACCAGCGTCTCCGCGCGGTCGGCGTACATGTTGCAGCTCACCACGCTGGCCGGGAACGCATTGTCTGGGTTCAGCAGCTTCAGAGCCGTGATGGTGCCAACGTCGATGGGGAATCCCTCGTAATTGATGGTCCGCATTTCGAGGCCCCTGGCGCGGCCGGCGTCGCAGTAGGCCTGGCCGAATTCCGGATCGATGCGGAATTGGTAGGGAATACTGCCCAGTTCATGCCATTCTGGATCGACGTACGTGAAGGTCGGTTCGGGATCGGCTTGCACTTGATGGCCGATAATGCTCGTCCATCGCGTCGAGTAGAGCAGAATCAAGTCGGGCTGGATGGCCTCGATTTCGGCGCGGACCGCGTCGTAGGCATCGCGCAGCCGCCGGTAGCCTGGGTTGGCGTCGGGAACCAGGAGTGGGTGGGGCAGGGGCGGCACGACAAACCCGGCGACAACGGGCATTAGGTTCGCCTCCTCGGCGTGACGCGTCGCGTCTCCGGATTGGGATCCCATTCCATGACGGCGTTTCCGGTGCCGATGACGGTGCCGTAGCCATGCAATTCGGCGGGGTAATCGGGGTAGTCGAGGGCCGCCAGGAGCCAACTGAGGCTACCGGCATCCGCTTCGCTCGTCGCGTTGTCAATGAGGTCCGGCATCTCGTCAAACAGTTGCTTGGCCTTGCCGTCGCGCATCAACCGAATCGCATGCATGTCCCATTGGTACTGGCCATGGTGGTAGATGTGCTCTGCCGACATGTCCTCGGGCACGGTGGGTTCGCGCACAAAGTGGCGGTGGCTGATGCTGTTGCTCGCCAGAAGAAGGGCGCGTTTGCCACTGGCCTCGATGGCTTCCCGGGTCGCTTCGCCCAAGGCACGTTGCTGTTCTTGCCCGACTTCGTTGCTGTAGTCGAGGTAGCTGCCGTTGCTGCTGATGCCGACAATGGGTTTGTCCCAGTCGGGGTTGACAAGGTGGCAGGCAGCAATGGTTCCGTAGTCAATGCGGAATTCGGGGTTGCGCATCATTTTGGTGACCAGCCCCTTGTTGGCGGCTGCGTCGTGCATCGCTTCGGCCAATTCCACGTCCACGTCGAGGGCGCAGCGGTAGCGAAACAGGTTGGGGAAAATGGGGTCCACGCTGAGGTGATCAAAGCGCGGCACGCCAAGGAAGTGGTGCCCGACGCGGGTGCGCCAATGGGGTGAATGGACGACGATGACGTCGTAGTCGCGGCGGCTGAGGCTGTGTTGGAGGCGCTCGTAGCCCCAGCGGATGGGTTCCCAGCCCCCTTCGCTGTGGGGGGCGTTCTGTTCGGGGTTGTCCGCGTAGACGAGGTGGGGCGGGTGCGGTGCGAGGGCGCCGGCGATGATGCTTCCTTTCATGGATTCTCCAGGCACAGGTTGCGTAGTTCTGAGTAGAAGTCGAGGCTGTGGGTGCCGCCTTCCCGGCCGACGCCGGATTGTTTCATGCCGCCAAAGGGCACGCGCAAGTCGCGCTTGAGCCAGTCATTGACCCAGACCATCCCCGTTTCGAGGCCTTCGCTGAAGCGCTGTGCCTTGGCGGCGTCGGTCGTCCACACGGTCGCGGCAAGGCCATAGGGGACGTCGTTGGCAAGCCGCAGCGCTTCGGCTTCGTCCGAAAAGGGCTGCAGCGTGGCCACGGGCCCGAAGACCTCCTCTTGCACGATCGGGTCCGATTGCGCGACGCCGTCGATGAGGGTGATTGGGTAGAATGCACCGGGGCCATCCTGCTTCTGGCCGCCGCACAGGACGCGAGCGCCAGATTCGGCCGCTTGGTCCACGTAGCCCGCCACTTTGTCGCGGTGATCTTGGCTGATGAGGCTGCCGAGGCGCACGGTTGAATCACCGGGATCGCCGTGTTTCCACGTCGCCACTTCGGCCATCAGTCGATTCCGGAATGCGTCGTAGATGCTCGCTTCGACAAGGATGCGGCTGCTGCAAAGGCAGACCTGGCCTTGGTTCGTGAAAGCGGCCCGGGCGACGCCGGGCACGGCCACATCCAGGTCGGAATCCGCAAACACCACGGCGGGATTCTTGCCGCCCAGTTCGAGGCTGAGTTTCTTGAACATGGGTGCCGCCGCGGCTGCCACCATCTTGCCCGTCGCCGTGCCGCCGGTGAAACTAATGGCTTGCACGGCGGGGTGCCGTACCAGGGCATCGCCGGCTTTGGCTCCGAGGCCATGGACGACATTGAACACACCGGGAGGCAGCCCGGCCTCTTCCAGCAGACTGGCCAATGCATCGGCTGTCGCCGGCGTCAATTCGCTGGGCTTGGCGACGACAGCGTTGCCCATGGCGAGGGCCGGCGCCAGCTTCCAGCTCAGGAGATAGAGGGGCAGATTCCATGGCGTGATGAGTCCGACGACGCCGACGGGGGCACGGTGGGTCAGGTTGGTGTGCGTGTCCATCGCATGACGCTCTTCGGGTTCGTTGCGTGCTAGGTCAGCGAAGAATCGCAGGTTCGCCACGGCCCGTGGAATGTCCGTCGCCGTCGTCAGGCTGACCGGCTTGCCGGTGTCTCGGGATTCCAACGCGGCAAAGGCATCGAGACGCTGCTCGAGCAAAACGGCAGCTTGCTGCAGAACATCACATCGTGCGGCGACACCCAGCTGGGCCCATGCAGGTTGCGCGGCCTTGGCGGCGGCGACGGCGACGTCAACGTCTAGGGCGTCGGAATCTGGAATCGTCGTCCAAACCCTGTCCGTCGCTGGCTCGATGTCGTCGAGGGTCTGGCCACTCGCGGCGGGCAGTTTTTGGCCGCCGATGTGGTTCTGAATCACGCGTATTCCTCCCAGGGGTAGGGCCACCGATCCAAATCGGGATCCCATTCGTCCCACGTGGGGATGCCTTCAAGCCGGTCAAGCATGCCTGGGGGCACCACACCGGGCACAAGGAATGCCTTCTGGCGATTGAGCGGGTATGGATTGCGCAATTCGTGACCCAGAACGCCGAGAATGGCGCGGGCGATGTACCACGTGGCTTGTGGATTCCAGCCATGGGCAATCTTGACGACCACGCCGAGGCCGTTGGGAAAGTCATCGTGGTCGATGGCGAGGCCAAGCAAGCCGTCGGCACCTTCCTTGGCAATGACGCGGCCGCCGCAGGACTTCAGAATCGTCGTGTCCAGGCGATTGAAGCCGCCAACGAGATCCGGGTGGCGCGTCATGGCCTCCCAGATCCAATCGTCGTCCTTCTCGCGAGCAAGCGTCGCGTAGAGGCTCCCAAGTTCAGACACCGTGTTGCTGGTTGTGGGTAGGCCGCAACCGTCCCGGGCCACGCGCAGTGGTTTCCAACCCGTCCCGAGGCGGGCTTCGAGTTCGCGCAGGTATTGCTGGAACCACGGGTGCTGGGGCAAGAGGTAGCCAATGCGCGGCCAATCCATGCGTCGGCAACCTCGCAGAATCGCAGCATGTTCGCCACTGCACGTATTGTACCACCGTCGCGGGCGGCGCACCTGCCGACCAAACTGCACAAGCGGCGTGTCCAGGGGCGCTTGCATGAGGCCCCATTCGGTCTCGTCGAGCAAGCTCTGGGCGGCGGCGACGTGCTCCGTGGCACCGTTGTGGCTGGCCACCGAGATGGCCTTCTGTTCCCAGTTCAAGTCCTCAAGAACCTCCGTGAAGACCTTCAGCATGAGGGGCTTCATCATGGACCTCCCGTAGCACAACACATTGCCGCCGAAGCTATGGATGACTTCGTCGCCATGCGTCCAACTGACGGCGCCGTGGATCGTGGTTTCGCTTACACCGTGGCGGCGGTAATCTACGAGCGGTTGCCACTGGACGTCCCGACCCGTCGGGATGCCTTCTTCGCGTTCGCCGAGGGGCGTTTTGGGGTACATCTCGCGGCCCGGGCCGGAGGCAAACGTCGAAGCCAACGAGCCGGGAAGGTTCCGCCATTTGAAGGGATTCGGCCTGTCACTGCTCGCAGAGCGTGCCTTGGTACTGCATCCGTAGGGGCGCCGTTTCGATTTTGATTTCGAAGCGTTCGAGATGGTCAATCAGAATGGGGTCGCTGTCGTCCGGCTCGATGCGGCTCTCGATGAGGTGCTTTTGGACCGGCTGGCGTGTGACATCGATCGTGCCCCAATCCGCGTCGATGTGCCCGGGGCCATCCTCCTCGTCTGGCATGCCTGGCCGGTCGATGCGCAACACCGCATGGACACGAATCTTGGGCAAACGAATGTGGAGGGCGCCAAGATCGACGTGGAGCTTGGGCAAGTGCATGCAAATGGGGTCGATGCGCATGCGGCGCTCCCGATCGATACATCGCACGACGCGGCGCGCCTCCGTATGGATGGTCAGGGGCGCGTCCGCTGGAATGGTCGCAGACGCGGTCCGTTCAATCTTCATGCCTTGGCCTTGCGGGTCCGCGGCGACTTTGGTGGGGTCGGTTTGGCCGGTTCATCGCAGCAAGAATCCGCGCCGTTGAGGACGAGACAACCGGTCAATTCGACATCCACGGCATCGAGTTTGGCTCGGAGTGTGGTCTTGTCGAGATCCAAGGTCGCTTGGAGGGGCAAGATGTTGGCCTTGGTGTTTTCGCGCTCGCCGTGCAAACGGAAGGTCCCCATGTCGAGGTTGAAGGAGCCGAAGTCGATGGTGAATTCGCCAAGATCTGCGCGCATCTCAAAGCACACGGCGACGCCCAGGCTGTTGTAGCGCAGCGCATCGTCGTCGTTGTCCCGCCGTGCGGCAGGTACCTTGCGTGTGGCATGGTCCATGGGGAAGGCGTCGCTGTCGGCATCGTCGGGCAGGGCGATGTTCTTGACCATCTCGGCGATGTCTTCGACGCCGGGCAGTGGAAGTGGCGCTTCAATCCAGGGAATCGTGTAGAGTGAAGCTTCCGCTTCCGGCTTGGGCAGCGTGGTGGTCACCACGGGCATCGTTCCCGTGATGTTGGGGAATTCCGCCTTGATGGGGCTGATGCGAACATGGGGCGTTCCGCTTGCCGTGACGGTGACGGCGGTCGGGTCCAATCGCAAGTGGGGCGGGCATCGTTTCGGTGCGCAAAGGGAGCTCTTGACGGAGATGTTCATGGTGTGTCGCCTCGCGAGAGTTGGGAGAGTTGGTGAACCAGTTCGTCGCCGAGCTGCTGCGCCCGTTGCTTGACCGCGTCAAGCATCGGCTCCATGACGCCTGGCAAAGCAATCTGGTGTTGGCGAATCAAGTCGGCCAGGTCCGCGTCGTCATGAGCTGCGTCGGCGATGGCGCTGCCGAGGGTTGCTTTGACGTCGCTGAGGACCTGGTGCATTTGCTGGGAGACGACGGCTTGGTATTGGGCTCCCATGGCTGTCGCGACTTGTTGGAAGGATCCTGCGATGCCGTCTGCCAATTGTTGCCATGGTTGGGCCAGGGCAAGGCTGAGTTCTTGGAGGGGCCCCGCGACCGCGTTTGAAAGGAGATCGGCGATGTCAACAGGTGTCGCGGGGCCGTCCGGAGGCAAGGGACGAAAACACGGCGTTGATGACATAAGGATTGGGCGAGCGCCCATCCATGTCGAAATGGGGTGTTCTTTTCTCCAATTCGTAGTCTAGCTTGCAGCCTTGCCGATGTGTGGCACGACTTGTTCCTGGAACGCCTCCATGTTCCGGATGACGCGCGCACTGTCGTGGTTGAAGAAATCGAACCAGAGCATCAAGCGGTCTTCGGGATGGAAGCGCTCGGCAATCTGGGCAGCGACTTGGGCGGGATTGCCGATGACGGCATTGTCGGTCGCGTGCTCGACCTTGGCGGGATCGAGGGTACCTTCGAGCGCCGTCCAATAGGCGTCGAGGGCCTTCTTGGCCTCCGCTTGGGCCGCTTCGCTCTGTTGCTGGGGGCTGAGGCCGTCTTCGGCGTTCAGGAACACCATTACGGTTCGGGGCATCATGTTGCGCTGCCAGGCGCCGCCGTCGGGGTGGTACAATTCGGCCATGCGCTTGTGGGTCGCTTCGATGATGTGGGGGGGTGTGATGCTCAAGTTGGCGACTTGGCATGGCAGCCATTGGTTGGCCAGCGCGGGAATCGATGGGTCATGACTTCCGGCGACGAGCTGCACCAGACTGCGATCCCAATCCTTGGGAATGACTTGGATGGCTTCGAAGGTGAACCGACGCGGCAGGACGACGTGTTCGACGCCGCCGCGATCTTCGATGCGCTTGGCGGCCCGGCCGGCGTCGCGAATCCGTGCCCAATCTTCGGGCGTGCGACATTCGGCTTCTGTGATGGTCCGCGGGCGTACATCGTCGCTGGAAAGCACTTCGCCCGCCAAGAGGCGGCAGAAAATCTCGGTGGCTTCGTGGAAGATTTTGCCCTTGAGGAAGGGGTAGGGAATGGCGCGCTCCAGGTCATCTCGGGGAACGTAGCCATGGGCGCGGTTCATGTAATCGAAGCGGCCGGCACTGAAGCCCACGTGGATGCGCCGGCGGTCGCCGCTCAAGCCGTGGAGGGTGGCGAAGTATGCGATGCGTTCCGCTGCCGCAATGGGGCCGCCGCCTTGGAGGATGTTCATGACTGCGCTGCCGGTCTCGATGCGGTCCGTCCGTGCGAAGATGGCATGGCTGGATTGCAAGAAATCGCAGTTGAGTCCGATTTCGCCATGCCAATGGGGCACCACGGGGTGGCGGTTCTGCTTCTGCACTTCGCTGCTCAGATGGCTTTCGGCCAGCCACGCGACGCCGTAACTGAGGCGGTCGGCGGCTTCCACTTGGTCGAGCCAGTTCCGGAACATGGTCGGCTCGTCGGGCGTGCGGCCATCGACTGGCGTCTGGCTGATGCTGAAGAAGACGTCAAACTCCACGAACGGCCTGCCCAACCCGGCCCCGGGTTTGAAGGGTGCTCATGAAGGAACCTCGTCCGGCTTGCAGTTCTCGGTGCCACTGCCGCTGGTGAAGTGGCCTGCATCCACGGGTAACAGCTCCGGCGGAATCGGCGCGTGGCCCACGACGTAGTCGTATCCGTACATGGGTGCCTCGAATGACGATTCCAGGAGCATGGTACCGGCGGGGTGCCCGAGGTATCCTTTGGTGAACGAGAGGCGGTCTTGATCGCAGGTCCAGACGCCACCAGGGAACGCAAAGCGCTCCTCCCGTTCGATCAAGGGGCTGCACGCGCCGAGGTTGTTGTCTTGGGTCGGACACCTCGGCAGCGCCTGGAACAGGGTCACGCCGGCGGGCAGGTCCCAGGAAGCCGCTTGGCTTGTGGAGGCGCTGGGGTCGGTGACGTGGGTGGCCCGTTCGACGTGCCAGGTCGCCCCGTGGCCGCGGTGAACTTGCAACGGTCCGGCCGCCTTGGCGGTCTTGTTGAACGACACGGTCCAATCCAGTTGCCAATCGGTCTTGGCGGCGGCCAAGGTTGCCAAGGCCACCGCTTGGAATCCCGGCGGGGTTTCCAAGCGACCGATGAAGGGGTTGCCATCCTCGATCGCGGGGCCTTCCTCTTGGAGCCGAACACTGGCGCGGGTGCTCATCCAGGGCATCGCTGTTTGGTTCGAGCTGTTTTCAAGGACGAGAAACGGCCCGTAGAATAGGGTGGCATCGTCGCCACCGCTGCTGGCGAAGTTGACTTCCGAGTCGTGTTCCATGGAATAGCTGCTCGGCACGAGCGGTTGCACGACCAAAATCCACGTGCCGCCGGCACCGGTCCAGGAGCCGTCGATGCGCGTGGGCAGCGTGGCGTTGGTGGGGGTGTCGGTGGCGTTGCGGGGTGGCTTTGGCTCTTGGATGGCGGATTCGCCGTCGGAGGCGCAGCCCGCGAGGGCGGACACCAGCAGGAGCAGCGCGACGCGCATGTCAGGCCGGGCTGGTGCCTTCGGCCATGGTGACCACTTCGCGGACCTTCCACAGGGCCGGCCAGAGTGTCATCTGGATGTCCTCTTCGAGTTGGTGCACCGCGTAGCCCTTGAGGCTCTTGACGTCGCGGCCAATGATGCGCTTGACCACGTTCAAGTGGGCGGCGCGCCAGGAACTGACGCATTGGTCGAAGTCGGTCATGTGTTCCAGCAGGGCGAAGAGGTCGCTGCGGTGGCCGGCTTTGAGGTAAATGTCGTCGAGGGTTTCGCCTTCGCGCTCCAGGAGGGCTTCGACGTGGGGCCAGACGCTGGGGGCGTGGGCCAGGAGGTGGCGGAATCCGGGGCTTTCGGCGCCGCTGCCGTTTCCAAGTTG
Source organism: Thermoplasmatota archaeon (assembly GCA_049617695.1). GTDB lineage: Archaea > Thermoplasmatota > E2 > JACPAO01 > JAHFTW01 > JBFKXH01. The sequence continues at coordinate 6,191 of JBMZJT010000016.1, read as the reverse complement.
CCGGCGGACTTCGTGGAAGTCGTTGGGGGCCATGGTTTCGAAGACCAGGAGGGCCTTGGTGTTGGCTTCGACGCCGCGGCGACATCGTCGCAGCAGGCGCACGGCGGTGTAGAGGTCGTCCTGGTCGAGGTATTCCTTGATGCGGTCGAGCTCGAAGTGGATCAGCTTGAGCCACAGTTCGAAGCTCTGGTGGATGGTCTGGAAGAGCAGCTCGTCGGGGTGGGCCATGTCTTCGGGGGCTTTTTGCAGCCCCAGCAAATCATCAACTCGCAGGTATCGTTCGTAATCCGTAGCTCCAACGCCTTCGAGCTGTGGACCTTCGTGGTTATGGACTGGGCATCCGTGGCCGTGGGTGGTCATGGTATCGATGCACAGATGTGCGCAACGTGGGAATGAGGGTCCCACTAAAGGTGTTGGCATGCCGCGGGCCCCTGGCACCAGCCATTAAATATCGGCGCCGCGAAACAAGAGGGTATGGTGCTACGCCTCGTCGGATGCCTCGCATGGGGGACGTCCAAATTCGCGGTCAAACACGTCGTGATCCCGCTCGCCTACACGGCCGTCATGGCGGCCGCCATCAGTGCAGCCGCGGACAAAATCCGCGAAAAGAGCGCAGAAATTGACGCCGCCGAAGGCACAGAGCCCACGATTCGACCTGAGCCGTAGCTTCAAACCTCCGAGCGGCACTCACCGTTTGTGACCAGCTGGCACGACATGACGGGGGGTCAATTCATTCGGCAACCCCGGGTCCTGCTCGGCTACACAGTCCTTGCGTGTCTCTCGGTGGTCGTGGCGGGCTTGTCCAGTTCCGGTCCCATCTGGCCGCTGAT
>JBMZJT010000016.1:0-5351 GCA_049617695.1 Thermoplasmatota archaeon | reverse complement strand
GTTTCTCGCGGTGGTCCCGATTGCATATGGTTGTGGCTCCTGGCTGCTGGAACGCCGCCTAACGTGAGTCCCCAGCTTTTTGACCCCGCCCAGGTTCGAAGTGGCGTGGTCGACTTCACCCTGAGCGACGAACAACGCATGATCGCGGACATGACCCGCGGCTTCGTCCAGGAACACATCGAGCCTTTCGTCCAACAATGGGAGCGCGACGGCGACCACCCGGACGAGATTTACACCAAGATGGCAGCCCAAGGGCTCCTCGGCGCCCCGTTCCCCGCCGAATACGGCGGCGGCGGCCTCGACGCCGTCAGCTACGCCATCCTCACCGAAGAACTCGCCAAAGGATGCAGCAGCCTGCGCACCAGCATCAGCGTCCACGGCAGCCTTGCCGGCACGACGATCAAGTACTTCGCCAGCCAGGAACAGAAGGACGCTTGGCTGCCGGCCATGGCCAAGGGCGAAAAACTCGGCGCCTGGGCGCTGACGGAGCCGGCCAGTGGTAGTGATGCGGCGGGCATGCAGACCGTTGCCCGCAAGGACGGCGACGATTACATCATCAACGGCCAAAAGGCATGGATCAGCAACGGTGGCCTCGCCGACCACATCATCGTCTACGCCAAGACCAACCCCGAGCTGCGCCACAAAGGCATCAGCTGCTTCATGGTCCACAAGGACACGCCAGGCTTCGAAGTCACGGCGATTGAGAGCAAAAACAAGCTGGGTCTGCGCAGCAGCCCCACCGCGACGCTGGCGTTCAACGATTGCCGCGTGCCGGCCTCCAACCGCATCGGTGACGAAGGCAGCGGCTGGGACAATGCCATGTTTGTGCTGAACCACGGCCGACTGAGCGTCGCTGCGGGTGGCGTCGGCATCGCCCAAGCCGCCATGGATGCGGCCGTCAAGTACGCCACGGACCGTGAGGCGTTTGGCCGCCCGATCGGTCGCTTCCAACTCGTCCAAGCCATGCTGGCCGAGATGGACGTCAACATCCAGGCGGGCCGCTTGCTCGTCTGGGATGCCGCGCGCGCCCGGGAGGCGTTCGACCGCGGCGAGATCACGCGCGAGCAATGGACGCAGAAAGTCAGCCGCGCCAAGATGTTCGTCGCCGAAATGGCGCTCAAAGTCTGCGAAGACAGCATCCAAGTCCACGGCGCGAACGGCTACACGGACGACTTCCCCGTGGAACGCTACTGGCGCGATGCGAAGGTCCTGGGCATCTACGAGGGCACGAACCAGATTCAGCGCCTGATTCTTGGCAGGCTGATCACCGGTCTCAAGTGATGGACGAACGCGTCGGGTGGCTGGTTGAGCAACTCGCAGCCGTCGGCACGGCAGATCGCGCTGTTCACGAGAAGAAGTACCTGAAATCGGACTTGGAGCATCTCGGCGCGAGCGTGCCTGCCACCCGCAACATCGCCAAACAAGCGGCCCGGCAGTGGCCCGACGCGGTCGCCAATCCCTGGCCGCTCGTACAAGCGTGCTGGGCCGAAGGCATCTATGAACTGCGCAGTGGCATGGCCTTTTTCCTAGAACACGCGGACGTCGGACCCGACGCCGTCGACGCCGTCGAGGCGCTCCTGCGCGACGCGCACACTTGGGCGATCATCGACCAGCTTGCCATCCGAATCGTGCCTCGCCTGGAGCCCGATGATGCCTTGCTGCGGCGATGGCTGGCCGACGACGACTTCTGGGTGCGCCGCACCGCCATCCTCGCGCCGCTGCTGGCATTTCGTCTCGACCCAGATGACGCCGCCTTGCAGCAATGGGCCAAGCGCGTCGCGCCTCATCTCAACGAAACCGAATTCTTCATTCGCAAGGCGATTGGCTGGATGCTGCGCGAAATTGGCAAAACCCGTCCGGACTGGACGGCCGAGTTCGTGTTGCGCCACGAGATGAGCGGCCTGACGCGACGGGAAGCCACGCGCAATCTGCCAGAGGCTTTGCGACCATGACCGATTTGTACCTCGCCGTCGGCCACGCCGGCGACGCAATCTTCCACGACGATGTGCACCTGCCCGCCGCATTCGCCGAGCATGGCATCGACGCGGTGCCTCGTGATTGGAAGGCCATCGAGCCCGACGGCACGCCGGTTCTGATTCGGACGCCTTGGGATTATGCCCAGCACGCGATGCGCTTCATGGGCTGGCTCGACGCTCTGGACGCAGCCGACACGCCGGTTCTGAACCCGACGGATGTGCTGCGCTGGAACCTGGACAAGCGCTACCTGCTCGACTTGGAAGTCAAGGGTCATGCCATCGTGCCGACCCGAGCGGTGCGCAGTCTCGACAAGGCCGTCGAGACGGCCCAGCGGGCTGGGTGGGCAGACGCCGTGGCCAAACCCGTCATCGGCGGTGGTGCGGAGGGCTTGCACCGCATCCGGGATGGCCAACTCGTGGAAGTCAACGCCGATGCCAATCCCTGGGGTGCAGCTGGCGCCACTGGGCGCATCCTCGTGCAACCCTACCTGCCCGAAATCCAAGCAGGCGAATGGAGCCTGTATTTCTTTGCCGGCGCGTACAGCCACGCCGTCCTCAAGACGCCGGCAGCCGGCGATTTCCGCATCCAAGAGGAGCACGGCGGCGCCACGCAGGCTGCCAAGCCGCCGGCGCACGTACTTGCCGCCGCCCAGGCGATTTCCGCCGACGTCCCAGATGCGCTCTATGCCCGCGTGGACGGCGTCGTCGTCGACGGTCGATTCCTGCTGATGGAATTGGAACTCATCGAGCCAGAACTGTATTTCCGGTACGCCGACGGCGCCGAAGCGCGGTTTGCCAAGGCCGTCGCTGACGCGTTGCGGGCATAGCCTGAAATCCTGGACGCATTACAGGAACTTCGGACACCTTCCAGGAGGTGACTCCTCTGCACAAGAACCCCAAGGCACCGATGGCCAAGCCCAAGCCGGCCACCAAACCGGCCCAGCCCACCAAGACGGCCAAACCCGTCAAGCCCCGCAAGTAAGCGTCGGCTGCATCCCGTCTTGACCCCCTTTTCCTTTCGCAGCCCCCTCCGGCACCGCCAAAACCGCGCGGCAGATGGCCCGCTATGGCGACCATCCAACGCCCCAGTCACATCACGGTCATCGTCAAAGATCAAGACGCAGCCAAGGCGTTCTACACGGAGGCATTCCAGCTTGCCGTGACGGCTGACGACATCTTCGACATGGGCGGAGACACAATGCGCTGGCTCACCGTCGGCCCTGAAGATGGTGCATGGGGCATCGCCATCACCTTGCCCATGGCCATGCCCGGACGTGACCCGCCGCCCATCGGCGATGCCAACATGACGGTCCTTCTGACCGACGACGTGGATGGCGTCTGCAAGCAAGTCGAAGCCGCCGGCGGCACCGTGGACAGCCCACCGGAAGACCTTCCCTGGGGCCGCAGCGCGGTCGTGCGCGACCTGGACGGCAATCCCTGGAACCTCGTCAAAGAAAACTAGGCGCACGTGCGTACAGCGCCGGCTGCCACCGGGGCACGAGTGCCATCAAGACGGCGCTTCGCGTCAAGTCGGTGCGATCCATCGCGCCTTGGCTGAGGAATCCGATGGCGCCTGTCGTCCCTCCGATGCGGGGGTCCTTGGCGACGGGGCCCAGGATGTCACTAATCATCTCCCCTTGGCGGGCACGTTCGAGAACCCATGCCGGATATTGGAATGCGGGGCCCCAGCCGACCGTCTCGGCGCCGGTGCGATCGACGATGACACAAGCTTGGACGTCATACCACGCCGCTTCGTCATCTTGGTTCAACCCCGCTTCGACCCCGACGGCATAATCCGCGCCGGTCATGTCCATCGCGGCGACCGCGCGGGCGCGTGCACCTGCCAAAGTTTCTCGGCCCTGAGGCTGCTCTGGCACGCCGCTTGGCACCTCGATGCCGTCAACGCTCGCGTCGGGCAAAAAGCTGGCAAATGCGGCAGCGACGCCGGCGACCTTGACAGGATTGGCGCTGCCCACGACCACGCGAACCGGTTCCAAGCGCCGGCCTTCGCGATCAATACGGCCTGCGGCGATGGCGGTCGCACTGATGGGCAACCGATCCTCGCCGCGGACATGCTCGACACTCCAGATGTCTAGGGACTCCAATCCGGCGTCCGCGCGCAGTTGGTTGATCCGCCGGGCGCCCGTGACCGTTTCGGGGCTCACCACAATGGCATCATAGGGCTCGGATGCAGCTGGTCCCACGCCGTCGTCCAGGGCACGGACCGTCAAGGTCCCCGTGAATCCATGTTCGGCAGCGAATTGCTCGATGTGGCGTGCGCGTTCCTGCCAGGCTGGAATCTCGCGGTCGCTGCGCTGGGCCACGGCGCCATCTGTTACCCCGACGAAGACCTCGTCCGCGTCGAAGGCGCGGCGCAGCATGGCCTCATGGCCCACATGGAGTGGATGGAAGGTCCCGCCCAGGCAAACACGCACGCCGGGGCAGCATCGGCGGGGTTGTTAAGCGACGCTTCCGCTCGCCTGCCATGAAGTACCGCCTCGCCGTGATCGGATGCGGCAACATGGGTTCCGCCATTGTCGAGGGCTTGCTCGAACAAGGCTGGGCCAAGCCCGAGCAAATCATCGCCACAAACCCCGCGGCGGACAAGGTCGAGGAACTCATTGAACGCCTCGGCATCCAGGGCACGACGGACAACGTCGCCGCGGCACGCGAAGCCGACATCGTCCTCCTGGGCGTCAAGCCCCAAATCATCAAGGCGGCCCTCAAAGAGCTACGCAACACGGTCACGCCGCCGCAACTCGTCATCAGCATCGCGGCCGGCATCAGCACCCGGTTCATCGAATACTACCTCCCCGACGTCCCCGTCGCGCGCAGCATGCCCAATCTGGCCGTCACAGTCGGCATGGGTGCAACGGCCATTTGCGCCGGCCAAGCGGCCAAACCCGAGGACTTGGCCCAAGTGCGCGCCATCTTCGAAGCCGTCGGCACCGTTGAAGAAGTCCATGAGAACCTGATGGATGCCGTGACAGGCCTCTCCGGGACGGGCCCCATGTACGTTTTCCACCTCATCGAAGCGCTCGCCGATGCTGGCGTCAAAGTCGGATTGCCCCGCGCCGTCGCCCAACGGCTGGCCATGCAGACGGTTCGAGGCAGCGCCCGGTTGGCTCAGATGAGTGATGACCATCCCGCTGCCTTGAAGGATCAAGTCACAAGCCCGGGTGGCACGGCCATTGCAGCGCTCCACGTGCTGCGAAAGAATGGGTTCAGCGCCATTCTCATGGACGCTGTCGAAGCCGCTCGGGACCGGAGTGCCGAGTTGGGAGAATAAGAGCCGCTGGCGTGATTTGAACACGCGACCTCTCCCTTACCAAGGGAGTGCTATACCTCTAAGCCACAGCGGCGGTTGGAGCGCAC
>JBMZJT010000015.1:0-34564 GCA_049617695.1 Thermoplasmatota archaeon | reverse complement strand
AAGCAGGAGGCCGCCGAAACTCCTCAGCCTTGGCTAATATGGCGGCTGCAGCAACGACTTCCTGGTCAACTACGAAGCCGATGTCCTGGGCCGCACCCCGGAATTCGCCCAGAGCGAGATGCTTTGGGCCTCCACGCAGCCCCTGGGCGAGTGGATGACCCTCGTCTACTCCGCCCCCGGTGACGGCGTGCTGCTGCACAACTACCAGGACGTGGAAGGCCCCAGCCCGCTCGTCGTGAAGGCCAACACGACCCTGATGGAAGAAAACGGCGTCATTGACAGCTACCCCCTGCAAGTTCGCATCTTCAACTCCGGCGTCGAAGGCAGTGACGTGGGCCGCGACTACGGCGACCCCACCGACGGCGACAACTGCATCGAGCGCCCCGGCCTCGGCGGCTGCACGACCGGCCTCGGCGCCACCATCGACCAAGTCATGACGGTGTACACCCACGCCTTCTTCAACTTCGAACCTGAAGAAGACTGGCAGTTCAGCCGCGACGGCGACCCGATTCCGCCCAGCTAACGGCGCAGTTTCGCACCGAATTTTGCCAAGGCGCGACCGCCCTTCTTGCCCAGGGCCCATTGGACGAGGTCCGCCGGCTCTTCCGCTTCTTCCCACAATGCGTCAAACCGCCCTTCGAGGCCCATGGCGAAGACCGAATCGTCCACGTGGATGACCGCGAAGTACGCCTGCGGATCCAGGGGATTCTTGACGCCGAGCATCGCGCGTTCACGATCAACGGCGGCAAAGGGCACATCGCTGCCTTCACCCCACAGCAATCGCACGGCGAGATTCTCGCCCAAGTGAGGCAGCATGGCGTCCAGCACTTGGTCGACGTACGGCGTCGTCAAGAGATAATCCACATCACTGGCACGCAGCACCAGGCGGGTGCGCACGCCACGAGCCACGGCTTGGCGAAAGGCGTCAAAGATGGCCAAGTCTTCTTCCTCGATCCGTTCCAAGGCCAAGGCAGCCACGACGTGTTTGCGCGCCTCGAGTGTGGCTTCGACCAGGAATTCCCGGGCCGATTCCTCCCCTAGGCGAACCCCGTAGGCGCCGCTCGGCTCCGGCTTGGCCGTCAAATCTTCCAGTTGGCGGCCCAAATCCTGAGCGCGGACCTCCAAGGAGCGCTGCTCATCTTGCAAGCGCCGCTGATTGCTGGCCAAGAGACGCCCAGGCACCGTGCCCGCCGGCGCAGCGCGAAATCGCTTGGGCCGTCCCGATTCGACGTGGACCAGACCGCGCTCCGCCAAGGCGTGGAGCGTGTCGTACACGCGGCCAAATGGAATCTCGGCTTCCCGGCTGACGACAGGCCCTGTACGCTCACCGTGGCGAAGCAGATAGGCCAAGGCCCGGGCCTCGTAAGCCGTCAATCCGAGGGCCTCCAAAGCCGCCATCATACAACCCCTGGCAAGTTGTGAACGAGTATAACCGTTAATGAAGGGCCTCCTGTCGGCCGCCTGTGGGCATGCGCGCCATCCTATGGCAGCATCTGGGTCAAGCGACCGGTCAGGCCGTGCCCACGTTCGAAAATCCCAACGAACTCGTCGACGTGGCGCCCTTTGCCCAGCGCGTCGAGGCCCTGAACCCAGAGGATCAAGATGCCCTGGGCCGCGACTACGCCCTGCTTTGGGCGCGCACATTCCGGACCCTCGTGCGCCATCTGCGTGGCCACCCTGAACGCGCCCTCGCCGTCTTCGCCCAAGAAGCACTCCCCTACCTGCTCGGCCAACGCGTCGCCGCCCGCATCGAAGCGGCGACCGGCGAACGCACCCGGATCCTCAGCGACGCGCCACTGCCCATTGACTACCTCGCCGGCATGGCCGCCGGGTTTGCCGCCCTCGCAGGAGCCCAAGCCCAAACCCAAGTCATCGATGGCAAGACGATCGATGTGCAGCATCGGCTCCGGGCCCGAGACCGAACCGCCCGCCTGGTTCGACGATTCGCCCAACTCCGCATTCCGCTTCTGATCACGTCGCTGCTGGCCGCCTGCGTGGGCTTGGCCCTCGCCGGCTCCGACACGGCGACGCCCTACGACGTCGCCGCCATTCTCGTCGGGACCTTGGCCGCTCAATCCGGCGCCAACGCCCTTCACGATCTGCGCAGCAAACGCCCCCAGCATGGCCTCTCTGGCAGCCAGTTGAGCCGCCCGTGGCTATTGTTCCAGGCCATGGGTTCGTACGCCGTCGCCGCCTCCGCGCTGGCATGGCTCTTGCCCGGTCGCCCACTCTTGCTCGCCTTCGCGGCATCCGGCTTCCTGCTGGGCGGCTTGTACGTCCGCTTCAAGGACCAAGGCTGGGGACCCGCACTTGCCACCCTGACCCACGGACCCCTCACGGTTCTCGGAGCCGCCTACGGCGCGGGCCATCACCTGGACCTGACGGCCCTGCTCGCAAGCGCGCCAACTGGTTTCCTCGCCGCGGCGATTCTCTACTTGGATGATCTGGCCGACAGCCCTCTCGATGAAGCCGCCGGCACGCGAACCCTAGTCCTGCGCTTGCCCGCCGCCCGTCGCCTCTGGATGCTGATTCTGTTGCTTGCAACCGCATTCCTGGCCATCATCGCCCTGCGACCCCAAGGCATCATGTTGGCCGCTGTAGCCTTGCTTGCCGGGACTGCCTTCATCCTGGCTCAAGACGTGCGCAGGCACCTCGACGATCCGACCGGCCTTGCCTGGGCACGCAGCGGACTGCTTGCCCACTACACACTCACCGCCGCCACTGCGGCGACCATTCTCTTGAGGACGCCATGAGCCACCCCGTCACCGCCGTGTTCCCCGCCCATGTCTTGGACTTGATGCCCGAGGTCGAACGCCGCCTCCAGGCCCAGGCCGAGAGCCGCGAACCGCGCCTGGAAGCCTGGAGCCAAGAACCGGTGGCCGCCGGCGGCAAACGGATTCGGCCCATTCTCCTGCTAACCAGCTTCTTTGCGTGCAAGCCGGAACCAACCCAAGATGAACTGAGCACCGCCATCGATGCCGCCGTTGCCTTGGAACTGGTCCACACGGCCAGCCTCGTGCACGACGACATCATGGACGAATCCGCCGAACGTCGGGGACGCCCCAGCACCTACGCCGCCCACGGCCGCGACGGCGCCATCTTGGTCGGCGACTACCTCTTCACCCAGGCATTCGCGCTGGCCGCCAGCCTGCCCAAGGATGCGATGCACCTGACGGCGGATGCCTGCCGCCGCCTCTGCGAAGGACAACTGCGCGAACGGCGCGTACAAGAAGAAGGCAGCACCAAGCGCGAAGACTACGCCGCCGTCATCCGCGACAAGACGGCAGTCCTGCTGACGGCCGCTTGCGGCATCGGGGCCATCATGGCGGGCGCGCCAGAAGCCCAAGTGGACGCCCTGACCCGCTACGGCACCGCGATTGGCCACGCATTCCAAGTGCTCGATGACGTGCTCGACGTCACGGGCGATCCGCAATGGACCGGCAAACCCGCAGGCACCGACTACGTCGCCGGCACCCACAGCAGCCCCTACTTGCACTTCATGGAGCGCGGCGGGCAATTGCCGACCGAACGCGTTCCAAGCGACTTCCCAGAGGTGCGCGCCAAGCTGTTTGACAGCGGCGCCGTGGCAGCCAGCCAACTGGAAGCCAGCACCTACACCCAGGACGCCTTGCTGCGTCTCGAATCCCTTCCCGACGGCGCCGCGCGCACCGCACTGGCCCGTCTTGCTGAACTCTTGATGGAGCGATCTCAATGACCTCGACCCTCGGCCGCATCACTCGCTGGAGCGCACGCAACCGCGTGGGTGTCCTCGCCATCACCGCCGTGGCCATGCTGCTGCTTGGCGGCGGCATCCTGCAACTTGAATTCCGGGATCGGCCCGAAGATGCCATGCCCAAGGGCAATCCGCACAGCGAAGCCAGTGAAGCGTTGCTGCGCGAATTTCCCGGCGCGAGCTACACCAACGCCATCGTCATCGAGGCGACGCCATCCAAGTGGGCCGCAGCCAACGACCGACTCCAATTCCGCGTCCCCCTCGACAGTCCCGAAGCCGGCGGCACCCAGGATGAACTGAGTGGCCTGCTTGAAGATCTTCTCCAACAAGGAAGCCAAGGGCAGGCACCACCCGGACCCGATCCATTCCCCGGCCCCCTCAACATCACGGACGAGGTCTACATGCGTGGCATGGAGGAACTGTTCCTGTTCCTCACCGACCAAGTTCCTGAGATGAAGTGGGGCATCACGCTGCCGTCGCAGGTCAAGCTCGTCAACTACACCAACACGGGCGTGCCCAACCCCGTGCCCGGTGGCGAGCCGCTGGTGTTCCCGGATTCCGATGCGTTCAGCATGCCCGGCTACACGACGCCGGAAGGCGCCGCCCAATTCAGTACGGGCTGGACGAGTTACTGGTATGCCAGCCTGGACAGCATCAAGACGATCGTCAGCCTCGATTGGGGCGCCACGCGATTCGGCCTGCTGTTCGAACCCGGCGATTTGACGTTGAACGAAGCCGGCGCCGCCGTGTACGACGCCGTCGAAGCCTACCGCGACGAAGTGCGCATCTGCGACGGCGACCTGCCCGGCCAATGTAGCCTCGAATGGAACGTCTTCTCCCCAGACGCCATCACGGTGGACCCGCGCGCGCCGGCCAACGGCGCCGCCTACCTCACCAAGGTCACCGTTGAAGACCTCACGCGCCTGGCGCCGTTCGTCGCGGTGTTCATCGGCCTGAGTCTCTTCGTGGCCTTCCGCCGCGTCGGCATCGTGGCCGCCATGCTCCTTCCCATGGGCCTTGCAGGCATCGGCGTCTTGGGCACTTTCGGCCTCATCGACTTGCCCATCCACAGCGTCAGCCTGCTGGTCTTCCCAATCCTGATGGGCAACGGCATCGACTTCGCCATCCACATGGCCAATGGCTACAATCAGGCCAGAGCCCGTGGCGACAGCGTCGAGGACGCGGCCTACCAGGCGGGTGTCACGGCGGGGACTCCATTGTTCATCGCAACGATGACGACGCTGACCGGCATGATGCTGCTCATCTTCGCGCCCAACAATCTGATCACGCAACTTGGCCTGGCCATCCTGCTTGGCATGGTGCTGCTGCTCGCCGTCAGCCTCACAGCCCTGCCTGCGGCGCTGACTTGGACGAAGCCCGTGAACCTGGGCAACAACGTCCTTGGCCGCATCCTGCACCGCAACGCAGCGTTCTGGAACCGCAACCGCATCATGGCCATCGCCTTCGTGGCTCTTCTGGCTGGCGGCAGCGTCCTGGCCGCTGGCGGCACGTTCGGACGGCAATTGGAGACCCTCATCATTGGCACGCCCGCCGCATACTATCCGCCCGGCGATGCCCAACGCGAAGACTTCGAGCACACCAATGAGGCGTTTTTCGCCGGCAAGGAAGACTTGGTGACGAACAGCCTCGTCATTCGCGGCGACATCGCCACCGTGCAAGGAATGGAGGTGCTCAAGCGACTCGAAGAAGAGATTCCCCAGCTTCCGTTCGTGCAGCGTGAATCGGCCGTCAGCCTCTACTTCGCCCTGAACGCCTGGATCCAAGTGCGCGGCGGCACGGCCGGCGCCCCCGCCGTCATCGCCCAGGAAACCGTCGAGCCCGGCAGCACGTTCCCCACCACCGACGAAGGCGTGAAGTTCCTCGTCGATGAGATGTTCGCCACGCCGCTGGCCACCTATGCGACGTTCTTCATCGACCATCCAGAGTACCAGATCAGCAACATGCTGGTCGAAATCAAGCAAACCGATGATCTGGACCAATTGGAGCGCGACTGGAACGCCCTGCTCGCCGTCGTCGATGAAGTGATGCGCGAAGTCCCCGGCCACGACCTGCAAATCCATGTCGCCGGCGGCACGAGCCTTGGCTACCTCTTTGCCAAGGAAGAATTGCCTTATGTCCAAGTGGCCAGCCTCATCGGCCTTGCATTGACGGGCTTCCTGGTACTCGCCATTCGCCGCAGCCCTCGTGACGCTGTCACCGTGGCGGGCGTCGTCGGCGGGTCTGGCCTGCTCTGGCTCGGGGTCCTCTACTTGCTCGACATCCCGCTGAGCATCGCACTGGTGGTACCCGTCGTGATGATTGCCGCCATCGGCAGCGACTACGCATTGCACCTGCGCTACAGCCTGCAACATCATGGCCCCGGCGCCTGGGGCGACGTCGGCCGCGCCGTGTTCTTCAGCGCCGTCACCGACCTGGGTGCCTTCGCCATCTTCACGCAGATGCGTTACGGCATCCTGAGTGACGCCACCCTCGCCACCGTGGGCGCCTTGTTCGCCTGCCTGGTCACGACCCTCATCCTCGTCCCTGCCCTCGCGGCGCCAAAGGAGATTGGAACCCCATGACACAAGCCCAGACCGAGACCTGGACCGACATGATGGAACACCCGCTCATCACGAAGCGCGACAGTGAACCCCTCATTGAAACCCGGGTCAGCAAGACCATGGCGGTGACCCGCGAGGTCGCCTACGACCACTTCTTTGGCAGCCAACCCGAGCTGCGGCTGGACCTGCACAAGGACCACGTCAAGGCGTACCACATCCACGAGGAAACCGACTCGACGCTGGAATACGAATACGTCTTCGAAGCCTACGGCACCCGAAATTGGGGCAAGGCGGCAGAAGTCGGCGACAAGCCCCGACGCATCGATGTGGAAGTCAAGGCCGGCCCCCTCGTCGGCCAAACCGTGACCACACTGTTCGACGAATTGCCCCCGCTCGCCGATGGCACTCCGCAGACCAAAGTCACGCAGATCAACCGGGTCTGGCCCGGCGACGCCGACATGACGGTGCGCCTCATGGGCAAGAAACTCAAGTCGCAACTGGCGGCCCTCGCGGGCGTCCACCTGGAGCAGCACCGCGTCGACATGGAAACCGATGGCCAGGAGCGATTCCAAGATCGCTTCAGCCAGCAACACCAAGCCGAAGTTGATGAGAAGACGGCCAATCCCGTCAAGGATTTCCTGGCCACGACCCGAGCCGTGACGCTGCCCATCATCTGGTTCCCCATTCTGGCTGGTGCCGCCATCGCAGCCCAGCAAGGCAGCTTCGACCTGCTTGCCCTGGCATTGACGCTCATCGGCGGCGGCGCAGCCCTCATGGGCGCGAACCTCCTCAATGACTTGTACGACTTTGGCGGCGGCGCCGACCAAGCCGCACGCACCGTGCCAGGCCAGATTGAAACCGGCAGCGGCGCATTCACGGAAGGTCGCTGGAGCCACAAGAAAGGCTGGGGCATCACGGCGGCACTCTTTGCAGTCGCCGGCGCATGTGGCGCCTATTTGGCTTGGGCCGTGACGCCGCAAGTCCTCGTCTGGGCCGCCGTCGGAGGCGCCATTTCATACCTGTACGTCGGCCCGCCGTTCCCCTTGGCCTACAAGGGTCGTGGCCTCGGTGAAGGCGCCATCTTCGTTGCATTCGGTATCGCGCCCGTCGTCGGGGCCGTGCTCGCCCACGGTGGTACCTACACGCCGCAAGTCGGCTGGGTCGCTGCCGTGTTCGGCCTCACCAGCAGCGTCGTCCTGTACCACCACCACTTCCTGCACTGGCAAGCGGACAAGCTGGCCGGCAAGGGCAGCCCGGTCGCGATGCTCGGGCCCGAAAAAGGCGCAGCCGTTGGCTTCCTGTTCGTCGCGGCCACGGTCGCAGCCATCGCAGCCGCCGCGGGACAAGGACACCTGCCTGCCTGGTCGTTCCTGGCCGCCGCGGCGATGGTGCTCCTGATCCCGGCCCAGCGCCGTGTCGCTGACGGCGACACCGAGCCCCCGGCACGCGTCAAACTGGCCACGGCAGGCTTCTTCGCGATGCTGCTGAGCAACCTGGCCCTCGTCATCACGCTGTTCCTGGCGTAGACCGCGACACGCAAGTACTGCCTCGCGGCTCCGGGGATGTGGCGCGCGGTGCAATGGATTACCCGTATACCTGGGCCCAAGCACCGGGTTCCCTGTCCCCGAGCGGCGAAGTGGAGTCTTGGCGGGAACCCGACGGGCAACACGTCGTAGCGGGCATCGGCTCGCTCGGCGCCCCTTGGGTGTTCGCATCCAAGATGGCACGCCACGATGCGCCCGTTGCGGCCAGCTTCGCCCCGACCTGGCTCGACGACTTGGACTCCGTGTACAGTGCCTTCGTGAGCAGCGCCGGAAGCATTCCGGCGACCGTAGTGGCCAGTCCAGGGACGCGTGTTCGCGCGATGTTGTGGTACATCGATGACGCGCAGCTCGCGGCTTTGGATCGGACCGAGCCCAACTATTGGAGGCTCCGCGTAACCGGGTGCCACGACGAGAATCCGTGGCTCTACGTCGCCATGCATGGAACCTACCAACCCGATAGGGCCCCCATTGCGATCTCTGGCATCGAGGCCCAGCAGCGCAGTTTCGCAAGCATGAATCAACGCGAGGTCCAGTTGCGGCTCGCCCAACAATTGAACGCCAAGCTGGACGACATGCTGGTCCGCCATGAACAACGCCATGCGCGCCTCGACACGATGCGCATCATGCACGAAAACGCCCTGGTCTATCATCCTGCATGCAACTGAACGTCCGACCCACCGACACCCGCCGCCCCGGTGATTTGCTCATTGAGCTGCATCCCCAGCACAAGGCAACCATCGGCAGGTGGGCCGTCATTGCCCGTAAGGTTCCGACGGTGACGCGGATGCTCGAATCCATGGGCCGAACGCCGGGCCCACAAGGATTGGCCATCATGGCCCGTGTGGCCTACGACGAACGCGTCGCGCCCGACGACGTGAGAATGGATCAGAAGCTGCGCACTGCAGTTGGCTTGGATTTCCTGCGGAACCTGGACGGCATCCAAGTGGAGGTCGAACGCCTCAAGGTGCCCCTGGGCGCTCGATTGCGCAGCCAGCTGAACCGCTTTCTCGGCCGGCGCGTCATGGCGGTCCGCGCTCACGTCGCCTTCGTCCCGGACATCGAGATGAACCTCGTGCGACTATCGCAGGATGGCTTTGCGTTGCTCGGTTGCAATCCGGGGGACCGCATCCACGTCGAATGCATCCAATGGGATGACGGGTTTCGCTTGCGAACCCTGCGACGCCGGGCGTACGCGGCATCCAGCGAGGCATTGGCCCAGCGGCGAGAGGGCCAATCCAGCAAGCCTGGCGCTCGCTATCCCGACGGCCAAGCGCTGTTGGATCTGGGACCGGATTTGGACCCAATCTTCGTGGATCGCGACTTCAACCTCGCCTCCGGCGCATTCCCGATGGCACCGATGCGCGTCCAACGCGACGCCGTGCAGCTCATGGTCCGCGAAATCCGTAACGCCGGGTTCCTGTTCTTCCTCACCGCGCTGACCCTGGTGGAAGTGCTCCCATTGGCGCGCGATTGGACGACGTTCGCAGTGGTAGCCGCCGGCGCTTTGGTGACCGCGTTGGCTCTGACGATTGTGACACTTCGCGAGTCCACGTCGTAGGCTGACGCACGCAACGGTCAAATGTGTGCATTCGGCGTGAAGCGCGATGCGAGCCTTGCTTGTGTGGATGATGCTCGGCGTGGTCACCCTCGCCGGATGCGCCGAAGAGACGCCCGAGCCGACGCCCGAGCCGGCCGTGAACAACGACCCCCAATACGTCGACGAGACGCGCAACACGACCGTTGACGCCGTTGGACTGCCCCGCGACCCGCCCGCTCCCGGCGAACGCAACTTCACCGTCGCGCCGACGTGGCGCATTGGTGAATGGTGGAAATACCGCGTCAGTGACATCTTCACGGGTGAAGAACGCGAAGTGCTGCGCGTGGTGGCCGGCACCGAGCATGGCAACTACCTCGTCGGTTTCCCTGTGGACGAATTCAGCAACGATGTCCTCGTGCTGCACGTCCCCGGTTACGGCGACATCATCGCCGACGACCTGTCCTACAGCGCCCACGACGTCCCCTACTTGCCGGTCCGCTTCCCAATCTTCGAAGGCGACAGCTGGACGACCGACTTCGAGAGCACCACCAACACACTCCAACTCACGGTCGCCGAAGTCAACGAAGACACCGGCGAAGCCACGATCTACGCCACCGGCGGCCAAGGTTCCGGGACGTACATCTACGACGTGAACATGGGCGAAATCAAGGTCTGGGACAGCCCCAACTATGCTTCCTACGAGATCATCGACCACGGCTACAACTACGAAGGCGTCGTCCGTGTGCCCCACGACCACGACCTCATCTTCTTCCATGGTCGCCTCGGTGGCGCGGTCGACGTGGCCAGTCCGCTGCTCCCGCCGACGCCGGTCTTGCCCATCGAAAGCGTGCAGATCGACGGCAGCTACGACCGCCTCAGCTTCGCCATCATCCTGCAAGATCTGGCGGGCAACGCCGCCCAACAGGCCACGGGCCAGGGCGTCGCCGCCGGCGTCTACCAGGTCACGGCAACGGACCCAAGCGGCAACGTCTACACGGAGACCTTGAGCCCCGCCGACATGATGGCCACCAAGACCACGTTCTTCGGCGCGGACGAACCCGTCGGCTCGTGGGACCTCCAGTTCGTGGCCGCAGGCCCCGGTTTCGCATTCCTCGAAGGCATCGGCTACCACAGCATCGACATCGATCTGCCCAGTGGTTGTGTCATCGCGAGTGCCCGCTCCGACCACCACCAGAACCTCGACGGCTGCGGCATCTAGCCCGACCGAAGCCCCCTTTTCCCCTTCTTCTCAACCTTCGAAACGCAGGAGCACCTTGCCGATGTTCTTGCGATCATGGATGTATTGGTGCGCCTGCGCGGCATCCTCGGCCGCGAACACGGAATCCACCGTCGGCTTGGGCAACGTCCCAGCGACCATGCTCGTCATGATGCGCTCCGCGGCCGGCTGCAAATCCACGCCCGCATCCCAGAGCTTCAACAGATACAATCCCATCAAGGCCTTGGATTCCCGGAGAAGTGGAATGGCACTCATCCGCATCTGGGCGAGCATGCGCAAGCCACGCAACGGGTTGGCCTTCGTGGTCGTCGCGTCGGCGCCGCCGTACGCAATCACGCGGCCACCTGGACGCGTCGCTGCCAAGCTGTCCTTGAGATGGGCGCCACCCACCGGATCCAAAACGACGTCCATGGCATCCAATCCAATTTTGGGAAGCCACGGGCCATCCATGTGATCGATGGCCGTGACACCAAGCTTGGCCAGGTGGGCACACTTGACCGGACCCCCCGCCGTCGCCCAGACAGGGCAACCCGCTTCTTGCGCCAACGCCACGGCGGCCAAACCGACCCCGCCCGCACCCCCATGGACGAGCACCTTCTCGCCACGCCGCACGCGCCCCGATTCATGCAAAGCCGCCCAAGCCGTGAGCCACTGCACGGGGAACGCCGCGGCCTCGTCCAGGCCCAGACTGCGCGGCACTTGGAACACGTCAGTTGCGGGCAAATTGACGTGGCTGCTGTACCCGCCAAACCGCGTCACGGCGGCAACGCGTGTGCCCTTGCGCATGCGAACCCCGTCGCCCGTTGCGACCACGCGCCCGGCGACTTCGTAGCCCGGCACGAACGGCAGCGGCGGGGCATCTTGGTAGAAGCCGATGCGCATGACCAGGTCCGCGAAATTGATGCCCGAAAATTCCGTGGCAATCTGCACTTCACCCGGACCCGGCGCTGCGATTTCGAACGACTCCAGTTGCAACACGTCCGGTCGCCCGTTCTTACGCAACATGACCCGTTGCCCATCCATGCATCGACATGGCCCACACCTTCTTGAACGGAGCCACCCGTGAAATCATGATGCGTGTTGCTCTACTCTTGCTGGTCGTGGCGTTTGCCGGTTGCGTCGAAGACGCTGAACCGCCGGCTGCGACGCCGAGCCCGGGCGAGGCACCGGCTGCGACAACGTATCAAACCGCCCGCAGCGACTTCGACCTTGGGGTGCAACCCATCCAGGGAAGCCAGGGGACGTACCTGATCCAGATTCGCGGCGAACAGACGCTGCCCGCTGGCGAGGGCCCCTTCCCCGTCGCAATTCTGATGCATGGACGACATGGCACCTGTGCCATCAGTGGCGCCGAAATTCTCCTCCAGCCATGCCCATCCACCCCCGTCACCGGTTCGGTGGAGAGCTACCGTGGTTACCGCATGCTCGCGGACTCCCTGGCCAAGCGCGGCGTCGCAGTCTTCAGCGTCGACGCCAACAACGTCAACGACCGCGACAACGACTGGGGCGCCGCCGGCGACGACTACGGTGCCACGGCACGGGCCCGCATCATCTTCGCCGTCCTGGACGAGATGGCAGCCGGCGAGGCGTTTGCGGACATCCGCAGCCAACTGGACCTGGACACGGTGGGCTTGATGGGACACAGCCGTGGCGGCGAAGGCGTCATCCGAGCCGCCGTGCTGGAACCCGAACGCTTCGCAGCCATCATGGCCCTGGCACCCACGGATTTTGCTCGATGGCGCATGCCAAGCGTGCCATTTGCCACCATTTTGCCGTACTGCGACGGCGACGTGAGCAACCTGCAAGGCGCCTGGGCCTACGATGACATGCAGGGCGGACCCAAGCACCAATTCCTGCACATGGGCGCCAATCACAATTGGTACAACACGGTCTGGTACCAGAATGATTGGAGCAACCGCGGCGACCCGTACTGCGACATCGACAGTGCTGACTCCGGCCGCCTTGATCCCGGACAGCAAGAATACGAGGGCGCACACATCATGGCGACCTTCTTCGATCACTACCTGAACGCCAATGCATCGGCTTGGCCGGTTCTGGAAGGCTCGGCTCCGTGGGGATTTGACGTCAAAACGTCGAGCCAGGTGACCCAACCCGAATTTGCCCAAGACTTTGCCAGCCATCCGGATGACGCATCGTGGATTCCAGAATACCGTGGCGTCAGCGCCAGCCGATGCAACGGCGGCGATTGCCCGATGCGACCCACCTACAGCACGGCACCACAGACACACGTCGAGTTCACGCCCGGCGGAACCATCTCATGGAAACACGCAGCGGACAACTCGCCGGTCGCCGCGACATCCAGCATCCGCATCGGCTTGGCACCCGGCACCACGCAAGAGCAACTGGCCGGCATCCACGTCTTCTTCGAGGACGCCGCCGGCGCGACGGCACGCTTCGACCTCGCTCCTCGCGGCTTGTTCGTGCCACCGGGCGACAGCGGCGCCAAGACGACGTTGAACATGGTCTGGATGGAGCATGATGCCCCCATTGACTGGAGCCAACTGGTGGCCTGGGGCATTGGCAGCGACACGGCCGTGTCCCTGCAGTTTACCGACTGGCTGGCCCGGGATGGCGCCGCCTCAGTCTAGGTACGCCAGCTGAGCTTCGACAATTTCCGCGCTGGTCTCGCATTGCGCGTAGTCCTCAAACGGCGCCGCGTTGACCTTCCAGAATGTGTCCGCCCACGGCACCGCACTCAGCACGCGCCGCGCCTGGCGCCGTTCGCCGACAATGTACAAGCCCGCCGCAACGGCCTCGATGGTACTCAGTTCGAAGGGCGTTCCATACTTGGCCGGATTCCCGGCGACCAAGAACGGCAAGGCACGGCTGAACACTTCACCCTGCAAGAGCGGGAACGCTTCTTCCGCTTGGCGCCAACTGCAATCCAAGGCGACAAGCCCCCGGCGTCGCATGTCCGGCAAGTCCTCCGGGCTCAGCGCCTTCTTGGCAAATGGATTGAGCAGGATGCTCTTGCGAGGCACCTTCTTGAGATCATCAAGAACACGAGCATGGCCGTGTTTCTTCATCTTGAGCGCCGTGTTCTTGCGCGGATCGTCTTGCGCCGTGTAGTAGACGACCACGTCGATGGCACCCTTCATCGGCATCAGGCACGACCTCCGCGCATGAGGCCGCGCAGGAACAAGCCAATGAAACGTGGTTCGGCCAAGGTCAACGGCAGCACGAGGCGGCTGGGATAATCGATGTCGCCGACGCGCTCAATGACGCTGCGCACGCGCGGCTTGGCACAGTAGCGAGCCAAGCGATCCAAGTCGCTGTCCGTGAAGCCCTTGTACACGCGGCGAAGCAAATCGCCTTTGCGTAGTTCCTTGGCGATGCCCTTGCGCACGTGCTTCTCGTAGCGCGCCAAATGCTTGCGCTCCAAGCGGCCCCGGCTCAGGCCATCGTGGAGCACTTGAGCCAAGTGTTCGCTTGCGACGAGGCCCATGTAGATGCCGCCGCCACTGGTGGGCTTGGCCATGCCTGCGGCGTCGCCGACCAAGGCCACGCGGTCATCTACGAGACGGTCGCGCAGGCCTAGGGGGATGCCACCAATGATGCGGTAGACCTCCGCGGTGCCTGTGAGGTAATCTTTGCTCGCCGGGTCTTCGAACATCCGTTCATAGTACGCCTTGGCGGCGGCTTCGTTCATGCCAGGACTGACCGCGACGCCAGCGCGCACGCGACCCTTGCCACCCTGGACGGGTGAGACCGGGATGATCCAGCTGAAGAATCCAGGCGCCTGGCCGCGGCCGGCGAACATGGGAATGATGCGGGCGCCATCTGGCAAGGTCGCCCCGTCGAGTTCGACTTCGTAGGCACTGACCGTCTCGGCGATGGGCGGGAAACCGAACCACCGCGCCACGCTACCACGCACGCCATCCGCGCCGATGATGACCCGCGTGCGGATGTCCTCGCGCTTGCCATCATGTTGCAGCGTGACTGTGACGCCGCCTGGGTCGCGCTCGGCGCCGACGGCCTTGGTCGCAACGCGCAGTTCGACGCCTGCGTCGAGGGCCGCTTGGGCCATGCGTTGATCGAATCCCGCACGGTCCATCGCTTGGGCCTGGATGGCTTCCGTTTCGAAGTGGACTGCGCTGCCGTCGGGACTGTAAATGACGGCGCCGTGCAAATCATTCTGGTGCAGGTCGCCGATCTCAAACGGCGTGTGCTCGAAGATGCGAGGCGTCACGAGACCCGCACATTGCACGGGAATGCCCACTTCGGGGTGCTCTTCCAAGAGCAAAACGAGGTGGCCTTGTTCGGCCAATAGGCGCGCAGTGTTGCTGCCTACGGGGCCGGCGCCCACGACCACGACATCGTACACGAAGCGGCGACCCCCGGAGGGGTCCTAAGCAAGTCGGTGTCGCGGCAGGCGCTCCAGGAAGCCCTCGACATCCTCGAGCAAGGCATCCAGGAGTCGAGGCTCGATCCGCCCTTTCTCGTGAACTTGGAGGGTCTGCCCGGACCATTGCCAATGCAATCGCGTGGGCATGAGGTACTCCATCATTTCAGGCGTGATGATGTCGTAGGCAAAGCGCCGGTCCTTGCATTGCACCCAAAAGCGCTTGCTGAACGCATCTGACTCGAAATCGATGTCCTCGCCGCCGAGGGCGTCCGCGATTTTGTGGCCAAAATGTTCGCGCTGGATGCTCAATCCATGCCCAGAAATCGGCGCACGAACGCGGAGGATGCGGAAGTAGTACGTCGTGCTGCTCTTGCCGTTGCTTACCGTGTATTCGTACTGGAATGCGATGAACGACCGGCCCTTGTGACGGCCCCGAATGACGTGTCGGGCTTTGCGGCCACTGCCCATGCCATACGGCGTCAAGCCAGGCAAGTCATCGGCCAAGCTTCGATCGATGGGCTCGTAGGTCGCACCATGTTGATCGGCCCAGGCCTGCAACCGCTTCATGCGCTGGTTGCGCGCCCACCATTGGTACACGAATGCGCCGCCAATGACCAATGCGATGGCGATGAATGCCAAGACTTCGGCGACCATCAGATTTGCACCTGCACGGCGGCGGGCGCGTCCGCTTCAAAGAAATCCTGCGGCGCTGGCTTGAACCAAGCGGCGAACAAGGTGCCCGGGAATTGCCGGGTCGCGTTGCGGTGATCGCGGACGTTGGCGTTGTAGAATCGCCTGGCGGCTTGGATGCGGTCCTCCGTGATCGCCAATTCCCGCTGCAATTCGAGGAAATTGTCACTGGCCTTCAGGTCGGGATACGCTTCCGCGACGGCCAGCAATTTGTCGAGGGCTCCCGAGAGGCGGGCTTCCATGGCGCCGTCGTGCAGTCCATCGCGGCGGGCGCGCACGGCGGCGGCGCGGGCCTTCGTGACTTGCTCCATGATGCTCTTTTCGTGAGCCGCGTAGCCTTTGACCGTGGCGACGAGGTTGGGAATCAATTCGTGGCGCCGTTGCAGTTCCGTGTCGACGTTACTCCAGGATTCATCGCAGCGGTTGGCCAGGGTCACGAACCGGTTGTAATAGGTCGCTGCCACGCCGATGAAGACCAGCAAGAGGAGCACGAGCACGGCGACAATCGCTTGCCAAGCCACAAGGACTCCATGTGGTGGCGCTATAAATCCGGCCGACTTCGAAGGCCAGGATGCTGGAAGACCGCTCCACCCTGTACACCTTGGCTTTGCTGCTCGTGTTGCTGCTTGCCGTCGTGTCGTACAACAACATGAAGGCGAAGGAAGAGCGCCAGCGCCGCGATTCGGAAGGCCCCAGCCATGACAGCGACGAAGACGCCGCCGGTTGGCTCTCCAAGTTCGCTGTCCAAGGAGGCAGCGTCGTCGGCGAGACGGTCAGCATCGATGGCGAGCAACTGATTCTGAAACAGGCCGGCATCTACAAGGCCGTACCTCTGAGCGCCGCCAAGCTGCACGGCGACGGAGTCGTCATCGCCGACGTCGACTGGGAGGCCGCCCTGGCCGCCGGCAGCGAATGGCACGAAGCCAACACCAAAGGCAAGGATGACCAGGTCACCAGCGATTTGACCAAAAGCGAGGACGTCAAGGCCCCCGCCTTGGAAGCCATGAAGGCCCGCCAGGACGACGAAGAGGAATGAGCCACAAGCTCGTCATCGTCACCCGCAAGGACCTCAATCTCAGCAAGGGAAAGCTCGCCGCGCAGGCAGGCCATGCCAGCGTGGATTGTGCGCTCAAGTGCATGAAGTACGACCGCAAGACGTTTGATGCATGGCACCAGCGCGGCCAGAAGAAGACCGTCTTGAAGGGCGGCTCTGAGCGTGAGTTGTTCGAATTGAAGGCCGTCGCAGAACGTGCCGGCTTGACGACGGCGCTGATCAAGGACGCCGGACACACGGAAATTGCGCCGGGCACCATCACCGTGCTCGGCATTGGTCCGGCGGACGAGAGCACCCTCGACAAGGTCACCGGACACTTGGCGCTACTATAGCCGCAAGCGATTCTGAGCGTTCGATAATCGGGTGCCGCCTGGGGGCTTTGATATGCCCGCCCCGTTCCTACTGACCCGATGCAACGCGTCATTCTCCTGACCTTGATCCTCGCCCTGGCGCCCCTGGCAGCCGGCATGGACATCGACACGCAAACTGAACGACTTCCAACCAGTTTGGGCCAAGCCATTGTGGGCTTCCACGACCTGCCTGAGACCGAACCCGGCCAATGGCTGCGCGGCCATGAAGTACTGCGCGTGGAGCCCCGGGCAGACTATCTCGTGCTGGCCGCGGACGACCTCGTGACCCTGCGAACGTCGCTCGCCGGCTTGGACGTCGCCTACATTGAAGATGACGCCATCATGACCGTCGCCGCAGTGCCCAACGACAGCCGCTACAGCGATCAATACGGCCCGGCCCAAATGGGCGCCCACGCGGCCTGGAGCACCGTCGGCTACGGCAGCAGCGACATCATCGTCGCCGTGCTGGACACCGGCATCCGGGCCAGCCACGAAGATTTGGCAGCCAACTACATCGGCGGCTACGATTACGTCAACAACGACAGCAACCCCAACGACGACTGCGGCCACGGCACCCACGTCAGCGGCACCGTCGCAGCCGTCACCAACAACGGCAAGGGCGTCGCCGGCGTCAGCCAAGCGAGCATCATCCACCACAAGGTGCTCGGCCCGACGGGCGGCTTCCTGAACCTACAATGCAGTGGCAGCAGCAGCGACATCAACGCCGCCATCATGGATGCCGCCGATCAAGGCGCCCACATCATCAGCATGAGCCTCGGCGGTGGCGGCTACTCGAACGCCGGCAACAGCGCCGTCAATTACGCCTACAACAAGGGCGTGCTCGTCGTCGCCGCCAGCGGCAACGACTCCAGCAACAACGGCGTCAACTATCCTGCAGCCTACGCCAACGCCATCGCGGTCGGCGCGCTCACGAGCAGCAAGAGCCGCGCCAGTTACAGCAACGGCGGGCCCGAACTGGAAATCGTGGCCGGCGGTAGCAGCGTCTGGAGCACCTACAACGGCGGCAACAGTGACTACGACAGTCTCAGCGGCACCAGTATGGCAACCCCGCACGTGGCCGGCGCCCTCGCGCTTGCCTTGAGCTGTGATCCCAACATCAGCCACACCGCCCTGCGCAGCCTCATGCAGAACACCGCCGAAGACCTCGGTGCCAATGGCTTCGACAACATCTACGGCCACGGCTTGCTGCGCATCGACCACATCGTCAACCAGATGACCTGTGGCGGTGGCCCCGGCAACGGTGCACCGAACGCAGCCTTCACGGCATCAACAAACGACCTCACCGTCAGCCTGGACGCCACGGGAAGCACCGATCCGGACGGCGACAGCCTCACCTTCACGTGGGACTTCGGCGACGGCAGTACCGGGACCGGCAGCAACCCGAGCCACACCTACGCCGCCGCCGGCACATACACCGTCACGCTGACGGCCAATGATGGCCAAGCCACGGACACGGCAAGTCAAAGCGTCGCCGTGAGCACGGGCCAGACCGGCGGCTGCGGCGCCGGCTTTGGCGACCTGGAACTCACCGATGGTCAAGCGGAAAGCATCGTGGTCAACGGCAATGTCTGGCGCCAAATCTGCGTCCCAAGCGATGCCACCAGCATCACGGTGACCATGACCGGACCGGGCTGCGGCCTGACCGGATGCAGCTTCGATGCAGACCTGCACGTCAAGGTCGGCAGCCGGGCAAGCGGCAGCAACTACGACTGCCGACCGTATGCGAGTGGCAACAGCGAATCCTGCACGCTCAGCGCCAGTGGCAGCTACGTGAGCATCCTCGTCGATCCGTACAGCGGCAGCGGCACCATCACCTTGACCGCCGACCACAACGGCCAGGGTGCACCGCCAGCGAACCAGGACCCGACGGCGAGCTTCAGCAGCAGCTGCAACGACTTGGCCTGCGCGTTCAACGGCGGCGCCAGCAGCGACCCCGACGGCGACAGTCTGAGCTACGCATGGACCTTCGGCGACGGCAACACGGCCGCGAGCGCCAGCCCAAGCCACACCTACGCGGCAGCCGGCACCTACACCGTGACCCTGACCGTCGACGATGGCAACGGCGGCTCGGACAGCACCAGCAGCACCGTGACGGTCACGACGACGCCTGCCGGTTGCGCAGACAACGGTGACGGCGTGGCCATCCTACAAAGTGGCCAAAGCTACGACCGAAACCTCGGCAACGGCCAATGGGCGTACGGCAAAATCTGCGTCCAGGACGGCACTGTTGACGTGGACATGACCGGCCCGAGCTGCGGCTTGTTCAGTTGCAGTCTCGATGCGGATCTGTACGTCAAGATCGGCGGCGCGCCGACGACCAGCGATTACGATTGCCGCCCATACCAGAGTGGCAACGATGAGTCATGCAGTCTGGCCAACGTGCCCAACGGTTGGGTCTACGTGGGCGCCTACGCGTACTCGGGCAGTGGCACGGTAACCGTCACGGCGACGGCATAGCCATTCAACAATCCATTTTCCTTTCCTCCAACTTTATTTGAAAAGGACCGCATGGTTGCGCATGCGCTGGATGCTGATCGCGACATTGTTCCTCGCTGCCGGGTGCAGCCATAGCCCGATCGAAACGGCGAATCTGGACGCCGTGGTCGATGGCAGCCTCGAATTCAGCCACCACTACACGTACCCCGCATCTTGCAGGCAAAGCCAAGATGAATCCCTAGAGTGCCGCGTCTATTCGGTTTGGTTCACGAACGAAGGCAACGTGGCCATTTCGACGGATCGCATCGGCTGGACCGTGAATCGAACCACGTACAATGCACTCGGCGAACCAAGTGGTTGGATGAGTAGCAACTGCCCCTATGCAATCCCATTCCAACACTTCGATGTGACGCCGGGACACCGCGTGAATTTGAACATCGCATGCATGTTCCCTGAAGGCGTCATTCAGGACACGGTGGAAGCATTCCACAAGACACCACCACGCATCATCTTCGGAGTCGTGGCCGTCGATTAGGCAATCGCCTCCAACCGTTCCACCGCCGCTTGCAACGTCGCCTCTTGTTTGGGATAGGCAAACCGAACCATGTGGCCACCCAGGTCTTTCTGCGCGTAGAAGCTGCTTCCAGGAATCGCAGTCACGCCGATGTCTTGGGTCAGCCACATGGCGAATTCGGTGTCGTTCAGGTTCGGCTGAATCTGGCTGAAGTCCGCCATGATGTAGTACGCCGAATCCGGGCGATGGCACTGGAAGCCAGCCGACTCCAGCCCATCCAAGAGAATGCCCCGCTTTTCTTGGTAGGTGTCGCGAAGCCACGTGTAGTAGCTCGCGGGCATATTCAGCGCCGTGACGCCAGCGATCTGCAAAGGATGGGCGGCGCCGACGGTCAAGAAATCATGCACCCGTTTGATCGCATCCGTGATCGTCTTGGGCGCCGCCGTGTAGGCCAGGCGCCAACCCGTGATGCTGTACGTCTTGCTGAAGCCTCCAATGGTGACGGTCTGCTCGTGCATGTCCCCGACAGTCGCAAGGCTGGTGTGATGCTTGCCATCATACACCATGTGCTCGTAGATTTCGTCGGTCACCGCAATCGTGCCGTGTTCCTGGCAGTGATCGGCGATGAGGCGTAGGGTGGCGTCGGTGAAGATGCGGCCCGTCGGATTGCCAGGCGTGTTCACAATCACGGCCTTGGGTTTCTGGGCGAACGCCGCCGCCATGGCATCAGGGTCCGGTTGGAAATCAGGGGCCAACAACGGCACATGAATTGGCACGGCGCCACTCACAATGGCATCGGGTCCAAAATTCTCGTAAAACGGCTCGAAGATGATGATCCGGTCGCCAGGCTCAATGATGCTCAGAAGCGTCGCCATCATGGCCTCCGTGGCGCCGCAGGTCACGACGATGTTCTGATCCGGATGGGCTTCGATGCGATTGAAGTCCTGCAACTTGTGGGCAAGCGCTTCACGCAACGCCGGCGCTCCCCAGGTGACGGCGTATTGGTTGAAGCCGTCGTCGATGGCTTGCTTGGCCGCATCCATGATCTCTTGCGGCGGGTCAAAGTCCGGGAAACCCTGACCCAAGTTGATGGCGCCGTGCTTGGCGGCCACTTGGCTCATGCTGCGAATCACGGACTCCGGAAACGCCTGGACCCGTTGCGCCAAGCGCGGATCATCGATACGGCTCATCAACACGCGACGTCGCTCAGTCGACAAAGGACTTTGGACAATCAAAATGAACCAACCCTCGAATCGCCTCGCCTGACTGGACCGATTGGTGCCCGCATCAACCGCCCCGTGGCCCTGGTCACCCAGGATTTTCGTCTCTACCACGAATTGGCGCCCTTCTTCGAGGCCCAAGGCGTCCTATTGCTGGGCCTGCGGCCAGGTGACGAGGTCCCGGACGCCGTCCAAGTGCTGCTGGATGGGCCTGCTGGCGATGCGCGCAGCGTGGCCGTGCAAGCGGACGTCGAAGCCACGTGGCTGGCCGCGCTCAGCGTGTGGGATTCCCGAGACACCAAGCAAGTGGTGCTCGGCGTCGATCCCGGAGAGACCATCGGCCTCGCGGTCTTGGTCGGAGGGTGGGTGTACTGGACCACGCAAGTCCGCGGCGTCGAGGCAGCCGTCGAGCGCATCCTGGCATGGCGCCCGGCCCTGACAGGTTGGCAAGCCAGCGTGGGCGATGGCGCGCCCGACGTGGGCATTGACTTGTGTCGGCGTCTGCGCAAGGCGTGGCCCGAACTGCCGACCCGCATCGTCTCCGAAGCCGGGAGCACGCCGCACAGCTCCGTCACCCAGAGTCGCCACACGGATGCCGCGATTCGCATCGCGATGAGGTAGCATGTTTTTTCGACGAACCCGCGATGAGCCGATATTGACCGACCTTCGGCCCCTGCGCGATGAACTGGCCCGTTTGCCCGAGGAGCCCGTGGCCGAAAACCATCCACGCAACTGGTGGTTCCGGGTGAAACGAGGTTTTGACTTCCTGGGCCACAGTCGCCCCGATGCATCGGGCTTCTTCCGGCGCGTCAATCCATATCCAAAGCCATGGCAACACCATTGGTTGACGACGGAGGACGGCGTCAGCGTCGCTTCCTGGTATGGTCCCGTGGATGAGCCCGCGCCCTTTGGCCTCGTCATTGTGCCGGGCATGTTCAGCAGCAAAGACGACACGATTCACAAGCGCCGAGCCCTGCGGTTGTGGCGTGCATGGAACATCCCAATTGTCGTGATTGACATGCGAGCATTTGGCGAATCCAAGGGCATCGCAACGGGCGGATGGAAGGAGCAATTCGACGTCCTGGCCGCCGCGCGCCACTTGATTGAGAATGCGGGCGTGGACAAGGTCGGCGTCCTTGGCGAATCCATGGGCGGTGCCGCGACCCTCAATGCCTTGGCCCACGACAACCGCAGCGGCACCCATTGGCTCCACGGCGGGGCCTTGTGTTTCAGTGCCTTCGTCGACGTCAAGGATGCCGTCAATTACATCAGCACGGAGCCACCCAAGACCGATCCATTCCACATGCAGTGGACCGGATTTCGCAAGATGCTCCGGTTTCGTAGCTACGGCGCCTACGAGAACTTCAAGGACTACATGGAAGACGCCGCCAAGGTCAACGGTTTGCAGTCCTTCGATGAACTGGTCGAAATTGCCAATCCCAAGTGGAAAACCAGCATGATTGACCAGCCCACGCTCCTGGTCCACAGCACCGACGACCCGGTCGTCCCGGTGCGCCACGCTCGCCGCATGGAGCGCTACGCCAAGGATCAGCCCAACGTGCAAGTCCTGGTCACCAACTGGGGCGGCCACACCCACTTCGAAGGCCAAGACCCTGCCTGGTTCTGGGAGACGGTTCGCCGCTTCTTCGGGCACGTCAACGGCCTCGAATTGCCGCCCCCGTGATTTATATCCCGGGACCGGCGTCGCCAGGAATGAGCCCCGCCGCGTGGGCACTTCGCACCGACCCTGATCGTCGGCCGCAGGAAGGACGCGGCATGTGATCACATGGAAGACCGCGTCCCCCCGCAAGTGGACCTCAAAGCCACGTTCCGCGACCTGCCCCTGAGCCAGGAAACCCTGGAAGCCCTCGACGCCATCGGCTTCGAGCACCCGACCCCGATTCAAGAAAACGCGATCCCTTGGGCCATCAAGGGCCGCGACGTCATTGGTCAGGCCCGCACCGGCACCGGCAAGACCTGTGCCTTCGGCCTACCGTTCTTGGAAACCTACGACCCCGAAACCCGCGCCCCGCAAGGCTTGGTCCTTGCACCGACGCGTGAACTGGCCATCCAGATCAAGGACGAAATGGAGCGCCTGGCCGGCGAACGCGACCTGGACATGGTCTGCGTGTACGGTGGCGCTGCCTACGAGCCGCAGGAGAAAGCCTTCGAGCGCGGCGTCCACCTCGTCGTCGGTACGCCCGGCCGCATCATGGACCACATGGAGCGCGGCAACCTCGACTTGAGCAGCTGCAAATACGTCGTGCTGGACGAAGCCGACCGCATGCTGGACATGGGCTTCATCGACGACATGGAATGGATCCTGCGTCGCCTCCCCCACAAGAAGGACCGGCAAACCATGCTCTTCTCGGCGACCATGCCCGAGGAAATCAAGAGCATCAGTCGCCGCTTCATGACCGACCCCAAGGTCGTGCGCGTCAGTGCCGACGAACTCACCGTTCCGGCCATCACCCAGCAATACTACGGCGTCGGCCGGCGCAACAAGCACTGGGCCCTCACGCGCTTGCTCGACTCGCCCGAGGAAGACATCGATTTGATGATCATCTTCTGCGCAACCAAGAGCATGTGCGATCGCCTCGTCTCCGACCTCAACCGCTGGAAGTACAGCGCCGATGCCTTGCACGGCGACCTGCCGCAATCCAAGCGTGAGAAGGTTCTGGAGAAGTTCGACGCGGGCGACATCAAGATTCTCGTTGCGACCGACGTCGCCGCCCGCGGCCTGGACATTGACCGCATCACCCACGTGGTCAACTGGGACCTGCCCGACAAGGAACCCGAATCCTACGTCCACCGCATCGGCCGCACGGGCCGCGCCGGACGCGACGGCAAGGCCGTCAGCTTCGTCGGCCTCGACGACAAATCCATCCTGAAGCGAATCGAAATGCTCATCGGGATGCAAATCGAGGAAGCCGACGTCCCCGCCCGCAAGAAGGGCCGCGACAAGGTCGAACACAAGATTGACTGGGACGAATTGGCCGACAAGTACGGCAACGTCCACATCCGCATGGACGCCGGCGCCGACATCGGCCTAACGCCCTACAAGCTCCACCGCCTCGTCCAAAAGGGCAGCGGCCTCGCGGACCACGCCATTGGCGATTTGAAGATTGAAGCCGACGCCGCCAGCTTCGCAGTGCCTAAGGACACGGCCCTTCGCGCGCGCAACGGGGTTCGCAACTTCTTCAAGGGCAAGAAGCGCCAGGTCAACGTCGACTTCATCGACAAAGAGACAACGGTTCGCTCGGCATAAGCCGAGTGAACCTTGTAGGACCGCGGCCGGCCTCGGACGGCCGTGCGAAGACAACGGTTCGCTCCGCCTAGACGAAGCGTTACATCGCGCATGAGGGTTCGCGCCGTATGCGTTGGCTCCTCCTCGTGCTCCTTGCCGGATGCATCACGCCAGAGCCCGCCATCAACGAGGCAATTCCGACCATGTCGCCAGGGCTTGCCACCCTTGCCAACGCCACCCTCGAGCCGACGCCATGGCCCCCCGACGCATGCGCCCAAGGCGCACCGTCCACGCCTGCACCCTTGATGCACCCGTTCGATCAAGGTGCCGACATGGCCATCCACCACATCGGCCTCGGCTTGGGACTGGACACGAGCCAAGCCAACGCGACGCCATACCACCGCGCCGATGGAACCCAACACGGCTGGATCATCGATGCCGACGGCGCAACATTCCACCTCTACCCGCCAGACGCAGCGCCGGCGACGGTTTCCATTGTCAAGGACGATTGGACATGGAACGCAACCACGGCGCAACAAGGCGTGTTCCGGGAATTCGTGGACCCTGACGGGGCCCTCAGCTTCGACACGCGGTACCAACACGCGAAGGGGCATCCAACCGTCAACGACCGCGACGGCCACGTGTCGTCGACCATGACCACGTGGCGCGGATATCCCCAGACCGAGGTTTGGATTCACCCATGGCAAGCGCTTCCTGCAGACCACGTGAATGAAACGGTGGCACTCGAGGCGGCGAGCAACTACCCAGCATGCGCCCAACCAGATGCAGAGATCATCGAGGCTCGACCCTGGTTGGAAGCACGGCACGGCACCGCCGTTTGGGTGGTGCGCATCCAAGTGCCTGACGAGGCGGACCATTGTCAGGGACCGTCATGGAACGCCCTCGTGGATGCCGGAACCGGCGAAAGCCTCGGCAGTGAAATGAACCTCTGCATCTAAAGGGCCAAGCTTTCAGGGACGCCGCAATGCCGCAAACCGTGCGTCGCTCCTGGCTCGTCTTCACCTACGAAGCCACGTTCCTCTTGGATCCGGCCGGACCGACTTGGGACGAGCGCGTCCTTCGCGACGTGCGCCTGCCGCGTTGGTCCTACGACATCCACGACAAAGGCTGGGCTGTCTTCCTGCGCACCGAGCAAAAGCTCCTGGAAGGACCCACGTTTGCCAAGCTCCGGCTCCTGCCCGAGCGGCCACGACCGCAGGTGCATTTGGAGGTCCACGTCGAAGGCCGCTGGTCGGATGACGACGAGCGACGCACGCCGTCGCCGGGTTTGGCCGACATCCGGGAGGAAGCTGAGGCGCTGCTAGTGTTGCTTGGATGTCGCAGTCCACGACTGCGGTTTGTTGGCGCGGAGCGACGACGTTAGGGTTCGTCTTCGAAATCGCCGTCGATGACGTTTGGATCGCGCGGCGGTTGTCGCGCCTGACCCCATTGGCGACCCATGACCACGACTTGCTGCCCCTTCCAAACGGCTCCCAAAATCAAGATGCCAAGGCGCAACAGAAGCAGCATCGGACTCAGCAGCAAGGCGCCCACGAAGGCCATGCCGCCCAGAAATCCGCCAAGCTCAAACGCCGCCACAAAAAGCAAGATGGGCGTGGTGCCAAGCACCATGACACTGATGCCGACGAGCAGCAGCGTCCAACGCAGGCGGTTCCAAGTCATGTGCCGGCGAGGCGGGGCTGCCACTTCAATCGGCCGCTTCGGCGAGAATCTTCGGCGCCAGAAAATAGACCAGCAGCCCCCACACGACGCTGATGCCGCCGACGGCCATGAACATCAATCCAAAGGCATGGGCGGCTCCCGCGCCGGCTCCATCGTAGGTGTCGCAGAACACGTAGGCGAAGCAATTGCGCTCCACGCCATCGCCGGCGGCGACAAAGAGGCCGGCACCCACCAACAGCAGGACCAATCCACCAGCGAGGAACACCAAACCTTGCTTCTGCGGCTCCATAGCAGGTCATCCCGACCCCCATCTTGGCCGTTGCCCGGGTTCGCAACCCTTTCAACCCTGACCGGCTTCGAATCCTAAGGGATGCACACGCATGGCGTTCGATAAGCGGACGCTCGTGCTGCCAGACGGCACGAGGTTCGAAGAGCACACCATCGTCACTTCGGGCGACCTCATCCTGGGGAACCACGTTCAGTGCGGCTTCGGCATCCAAACCGACGGACGCGTCTTTGCCGGCCAAGGCGTCAAAATCGACGGCGAAATCCGCTGCGACGACGACTTGCGCCTGGACCAGTCCAGCCACGTGCTTGGTGACATCACCTGTGGCGCCAACGCCTACCTCGGCGAGCGCTGCTTCGTCCAAGGCGACTTGGCCCTGGAAGGCGACCTCGATGTGGGCGACGACGTCCGCATTACGGGCCAACTCAAGGCCAAAGGCTGGGTCAACAAGCGCAATCCGGTGCCCGTCCTGATTTACATCTTCATCTACTTGCTTGAGCTGCTTCGCATGGGGCAATCCGAGGAAGTCGACCGGATTCTCAAGGAATTGGAAGACGCCGACGACGAGGAAATTGCCGTAGGTGAAATCTACCTCTTCGTCCCGGACGGTTCCGAGATTGACCTGCAAAGCAGCCTGATCAAGGGCGGCCTCGACGCCGGTGACGACTGCCGCATCCTTGGCAACCTGACCGTCAAGGGCGACACGGTCATCGGTGAGAAGACGAAGATTCACGGCGCCCTGAAGGTCGAAGGCGACGTGACGTTGATGCCGGAGAGCGAGGTCGAAGGCGATCTCCGCGCAACGGGCACCGTCATCGTCGGGGAAGGCTGCCAAGTCCTGGGCGACCTCCACGCCGAAAACGTGGAAATGTACACCAGTGCCACAGTGGACGGCAAGATCGTCGCGGAAGGCGGCGTGCAGTTCCGCACGGAAGAACAGGAGCGGCGTCGCAAGACGGCCCAAGAGAAGGCCGAAGAATTCGAAGGCAAGTCCGCAGATCTGGTGGATCTACTCGGCTAACTACAATCGGTGTAGGTCCAGACCACTTCGTCGCCATCCCGCACGAGGGCCACACTCATGCCGACGTCGCTGGCCACGCCGTTGATGGACAAGGCCCAGAATCGGCACGTCTCCTCGTCGAAGGCCCCCTCGACGCCAAGCACGCCTTGCACGGCGTACCCAAGTCCGTCGAAGTACGTGAGGTTCAATTGATTGTAGCCACCCCACTGCGTCATCAAATCGTGGACCGTGAAATTGCCCGGATGATTCACGTCGCGCCCCTCATATTCGGGAGCGCTGGGCGCAGACACGCGATCATAGGCGAGATCGATTTGAATCTCCGGGCGCTCGCCATCGAAGTCGAACACGAGGCGGCTTTCACTCGGTTCTTGCCAGCAGTTCGTGTAACGGAAAGTCACCACGTCGCCATCTTGCACAGGCGTCGTGCTGATGCCCGTCATGGCAGGCTCGCCATTGATGAGCACACTCCAGAACCAGCATGCACCTTGGAAGTCACTGTGGACCCCGAAGAGGCTGTCCAAGGCGTAACCAAGGCCGTCGAAATAGTTCAAGCCAACCGCGTGAGCGCCATTCCAATCGACGAGCAGGTCGTGCACGGTGTAGGCATCCGGATGCGCGACGTCGCGGCCCTCGTAATCGTCGTGACTTGGACGGTCGCCTTCGTCAAACAGGACGCGGGTCTCCAAGTCGTGGACACCGCGATTTTGTCCACTGAATTCGATGATGATGGTCGCCTCGCTTTCAATCTGGGTGCAGCCAGCCAGGGCGGTCAGGACCAGAAGGGCGACCAGGGTTCGCATATCTTGGCGGACCGACCCGTTGGTGAAAGGTTTACGCTGCCAGTCGGGCCAAAACCCATTCACGTTCGAGGCTGGCTAGGAAGAACCCGGCGCGGGGGCCGCGGTCTTGGCCCAGGATGGCGCGGTACACGGGCCCGAAGACTTCGTTGGGCTTGATGTCGCGCGATTCCTTGACTTCGTACAGGGCGTCGTGAATGGCGCCGCCATCCCACGTCGCCAAGCCACGCAGGGCATCGTGGACGTCGCTTAGGATGGCAGCGTCGTCTTCGCTGCGGTACGGCCGGTCGGCCTGCACTTGGAAGCGCACATTGTCCGGCGCAAAGCGCTCCAGCCAGAATCGAACATGGGCGACGCGTTCTTCGAGTTCGCGGCGGTCGTGGGCGTCCAAGTCGCCAGTCAGTTCGCCACTGCGGCGCAGAATGGCTTCGACGCCTTCTACGGTGTCCGCCATTTGGCTGACCGTGACGAGATGACTGTACGCGACCTTGTTGGGCAGATGATCGGGCTTTCCGTGCGGGCAGCTCAGCTCGTACGTCCGCTCAACTTCTGTGAACGTGCCCGGATTGTCTTCTTGACCCCATGCGATGCGTTCGAAACGATCGAATTCATTGACGAGGTTCATGACGCCAAGGCCCGGATCGAAGTCGATGCTCTTGCGCGGCGATTGGCGCATCAAGAGGTAGCGAAGGACTTCCGGCGGCGTCATGCGCAACATGTCGGCGGCACTCACGGCGACGCCGCTGCTGCTGTGCATCGCGCCCTTGCCCTTCAGGTTCAGGAATTCGTACATCAAGCCCGTGGGCGGCTCGTGCCCGAAGATGTCCTTGCAGATGACGACACCCGTGTCCCAGCTGCCGCCGGCGGCGCGGTGGTCTTTGCCACTGGCTTCGAAGCCCACATCGAGGAATGTCCATCGTGCGGGCCAATCGATGCGCCATGCAAGTTTTCCAGTGCCAGGCTCGGTGGCGTCGACCGTGAATTCTCCGGCCGGGCCTTCGGCGGTCACCAGGGTACCTTCAATGCCCGTGACCCGCACATCGCCGATCTTGCCCGTGGTCGGGCATTGCGGGTTGAATGGGCTCCAGGCCCGGGCCAGTTGGCGCTTGCTGATGCGTTCGATGATCTCGCGAATCTCCGGCAGTCGCGCCATGGCCATTTCGATGGTCTTGGCGTAGCGACCCTCCTTGTACATGTCATAGGCACTCAGCACCGTCGGCGCGATGCCGAGTTCATGCAGGTTGCCAAGGAAGGGTTCGAGGAAGTGCGCGGCGTAGGAATCGTGGGCGCCGCAACCGTTGGGCCGTCCGCCCTCGTCCGGGCAGGGGATTTCACGCAGCGGCTTGCCCACGTGTTCCTGGTAGCTGTCATGCAGGAACGGGTACACCTTGCGCAGAGGATCATAGTCGTCTGCGATGTAGATGAACTCGGCGTCGCCGCCGGCGTCCTTGACCGCGCGGAAGATGGCTTCACTGGTCAGCACCTCGCGCATGTTGCCGACGTGAATCGGGCCGCTGGGCGTGATGGCCGTGGCGAACACGATCTTGCCATCGTGCTTTTCCAGGAGGGATGCGGCTTCCACGTCTGCCCAATGGGTCACGTGGCGGCCGACATGGCGCGCCTTGAAAAGGCCGGCGCCGCCAGCGGCTTTTTCCTCACCTCGTCAATCGAAGGCCATGGCTGAGACCTTCAAGGTGACCATCGAGGGCGACGTGAGCGACAAGGAAGCCGACAAGATTCGCCAAACGATTCAGAAGAGCCTGGGAAAGTGGTTCAAGAAAGGCTTGGACATTCACGTCACGCGCGACTAAGGCCAAGGGTCTTATCGGGCGGTCAAGTCGGCGGCCAAGTCCACGGGCACAGACGCACTCGGAGGCACGTTGTGCCTCCTCGGCGTCCAAGCGGCCTGTGGCCGCTTGGACGCGTGGTGTAGCTTGGATATCACCGGGCCCTCCGGAGGCCCAGACCGGGGTTCGAATCCCTGCGCGTCCGTAGAGAGGGCGAAGCCCTGTCGGACGAATCCCTGCGCGTCCGCTTGACTCGCTTGAGCTTGCGAAAGTGAGGCAAGCGAGGAACGCAAAGCGTTCCGGACCCAGATGCCCAACAGGGCATTGGGGGCGCCACGTCAATCCCGTGGCGGCGCCATCAAGCCAACGACCAAACCGGCCAATCCGATGACCCCGGCACCGGTGACCAAGGCCCACGCAATCGTCGCCGTTTCGCCGCGCTCCGCCTTGAGGGCATCCCGCTCGGCTGGATCGGTTGCAGCTTGGGCATTGTCGTAGTTGCTGGCATCGCTGGGATCCATGTCCACCACGGCGACGCCGAATTGGTAGGCGCCAATGGAAAGGAGCACCACGGCCAAGACGCCGAGGGCCAAACTGATCGTCACGTAGGCATTGCGCGCCACAGTCGCAGAACCTGGCCGCCCGTCTTGAGGCCTGCGCTAGTTTCATGCCGCACGAGGCCCTGCATCATTTGTGCGAGACGAACCGACGGCTGCGGACATCACGAAGGAAGCTGCCAAGGCGTTTCGACAATTGGGCGCCGATTTTCGTGAAGCCTTCGAGAAACACGCGGAAGGCTTTCAGTACGAATTGGACAAGAAAATCGGGCAGCAATTGGCCAAGCACCCGGAGCTGTACGCGGAGTTGAAGCGCGGCTACCGCAGCGTGCGCCGTGGCATGGACAAGTTGGCCGGCGACTTGGGCCTCAAATAGCTAGATTTGGCGGCTCTTCCAGTAGTAGAGCGCCATCAACGCGCCCATGATGATGAGCGGGAGCACGATGAGTCCGAGGCCAAGCCAATCATCGTCGGGCGATTCGGAGAACATGAGGCCGGCGCCCGTGAACGTGACCGCAAGAAAGACGATCCAGACCCAGCCGTAGCGCACGGTTTTTTCGGCCACGACGGGCCGACGGCGGCGCGCCTTAGATGCCTTTGCGCAATTGCGCATCCTTGGCCTTGAACGCGGCTTCGCAGGTCGTGCAGCACATGGGATGCCGGCGACCGGAAATCGTGGTCCAGACCGGATCGAGGGTGCGCCGCTTGCACCAATGGCACGCCACGTGAACCGGCCCGTCGAGGTCGCCGCCAAAGGCGTCGTCGTCCAATCGCAGCGTGTAGCCTTGGATGATGCCTGCTTCCTCCATGCGCCGAATGCGCGCGGTCACAGTGGGTTGCGTGCTACCGGCGTCGCGGGCCAGGGCGCGATGGCTGCGGCGCGCGTCCTCCATGAGCAAGTGGAGCAATTGCCGATCCAGTTCATCCAACACAGGTTTGCATATGCAAAGGGCAAGGAAGAAAGTCACGGCGGCAAATCAACCGTCATGGGCCTGATTGGCAAGAAGGAAAAAATCGAACTCAACGTGACCGGCATGACTTGCGGCAGCTGCGCGGCGGCCGTCACGCGGGCTTTGGAGGACGTGCCCGGCGTCGCCGCCGTCCGCGTCGACGTGGCCGGCCCGACCAGGGTGGCCGTCAAGCCAGGCACGACGAAGGAAGACCTCGTCGCCGCGATTGACGCGGCCGGCTTTGGCACGGCGTAATCAGAGCGCCCAACGACCCGTCTGCACAAGCACCGCGACCAGGAAGGTTGCGATGACGACGCCCGAGTAGTAGTAGCTCCAGGCCTTCTTCCACGTCAAGCCAAACACATGGGCGACGAGGACGCCAGTCCATGCACCACTTCCAGGGATGGGAATCGCGATGAAGAGCGCCACGGCAGCTTCTTGCATCCGTTCGACCCGTGCCGAGTTCTTGGTGCGCGTGCGCTCGAACAATCGATCCAGCCACCGGCTTGCTTGTTCCCCCCGACGCAGGATCCGCTCGAGTTGGACGTACAACCAAGCAGCCACGGGCGCCACTGCGAGGTTGCCAATGAGACTCCACACAATGGCTTCGCCCCAACCCATGTCGTAGACGAGCATCGCCACGGGAATGCTGACGCGCACTTCGCCGACGGGACTGAAGGCAAGCAGCATCACGGCGATGGCGGGCGGAATGCCTTCGACGAGCTCCACCAGCCAGTTCATGGCAAGGGGAACAAGGGCTGGCCACTTCCCGGTTTGGCCAGCAAGGTTCCGTCGGCAACGATGGCTTCGCCGGCCAGGTAGGTGTGGCTCGGCATGATGGCATCCATGCCGTCGAAGGGGCTCCAACCGCACTTGCTGTGCAGCTTGGATTCGTCAATTGGTTGCGGCACCAAGTCGTAGACGGCGAAATCCGCGCGGGCACCGACTTCGAGCCGGCCACGATCGGAGAGGCCTAGCAAATCGGCGGGGGCGCGGGTGGCCGCTTCGACGACCAAGGGGAAGGACACCTCGCCGGCAACGGCCTTGGCAAGCATCACAGGCAACAGTGTCTCGACGCCAGGGACGCCGGCTGGGACCTTGTGGAAGTCCTCCGCTTTCTCGGTCTTGGTGTGCGGCGCGTGGTCCGACTCGAGAATGGGAATGTGGCCGTCGGCGAACGCCTGCCACAACGCTTGGCGGGCTGCAGGGTCACGCAGCGGGGGGTTCATCTTGCCTTTGCCGGGGTTGTGATCGCAGCAGCCCACGTGATCGAGCAGGATGTGGTGGGGGCAGACGCCGCGGCTGAACTTGGCAGCCTGGGCGGCGCGCACCGCGTCAGCGCTGGCAATGTGGCACACGTGCACGAGCGGGATTTTCTTCATCCCGGGCAAGGCCTTCATGATGTCGTAAATGGCCTCAACTTCGGCCAGCGGCGGCCGCGTCGTGTGGTGGTCTTCCAGTTTCTGCTCCGTGCGGCGGTACTGGTCTAGGACGCGCTGCGCCTCGCAGTGCAACAGGACAGGCTTACCAGCTTCCCCGCAGATGCGGATGGCTTCCTTGACACGGTTGCCGTCTTCGGCCAGCAAGTCGCCCGTCGTCGCGCCAAGATAGATTTTGATGCCAGGGGTGTAGTTCAGCATCTCCGGCAAATCGTCGAGGTACCAGGTGGCACCGCACCACGCTGCGTAGTCGACGACGGCCTTCTCTTGGGCCAGGGACAACTTCTCCTTGAGCGCCTTCATGGTCGTCGTCGGGGGCGCCGTATTGGGCATGTCGACGACCGCCGTGACGCCGCCAAAGGCTGCGGCCGTGGTGCCGGTCTGCCAATCTTCCTTGTGGGTGGCGCCGGGGTCACGGAAGTGAACGTGGATGTCGATGGCGCCGGGCAGAATTGCCTTGTCGCCAAAGTCGACGTCGGCGGGGCCAGGCGGTGCAATCTGGGTGATGCGGCCATCTTCGACATGCAGGACGCCAGGGACCAGCTCGCCGTTCTGGTAGATGCGGCCAGCGTAGGTGGTCATTGGGAACCCCACACGCCAATTTCGCCGTCGCGCATCATTTCGGCGAGACTGTTGGCGAAGGTCTTGGTCCAGGTCATGAGGCGCATCTGGTGGCCCAGCAAGGCCCCTGCAAAGAGGCCGTTGGCGGCGATGACGGAAGCGCTGAGCCAGAGGCTGCTCGTGTCATTGAACCAGAGCGCGACGAGCAACAATTCGGAGACCCACAGAACCGTCAGCACGCCGGCGATGACGTAGGCGCGGTTGGCGATGCGTCGTCCGGCGACCTTGCGGCCCACGTCGGCCACGGTGTCACAAGCCGGAGCGAGGCGCATCCAATCATTCCATTGGTCGCGCAGGCTGTGCTCGTAGCGACCGACCTTGCCAGCGGCAACGGCCCAGCCGAGGCCGAGACCGGCGCCGGCGGCGACGAGGTGGCCTGCAATGCCCCAGGGCATCCACAGGAGCGCCGCGAGGGCGGTCAAGATGACGAGCAGGACCGCGCCGACGATGATGCGGCCGCGCGCGCTCAGGGCATCGTCGAAGAGGAGATTGATGAAATCCTTGCTTACCCCGCGGGCCACGGGTGGGCCAGGAGGGTGCCTCTCTTGAAGCGCCCGGTCCTAGACGGCGCGGCCAAACACCAAGAACGCGGTGTGTCCAAGGCCGTCAAACGCGGGACGGCTGCCGTGTTCCTTGATAACCCAATCCCGTTGAATCAATTCCATGCAGCGAACGTCAGCAAAGCCCAGATCCATCATGGCGCGCGCCGCTTTTTCCATTTGACCGACTTGCGGGGAGTAGCAGGCGATGCGGGCCCCGGGGGCAAGCAGGGGCGCCACGTTGGGGAGGGCATTCCAGGGTTCGGGCTGGTCAAGCAAGACCGCATCGAAGGGGCCGTTGACGCCGTCAGCGACGCTCTCGGTCAAGTCACCGAGGAACACATCGACGCGGTCACCAAGCCCGGCGCGGTCCA
>JBMZJT010000014.1:23936-35911 GCA_049617695.1 Thermoplasmatota archaeon | reverse complement strand
GGAGAACGGCATTGCCTGCATCGAGGCTGGCCTGGCCTGGCACGGGATGGTCGCCGACATGCCAGAAGCGCTCCAGGCTGGGCTTCTTTTGGCCCGGCGTCGTGACGCCAATGCCGCGAAACGGCACGTTGGCTTCTAGGAGGCCCCAGACCATGCGCGGCGCCGCTTTGCCCAGGGCTAGGACGTGGATGGGCTTGGGCTGCAGCCGGTCCTCAAACCAGTCATCCAGTGCGCCACTGCGAATCTTGGCCTTCACAAGCTTGGTGGGATCCGTGGCTTCTACCGCAGCCAGGAATGCGGTCTTGGCATCCTCGAGGGTCATTCGAGTCGGACCTCCCGCCAGGCGACGCGTCCGGCTTGGACGTGGTCGCGCACTTGCCGTTGGACGGTGCTGAGGCGACTCGTGTTGGTCTTGATTTCGATGAAGATCACACCTTCGGGCGTGAATTGAATGCCATCAATGGGGTCGCCGAGGAACTTGAAGCGCTTTGGGTCCCACGGCCAATGGGCCAAGAACGGCGCAAATTGCTCCGTGATTTGGCCGTACCGGGTTGATTGGCTGCGCTTCTGACTCGAAACGGCCTCCAATTGGGCCTGCACGGCCTGGAGGCGTCGGTCTTGGGCTCGAAACACGGCGGCTGCCAGGAGCCAGGAGAGCAGCAGCGCCGCCAAGGCAATCCAAAACGCCAGCAACCAATTCACGGGCCTCCCAGGTGCGCCCGATGCTTGAACCGGCCGGTTTTCAACGAGGGCTGGCGTCCGATGTTCATGCGCATCCTGTTGGTGCTTGCCATCTTGTTGGCCGGGTGTTCGGCGCCGGAGCCGGTTGCCGAGTCCGACGAAGCCGACCGTCCATGCCCGGGACACTTCCACGTCACGTTGCTCGTCGCCGATGCCAACGAAATTTTGCCCTACTACGATGAGGATGAAGGCGCCGACGACCGGGATGCACGAGCGCCCGTCGCTGGCATCCATATGCACGGGGACGACGGCCTGATCCACATCCATCCCGGCCAACCGACCTGTTACTCCACGGCGGCGGCGCTCTTTGCGGTCGATGTGCACATCCTGCAACGCGGCGCCATCCAAGTGGGCGATGATGTGCGCAACGGCACCGTCCGCGTGGATGTGCAGCTCTGGGGCGAAGACTGGCAGACCTGGGACTTGGGGGATCTGCAGGAAACCGTCCCTGATGCTGCCCGTGTTCTGTTGATGGTCAATCCGCCATCGCAAGCGGACATTGCAGCCCTCCGGGAACAAGTCCCTGCAGTCCCGGAAGTCTACCAACCGTAGCGCACCGCCTAAATCCGGGCCCTGGGTGGGCCACGCATGGAATTTCGACCGACCGACGAGCACCGCATGATCAAGGACATGGTGCGCGAGTTCGCAGACCAGTCCCTGGCGCCCCGTGCCGGCCAATTCGACGCCGACCACAAGGTCGCCGATGATGTGCTGGACACCATGGCCGAATTGGGCCTCTTCGGCATGAATTTCCCCGCCGAGAAGGGCGGCGCCGGTACGGACATGGTGAGCTACTGTATCGCCATCGAAGAACTGAGCCGCGGCTGCGCCAGCACCGGCGTCATTGCCAGTGTCAACAACAGCCTCAGCGGTTGGCCGCTTTACACGTACGGCAACGACGAACAGCACGAGCGCTACCTGAAGCCCATGCTGCAGGGCAAGAAGCTCGGCGCCTACGGCCTGACCGAGCCCAACGCCGGCAGCGACGTGGTCAGCATGGCCACCACCGCCCAGAAAGAGGGCGACCACTACGTCCTCAATGGCCAGAAGGTGTTCATCACGAACGCCAGCATCGCCGACACCTTCGTCGTCTTTGCACAAATCGATCCCGCCGCCCGCCACAAAGGCCAGGCCGCGTTCCTCGTCGAGAAGGGCATGGACGGCTTCCAAGTGGGCAACCCGGAGCACAAGCTCGGCATCACCGCAGCGCCGGCGTGCAGCCTGTTCTTCGAGAACCTCCACGTGCCCAAGGAAAACCTGCTCGGCCCTGAGGGCGAGGGCTTCAAGATCGCCATGAAGACGCTCGATGGTGGCCGCCTCGGCATCGCCAGCCAAGCCCTGGGCATTGCCCAAGCCTGTTTCGATGCAAGCCTGGCCTACAGCAAGGAGCGCGAACAATTTGGTAAGCCCATCAGCGCCAACCAAGCCATTCAATGGAAATTGGCCGACATGGCGACCGGTATTGAGGCGTCGCGCCTGCTGATTCACCGCGCCGCGCAGCTCAAGGACATCGGTGCGCCCTACAGCAAGGATGCCGCCATGGCCAAGCTGTATGCAAGCGAAGTCGCCATGAAGGCAGCCGTCGAAGCGGTCCAAATCCACGGCGGCAACGGATACACGAAGGACTACCCCGTGGAGCGTCACTTCCGCGATGCCAAAATCACGGAGATCTACGAAGGTACCTCCGAGATTCAGCGCATGGTCATCGCGAACAACTTGCTGCGCTAGCCGCAAGGTGTTTTGATGCGTGAGCGGAGCGAAGGAAGCCGTGGCGGCCGCAGGCCGCTTCGGTCATCGCCAACAATTTGCTGAAGTAGATCCGGCGTCCGGCGGCCTCTCGCGTTACTTTGGCCCTTGATTAGCTACGCATCGGACCACTTGGACTATCAAGTCCCTCGCATCACGCACATGCATGAGTGAGCGCAAGCGCGCCAACACCCCGGCCCCTGCGGCAGGCGGCGGCAAGAAGAGCTGGAAGGCCTACCGCGTGCCCATCGTCATTGTCCTCGTCTGGCTGGCCATCGTGGCTTACCAGGTGGGTGCCCAACGCGGCGTCGTGGGCGACCCCGGCAGCGGATGCCCGGGCCACTGGCACTACATGCTTGAAGTCCACATCGACGAAGACGAATTGATCTTCGACCCCCAGGTCAACCGCGGCTTCAGTGACGCCACGCGCACCGGGTTCCACGTCCACGATGCGACCGGTCGCGTCCACATGCACCCCGGCACCGAACGCTGCATCGAATTCGACGAAACCATGGAGTTCTTCGGTCTCGAAGTGGCCACCGGATCACTGACGGTCGGCAGCCAATACAACTACCTCACCCAAGGCCCCATTGCTGGCACCTACGAGAACAACGACACCCACGAGTTGCGCTTGTACCACGCGGATTGGGACTATCAAAACGAC
The DNA here is from genome assembly GCA_049617695.1 of Thermoplasmatota archaeon. Lineage (GTDB taxonomy): Archaea > Thermoplasmatota > E2 > JACPAO01 > JAHFTW01 > JBFKXH01. The sequence continues at coordinate 32,760 of JBMZJT010000014.1, read as the reverse complement.
GCCCGTGGCACTTGGAACCGGATCACGAACATCAACGGCTTCCTGGACGAACAAATCGGCAACGGCGACGCCGTCCTGCTGACCTACGTCTCCAAGGATGCTCCGGACGAACTGATCGCCTCTCAACAAGACGGCGTAGCCGCCATCGGTGACAGCTACGTGCCTGCCAAGAAGAGCATCTTCGTTCCCATCATGGCGGCCACGATGTTCGCCGGCATCGGCCTCGCGGTCTGGAACAAATTCCGGGTCGCCTAGTCGCGATAGGCAGCCAAGATCTTCTCGGCCACGTCCAGGGGGGCCAATTGGCCTTCCTGGGCTTGCTCGAACCAAGCAGCGAACGCTTCCTTGGGGTCCTCGCCACGGAAGGCAAATTCCTCGATGTTGCGGTGGAGCAAGTCCTTCACTTGACGGCGCAGGCGTTTGGCGCGGCGTGCCTGCCAAAAGCCGTGCTCTTGGCTCCATGCCTTGTGTTCATCGAGCGCCTGGGCCAGTTTGTCGATGCCTTCGCCGCGCTGAGCCACGGTGCGTAGAATCGGCGCCCACCAGAACACGTCAGTATCTGGGTGGCCAAGCATCATGCTGGCCTCAACTTCGGCGTAGACCTTGTCGCTGCCATCGATGTCGGCCTTGTTGACGACGAAGACATCGGCGATCTCCATGACGCCTGCTTTGACGGCCTGGACATCGTCGCCGAGGCCAGGCACGAGCACCACGATGACGGTGTCGGCGAGGCGGATGACATCCACTTCAGCTTGGCCGACGCCGACGGTTTCGACGAGGATGACGTCCTTGCCGGCGGCTTCGAGGACCTTCACGGCGTCGCTGCAGGAACTGCTCAGGCCGCCAAGGGCGCCACGGGTGCCCATGCTGCGGATGAACACGTCCGGGTCGGTGCTGCGGCTTTGCATGCGGATGCGGTCGCCTAGGATGGCGCCGCCACTGAATGGACTGCTGGGATCCACCGCGATGACGCCGACTTTCAGGCCAGCGCGTCGGTAGTGGTCGATGAGCTGGTCCGTGAGGGTCGATTTGCCGGTGCCTGGGCTTCCGGTGATGCCGATGACGTGGGCGCCGCCAGTCTTCCCATGCAGCCGGCGAAGGACTTCGTGGGCTTCCGGGTCGTTGTCCTCGATGCCACTGATGAGGCGTCCAATGGCGCGGCGTTTGCCGGCGGCGACGTCCTCTTCGAGATTCACGCGAAGCGGTCCTGGAACCGGGCGTGCTCGTGGATGAATTTCACGATTTCACGGGTGTCCGTGCCGGGTCCGAAGATGGCTTCAATGCCGCGCTCCTTGAGGCTGGCGGCATCGTCATCGGGGATGATGCCGCCGCCAAAGACGACGATGTCCTCGGCGCCTTCTGCAACGAGTAGGTCCTTGATCTTGGGGAACAAGGTGTTGTGGGCGCCGCTTAGGCAGCTAAGGCCGACAAGATCGACGTCTTCGTCCACGGCGGCCGTGACGATTTGGGCCGGCGTTTGGCGCAGGCCCGTGTAAATGACTTCGAAGCCAGCATCGCGCAGGGCGCGGCCTTGGCGGCCGAGGGGGTGACGTTCTCGGTCATCGGACCGGAGCCGACCTGGAGGTCTCAGACCTCCAGCAGTTCGGATTCCTTGTGCTTGAGCAGATCGTCGACGACCGCCACGACGCGGGCTTGGCCACTAATGGTCGGTTCCGCAGCGCTGGCCGCGGTCACGATGAGGTCGACGATGTCCCCGTCCAGGGCACCGCTTGGGGCGCTTACAGCAACGATGACGGGGCGGCTGGCGCCCGTGGCGACGAAGACCTCGGTGTCACCTAGCAGCTGCGCCCACTCCTGGTTGGTTCCATTGACACGGAGCGTAAAGACGTCGTCGACGGCGCCGGAGTTGGTGAGCGTGAGGTTCAGCAGCACGGTTTCGCCAGGGTTGACGTACTTCTCGGCGCGGCCGGAGGGAGCAAGTTCGATGCCGGCGAGGTCGTTGAAGACGTTCTCCACCGGGTCGCGGTACTCGAACAAAGGCAGCGTCAATTCGCCGCCTGGCAGCAGCCGGGGGCCCGCAGCATCGAAGCCCAGGATCGCGGGGGCGCCTGCATCGCGCAGGGTCAGGTGAAGCACCAGGGCGGCTTCCTGGGTGTACGGGATGAAGTCGCTGGCTGCGGTCGGCGTGATGATGGAGCTGAACGTCGACGTGCCGCTCAAGGGCTTGGGTGTCGTCGATGCGATTTCGGCGAGCACGGTTTCCTTGCCGTCGAGGCCGCCCAAGTAGTGGGAGAGTCGGCCGGTCAGGACCACGCCATCCATGGGCATGTCCGAGACGAAGTCGACATCGATGACGCCGGTTCGGTCGAGGTCGAAGTCGAGGCCCAATTGCAGCCCGGGCTCCAAGTAGAGGTCCCAGCGGTATTCGTTGCCATTGGGTCCGCCGCCGTAGCCTTGCGGCGCTACTTGCAGGCTGTCATCGGTGCGCCCGTCGTCGTCGATGGCGTTGAAGTATGCAATGTTCTCGACGCCAAGGACGGGGCTGAAGAAGTTCTGGAATCGCGAGGCTTCCGCGTGAATCCACAGGCGGTCGTGGTGGCCGGCGGGCTGCGGGACTTCCAGATACCGGATGCCCATTTGCAGGCGGCCAACGCTGCTGCTGTCACTTTGGCTGGTGAGGGTGAGGATGAAGTCCTCGAAGTTGCCGTGGCTGTGGCTAAACGGTGTGCTGACGAGCACGGGGAATCGTTGGGTGCTGTTGCCATCGATGCGGATGACGCTGGCGGGCAACGTCACGGTCCAGCCGTTCGGGACGCCTTCGGTCGCCAAGGCAAAACGGTCGTCCTCAGGGGCCAAGTTGACGGCTTGGACGTAGAAGACGAAGGTCGCTTCCTCGCCGTTGCTGGCCCGGACGGGGTTGTCACTGAACAGGCGGCCGTGGCCTTGTTGCTGGATGCCTTGTTCGACGGCGTAGTCAAGTCCGAACCCGTCGTCGGGCATGGCGTCATCGACGCGGATTGGCGCCCCGCCTTCGATGCCAAATGTGGACGAGCGCGCGAAGGCACGAAAGAGCGTGAAGTCGCGTCCGACGGTGGGTGCGGTGCCGTTGCCATCGAGCAGGGCGTCTCGGGGAACGACCATGCTGAGGATGGATCGTCCGGTGTCCACGTCAAAATCAACGTCGCCGAAGTGGAAGACGTACTGTTGGCGGGCAGCGTCGTACACTTGCACTTGGCCGCCGTAAAAGACGCCGCCGCCGAGGTTTTGGCGAATGTAGTTGAGGCGGTAGGCACGGTCAGCGTGGTTGAAATCGACGTTGTAGAAGGTCACGTCGCCTTCGACTTCGGTGTCGGGGTCCAGATCGGCCACGCTGAGGTCGAAGGTGAATGCCTGGGGCACTTCGGAGATGGTGAACCCGAGCAAGTCCGTGGTGGTGCTTGGATAGAAGCCCGTCGGGGCGTCAGCGAGCCCGCCAAGGCGTACGACTGCGTCGCCGTCGGAATCTTCCAGTACCTGCACTTGGGCGAGCGTCGGGGCTGCCAGGAACAAGACGGCCAAGAGGGTCCACCGCATCATCGCACTTCACCTCGTGCTCTGCGTTAAACCTGTTTTGGTGCAGGGGTTGGTCTATTCCTCGCTGTCGGCGTCCACTTCGGGCACGTCGTCCAGTTCTTCATCCGCAGCCGGGGGCAGGACCGCGACCTGCACGATCGTGTCGTCGCCATTCATTTTCATGATGGTGACTCCCTTCGTGCTGCGGCCTTGGAGGCGGACTTGTTCGACTCGGGTGCGGACCACCATGCCTTCCTTCGTGATCAGCAGCAGACTTTCCTCGCCGGTCACGGTGCGGATGGCACGGACGCCGCCGTTGCGGTCATCTACAACGATCGTGCGCACACCCTTGGCGCCGCGCTTGGTCTTGCGGTAGTCCTCCAGGGGGGTCCGCTTGCCAAAGCCGTTCTCGGTCACCGTGAGGATCTGGCAGCCAGCTTCTGCGATGGCGACGCCGACCACTTGGTCATCCTCGAGCAAGGTGATGCCGCGGACACCGGAGGCCACACGGCCCATGGAGCGGACATCCGATTCGTCGAAGCGGCATGCTTGGCCCTTGCGCGTCGCGATGATGACGTCCTGGGCGCCGTCGGTGCGGCGCACGGCCAAGAGTTCGTCGCCGTCGCGCAGCTCAATGGCCTTGATGCCGATGACCTTGACGTTCTTGTACGCCGAGAGCGGGGTCTTCTTGACGATGCCCTTCTTCGTGACGAAGAGCAGGAATTGGTTCTCCTCCTCGAAGTCACGCACCGGGATGATGTTCTCGACCTTCTCACCTTCATCGAGGTTGATGAGGTTCACAACGGGCTTGCCACGGCTTTGGCGGCTGCCCACGGGAACGCGGTAGCCCTTGAGCCAGTGGACGCGGCCATGGTTCGTGAAGAAACACAGCCAGTCATGGGTGCTTCCCACGGCCGTGCCGATCAAGTGGTCGTCTTCCTTGGCCTTCATGCCCTTGAGACCCTTGCCGCCCCGGTTCTGTTCCTTGTACGAATCCAATGCCATCCGCTTGAGGTAGCCCGACGCCGTGAACATGTAGACCGACTCTTCTTCGGGGATCAAGTCCTCGTTGTCGATGTCAATCTCGCCGTCCTCGATGGCCGTGCGGCGCTCATCTGCGAAGTCCGAGCGCACCTTGGCCAGTTCTTCCTTGATGATGCCGTACACCATTTGTGGGTCGCCCAAGACCTTCTGGTAGTACTCGATGAGCTCCATCAGTTCGGCGTGTTCCGTGCGCAGGGCATCGGATTCGAGGCCGGTCAGCTTCTGGAGGCGCATCTCGAGAATGGCCTTGCTTTGGACCTCGCTGAGGCCGAACTTGTCCATCAAGCCGGCTTTGGCAGTCTCGGCGTCGGCGCTGCCCCGGATCAAGGCCACGACGGCGTCGATGTGGTCCAGCGCCGTCAGCAAGCCCTCCAAGATGTGGGCACGCTTCTGGGCCTTGTCCAACTCGTATTGGGTCCGGCGGGTGACCACGTCGAACCGGTGATCGATGAAGACGCGCAGCAATTGCTTGAGACCGAGCGTCTGCGGGCGGCCATCCACGAGGGCTAGGTTGTTGACCGAGTAGCTGCTCTGAAGAGGCGTGTGCTTCCACAAGAGGTTCAGCACGACATCTGTGATGGCGTCCTTCTTGAGTTCGATGACCATCCGCATGCCGCGGCGGTCGGACTCGTCACGCAGGTCCGCGATGCCTTCGATGACCTTGTCCTTGGCCAAATCCGCGATCTGCATGAGCAGGTTCGCCTTGTTGACCTGGTAGGGAATCTCCGTGAAGACGATGCGGTCCTTGTCGCCCGACATCTGTTCGATGTCATGCTTGCCACGCACCACGATGCGGCCACGGCCCGTGAGCAGGGCGTCGCGGATGCCGGCACGGCCGTAGATGATGCCGCCCGTAGGGAAATCGGGGCCCTTGACGAGCTCCATGAGTTCCTCGACCGGCGTGTCCGGGTCTTCGATGACTTTGACGGTCGCATCGATGACTTCGGCCAAGTTGTGCGGGGGCATCTTGGTGGCCATGCCGACCGCGATGCCGTCCACGCCGTTGACGAGAAGATTCGGCACAGCGGCGGGCAACACGCGGGGCTCTTGCAGCCGACCATCGTAGTTGGGCGCCCAGTCGACCGTGTTCTTGTCGATGTCTGCCAGCATCGGCGCCGCAATCTTGGCCAGGCGGGCCTCCGTGTAACGCATGGCAGCCGCGCCGTCGCCGTCCACGCTGCCAAAGTTGCCTTGGCCATCGACCATGGGGTAGCGCAGGCTCCAATCCTGGGCCATGCGGACCATGGCGTCATAGATGGCGGAGTCGCCGTGTGGGTGGTACTTACCCAGCACTTCACCGACGGCCGTGGCCGATTTCTTGTAGCCCTGGGTGTGGCTCATGCCCAATTCGGACATGGCGTACAGGATGCGTCGGTGAACGGGCTTCAGGCCGTCGCGGGCATCGGGCAAGGCACGGCTGACAATGACCGACATGGCGTAGTCCAGGAAGGACTGGCGCATCTCGGATTCGATGGCGCGACGCTCACGGCGGTCACTCGGAGCCACGGACGTCGGCGTCGGGCCTTCCGGGTCGTCCGGGTTGCCGTTGATGGTGACTTCGACGGTGTTGTCTTCGCTCATACATCCACCTCGGCCTCAAGGGCGTGTTCCTCGATGAAATTCCTGCGGGGCTCCACTTGGTCGCCCATCAGGATGGTGAACAATTCGTCCGCCATGACGGCGTCGTCAATGCTGACTTGGAGCAAGGTGCGGGATTCGGGGTCCATGGTGGTTTCCCAGAGTTGTGTGGGATTCATTTCACCCAGACCCTTGTAGCGCTGCACATTGATGCCTTTGCCACGCTCGCCGCCTTCCGGCGTCCATTCATCGAGGACACGTTCCTTGGCGCGTTCGTCGTAGACGTAGCGTTCCTGGCTGCCCTTCTTCAATTTGAACAGCGGCGGCTGGGCGATGAAGACGTAGCCGCGCTCAATGAGTTCGGGCATGTAGCGGTAGAAGAACGTCAGAATGAGCGTTCGAATGTGGGCGCCGTCCACGTCGGCATCGGTCATGATGACAATCTTGTGGTAGCGTGCCTTGTCCGGGTCGAAATCCTCGCCGATGCTGCACCCAATGGCTTGGATGAGGGCCTGGACTTCCTTGTTCTGCAGAATCTTGTCCAAGCGGGCGCGCTCGGTGTTGAGGATTTTTCCACGTAGAGGCAGGATGGCCTGGGTGGCGCGGTCGCGGCCTTGCTTGGCGCTGCCACCGGCCGAATCACCCTCCACGATGTAAATCTCGGAGTCTTCCGGCTTGCGGCTCTGGCAGTCGGCGAGCTTGCCGGGCAGGCCGGTGCCTTCGAGGACCGTCTTGCGGCGGGTCAGGTCGCGGGCCTTGCGAGCCGCTTCACGAGCGCGGGCGGCGAGCAGCGCCTTTTCGATGATGATCTTGGCCGGGCCCGGATTTTCTTCCAGGAACTCGGCCAATTTCTCATTGATGAGCTTCTCGACGACGCCACGGACTTCGCTGTTGCCGAGCTTGGTCTTGGTTTGGCCTTCAAACTGGGGCTGGGGGATTTGGACGCTGACGATGGCCGTGATGCCTTCGCGGCAGTCGTCGCCACTGAGACTTGCGTCCTTGTCCTTCAGGAGGTCGTTTTTCTTGGCGTAGTCGTTCAGGGTGCGCGTCAGGGCCGCGCGGAAACCGACGAGGTGGGTGCCGCCCTCGTGGGTGTTGATGTTGTTGGCGAAGGTGAACACGGTCTCCGCGTAGGCGTCCGTGTACTGGATGGCAATCTCCGTGCGGACCTTGCCTTCCTGGCCTTCCACATGAATGACGTCCGGATGCAGAACGTTGCGGTTGCGGTTGACCCAGCCGGCAAATTCTCGGAGGCCGCCTTCGTAGTGGTACTCCTCGATGACGTGTTCTGCAGGGCGCTCGTCCGTGAAGCGGATGTGCACGCCGGCGTTGAGGAAGGCCAATTCGCGCAGGCGGTTCTGGAGCGTCGCAAAGTCGTATTCCAGCGTCTCGAAGATTTGGTCATCGGGCCAGAACGTGACCGTCGTGCCGGTGACGTTGGAATCCACGGTGCCGAGTTCTTGCAGGCCGTCAGCCGTCGGGACACCGCGCTCGAACTCCATTTTGACGTGCTTGCCTTGGCGCTGGACCTCGGCGATCAGCTTGCTGCTCAAGGCATTGACACAACTGACGCCGACGCCGTGCAGGCCACCGCTGACTTTGTAGGAGCTCTCGTCGAACTTGCCACCCGCGTGCAGCACCGTCATGACGACCTCGAGGGCCGGCTTCTGGTACTTGGGGTGCATCGAAATCGGGATGCCACGGCCATCGTCGCTGACCCGGATGCTGTTGTCAGGCTGGATGGCCACGTCGATCCGGCTGCAGTGGCCTGCGAGGGCCTCGTCAATGCTGTTGTCGACCACTTCGTACACGAGGTGGTGCAAACCGCGTTCGTCTGTGGAGCCGATGTACATGGCCGGACGCTTTCGGACCGCTTCCAGGCCTTCAAGGACCTGGATGCTGGAGGCGTCATAGCCGGGGCTAGATTCTGTCATGTTGCATCCCAATGCGGCACAGGGCGAGCCCTATGCGCGCGCGTACGTGTGCACACGCGCGCACGCGTATAAGGGCCACGGATGGCCCCCAGGAGGGCCAGAAAGTGCGTTTTGGGCCGCGCCGAGGGGCTCTAGGGCTGTTGGACTCGCCGGACGGCCACGATGGCCAGCAGCGCCGCCAGGAAGCTGAAGCCGCCGCCGGGGCTGTCCTTGCTGGGTGCTTGGGTCTCCCCGGGGGTGATGAGGTCGCCGGATTCGTCCAGCACGCCGGCATCCTCCAGGGCTGCCAGGACGTCCGCAGGCAACGCCGGGTCATATTCACCGAGAGGGAGCTGCATCTGGCCGCCCGTGAGCAATGCATCCGGAACCCCGGTGGATGTGGGATCCGGATAGTGCAGGTAGACGGCCAGAACGAGACGCGCTTCCGGGTGGCTGGGGAGCGTCTGCTGATCCAATGGCAGTTCGAAGCTCCGCACGCCACCGTCGGCAGGGATGGGGGCTGCCGCATCAGGTTCCATGGAGGCCAGAACGATGCGTTCGCTGCCCTGCCAGAACAATTCCAGGCTGAACTGCACCGGATCCGTCGCCGCCGATTGGCTGGGTTGGAACGACAATTCCACCTGCGCCGTGCCATCAAGGATTTCGAGGCCGGTGCCAAGCGACACGGGAATCTGCCAGTCTGGCTCCTGGCCGCTGGGATTGTTGGCCACGGCGCGGTCTTCGTCGCGTTCGTCGTCTTCAAGCGTGTTCATCCA
>JBMZJT010000014.1:0-23926 GCA_049617695.1 Thermoplasmatota archaeon | reverse complement strand
GCTTGGGCGGCCGTACGTTTCGAGAATGATTTCATCATCGACAATGAAGCGCTCGGGGAGCCTGGCGGAATGGAACCACAAGACGTTGTGGTGGCCGGCGGGCTCAGGAATGGCTGGATAATGGATGGTCAAATCGAGGGGTTCGCTGTGGCTGCCAATGAGTTGGAATGTGTCTTGGCCGCCGTGGCCGTGAGCGCCTTGGCTGCGCACGACGACGGTCACCAGCTGTGTTTCGTCCGGGAGCAGGGTCGTTGCAGAGGGTACGACGGCGGCGGTCCATGACGGGGGCACATTGGCCAATTCGAAGGTCACATCCTGGGCCTCGGCGGCGAGGTTGCGTGCGTCCACTTGGAACATGAAGCTCCGGGGGCCGCCGTTGCTGGCTTCGACCGGGTTGCGGGCCATGAGCGCCACGGTCCCTTGCGTCGCTTCGTTGGCACTCGTGATCTGGCCCGGTGCAAAGCCCGTGTCCGGGAGGCGATCATGCGGTGTGGCCCGGGGCACGGGTCCAGCCCCTGCGGCGACTCCCGTGACGCTGTCGGCTTCATTCGTCACGTCGACGGCGAATTGGTTGAGCACGGCGCCCGGATACAGTGGTGTGCCCTGGCCATCGGTGAGCAACCGCCACGGGACATGCATGGTCAACAAGCCCTCGGCCGCATCCTCTTCTACCTGCAAATCCGAGGCAATTTGGGTGGTGCCATCGTAATCACTGCGGTGCAGCGACGCGCTGAGGGCGGGGCCTTGCAGATTGGATTGCGCATGGATGCGCCGGGAGACGTCGAGCTCGTACCGGGCGCCGTCGAATTCGAACTGGATGGTGTAGAATGTGGAATCCACGAGCACGCCATGCGCTGGCGGCTGCAAATCCTGGACCTGAATCTGGAGCACCAAGTCGTCATCGATCAATTCGCCGTGCAGGGCCAGCAAATCATTCTGGGCCAAAACGGGGCCATGATCATTTGCAGGGTCTTGGCCAAGCAATCCAGCCGAAGCACCAGGAATCAAGAGCAAGAGCCACCAGGCACGCATCAAAGGAAACGCGCCGGACCAGGTACTAAAGGACCCTGGATGTTCGATGCAAATCTAGGATGCGGCTTCCAGTTCCGGCGCGTCTGTAACGGCTGGCGCCTGGTCGTCTTGGGCCGGCTGGCTGGCGGCTTCGGGGAACGTTTCCAGGCTCTTGGGCTTGTCTTGGTTGGGGTCGATGCCCACCAGCTTGGCCATCACGCGGCGAATCTGCTCTGGATTGGCGGCATCGAGCCCAAAGTATTCCGGGAATGCATTCGTGACACTGAGAATCTTGGTCTGCCCATCCTTGCGGGTCTTGACCAGGCCCCGTTCCTTCAGTTCGGGAATGTGGTCGTAGACCTTGGAGCCAATCATGTCCGACAATTCCGACTGCTTGATGGGTTGGTGGTATGCAATCAAGGCCAGCGTCTTCAGGACCTTCTTGGGGATTTCCATGGGCGCAAACTTGGCCGCGTCGTCGCTGACGACCGTGCGGACCTGCATGGCCCACTTGGTGCCGGCCTTTCCGACTTCGAGGGCCGTGTCCCGTTCCTTGTAATCCTTCACGAGTTGCTTGATGGCTTTCTCGACGCTGCCCTTGGACAGGCCGGTCTCGTCCATGATTTCCTGAACGCTGATGGCGCGTCCGGCACTGAACAGGGCGGCTTCGACGACGTGCGTGGCCTTCATTCGGATACCTCTTCGGTGATGACGGAGGCGGCCGCCTCCAGTTTGGGGGTGATCCAGATTTCGCCACGAGGGAAATCCTCCTGGCTGGCGGTGACCTTCTGTTGCTTAATCAAGAACAACAAGGCGTTGAAGGTCTGGACGATGTCCATCGCGTCCTTCTCGACGAGGTCGCTAAATGGAATCGGCGTGCTTGGATATTCGAGGATGCGATGCATGGTTTCGGCGACTTCGGCGTCGAAGTCCTCCTTGTGCATCATGCCACCGACCTTGCCGCGCATCTTGCGCTTCAGGCTCAGGCGGGCTTGCAGTTTGGTCTGCTGCAAGACCTTGCGTTCCTCCGCTTCCTGGTGCACTTCCTCGAAGGCTCCAATGAGTTCCATCAAGGTCACGCGCCGGTCGCCTTTGTGACGGATCTTCTCATCAATAGGCGCCTGCGGCAGGGCTTGGATGCGGGCCGTGTAGTCCATCTCGTCGTCAGAGAAGTCCCAATCCGGCATGGCGTCCCAGTCGAGGTATTCGTCGTCGTCCTCGATGATCGTCGCGCGGTCTGCGACTTCGTCCGATTGGAGCTTCAGGACGGTCCAGGCCATCAGGATGATGCGGCCTGCGGTGACCAAATCGACGCCGCGCTCGCGGGCTTGCTGCAAGTACAGCTCGGCGAACTTGGCGAGGTCCAGGTTCCAAGGGTCCAGGTGCTCCTGGATGACGAGCTCGAATGCAATGGCCAGGTCGCGGTGGAAGTCGTCACGGATGCTGACGTGCTCACCGTCTTCCGCGGTTTCCACCATGCTGATGAAGTCGTTGATGCGGCTGCCATCGTCGTCGTCATCGATCATCGCCTTGTGCCACAGCAAGTGACGCACCACTTCGATGGTGTGGAGGCTCGCTTGTTTCGTGGGCTTCTGGTCGAGGGCGACGGCGCCGGGGACTTCCAGCTTTTGTTCGCTGCGCGCCAGGTTCATTCCTTGACCTCAACGTCTGCAACGACACGGTGCTGCGCACCGCGGCGTCCGCTGCGCTCGCCCCCGTTGAGGCTCATTCCTTCACCTCAACGTCGGCGACCATACCCTTGATGGTCTCGTCCAGGCCCTTTTCGGGCTCGCCAGCGACGGAGCCGTCGGTGAGAACCACTTGTTCCTCCGTGGGCTCGTCGCTGTCCGTGTCGTCGAGCTGATCGAGGTCGAAGTTCGCGATGACCTCGGACATCCCCGGGACGCTCTGCGTAACGCCATACAGGAAGCTGGCTTCCTTCAGCGTGATCTTGCGCAGGCTCACCTGAATGAACTGGGCGAATCGACTGTTGTCCTTGACGAGCTTGGCCAGCAACTCCGAGTTCACGGCGTCGAGGTTTTGGTCCACTTCGTCCAGGTAGTAGAACGGACTCGGCTCGTACATCTGAATGGCGAAGATGAACGCCATCGAGGTCAGGCTCTTTTCGCCGCCGCTCAGGGCATCAAGGCGGGTGACGCGCTTGCCCATGGGCTGGGCCATGAGAATCAAGCCACCTTGGAAGGGATCCTCTTCGTTTTCCAGCTTCATGTACGCCTTGCCGCCCAGGCTGAGGCGGGCGTAGACTTCCGCGAAGTTCTGGTTGATGGCCTCGAAGACTTCAGTCAACGCGGCCTTCTTCTTGATCTGGATCTCGGCGACGAGCTTCTCCAACTCGGCTTTCTGCTGATCCAAGCGGTCTACTTCGGCATCGAGTTTCTCTTTGCGCTCCGTTTGGGCCTCAAATTCTTCGAGGGCACGCATGTTGACGGCGCCGAGGCGTTCAATGCTGGCCTCGATGTTGCGCAGGCGCTTGCGCAGTTCATCGTAGGCGGGGACCTCCATGTCGTCGGTGACTTCGATGGGGGTCTCTTCCAGTTCGACCATCGCTTCGCCGAGGCTCTCCTCGAGGCTGGGCAACTTGGACTTGGCATTGGTGATGAGGGCCGACTGGGTCTCCATGCGGTCCTGGACCTTGTCCTTCTTGGCCTTCAAGTCGACGAGATCTTGGTATGCCTTGTCCTTCTTGTCACGCAGGCCCTTGATGGAAGCCGTCGCCTTGTGCTCCATTTTCATCAAGGCGTCCAACTCGGTTTGCGCCTTCTTGAGGGCGTCCGAGTAGCGCGTGATTTCGTCCTTGTAGCGCTCGCGGCCGCGCTGGCGGTCTTCCAGCGTCGTTTTGAGTTCCTGGACGCGGCTCTTGACCAATTCGAGTTGCTTGGCCGCGACGTCGCGCCGGTTCTCGGCCTTCAGGACATCTTCCGTGAGTTGGCGAATTTCCTTCTGCAGCGCCTCGGCCTTGTCGCGCAGGTCCTTGCGGCCGCCCTTGAGAAGGAGTGTGCCCTTCTCTTCGCGGATGCGCTCCATTTCCGTGAGGCGCGCCTCCAATTCCTGGACGCGGGTCAGGATGGCATCATGGTCACTATCGAGCTTGCCAACTTCGTCGCCCGTTGTCGCGGCTTGCTCGCGCAGCACGCGCAGGCCTTCGGTGAGTTGCCCGACGCGCTTTTGCAGGTCCTTGGCACGGGCTTCGGCGTCGCCGTCGCCCATGGCCTTCTTCTGTTCTTCAAGGGCCTCCAATTCGCCGCGAATCCGGGCCATGCCGGCGATTGCGTCTTCCTGGGCGGCTTCCGCTTTGCCGATTTCGGCCAGCAGTTCATCGAGGCGGCCGCGGTCGTTGTTGCTAAAGCCGCCGCCGGCCTTCTTCTTGCCGGCCGCGCCACCAATCATGGCCCCGCTGGCTTCGAACAATTCGCCGTCAATGCTGACCATGCGCACGCCGCCCATGAGGCTGCGGCCGGCGTTCATGTTCTTGACGACGAAGGTGTCGCCAAAGACGCTCCAGAAGGCGCCGTGGTAGCGGGGGTTGAAGTCGATGAGATCGAGACAGAAGCCGAGGCTGCCTTCCTTCTTGACCTTCATGAGGGCCTGGCCACGGGGCCGGCCGGGAACCATCTTGTTCAGGGGCAGCAGCTTGGCACGACCGGCGCGGTCTTGCTTGAGCAGCTCAATGCATTGTTGGGCGCAGGCGTCGTCTTCGACGACGATGGCTTGCATGTTGGCGCCGGCGGCGGTCTCCAAGGCCGTTTGGTAACCTTCGTCGGCATTGGCCAATTCGGCGATGGTGCCGACGATGCCCTTGATGCGGCCACTGTCGCGGGCGGCCATGATGGTCTCGACCGCGCGGCCCATGCCACCACTGGCGCGAGCGGCGGCATCCAGTTGCGCCTGCATCTCCGCTTGTTCGCGTTGCAAGCGGCGGATGCGGTTCTCCAGGTCGTCCTTCTGCTGGGTGAATTCACTCAGTGCCTTTTGCAATTCGAAGCCGCGGCGCTCCAGTTCCTTGCGCTTCTTGCCGGAACCGTCCGTGACCTGTTCCAACTCGCCGAGCTCCCACTTGGCTTCGTCGAGGTCTTCCTCGGTGGATTGGACCTTGCCCTCGAGTTCGGTGAGCCGCCGGCGCGCGGAGTCGACCTTCTCCTGGAGGCGGTCGGCTTCCAGCTTCTTGTCGTGAAGCTCCAGTTGCTTGTCCTCGTGCTCCTTCTTCAGGCGCCCAAGTTCATTCTTGAGCTCCATGGCGCCGCTGGTCGACTTGCTGATCAGCTCCTCGAGGTCTTCGAGTTCCTTCTTCTTCGTCGCCAGGGCCACGGTGCCGTCCTCGTGGCTCTGGGCGCACTCAGCTTCGATCTTCGTGGTCTTTTCCTGCTCTTTCTCAACGCGGCGTAGTTCCTGCTGCAAGGGCAGATCATCTTCGTCGGCGTCTGCGAGTTCCGTCTTGGCGAACTGAATTTTTTCCTCGTAGCGCACGAGGCGGTCGCGGCAGGCTTGGATGTCGTTTTGCAGTTTTTCGACTTCTTCGCCGCCTTCTTCGCGGATCTTCTGCTCGAGTTCAGCAAAGAGAGCTTGGGCTTCTTTTTGCTTGGCAACGAGTCCTTGGAGTTGTTCTTCGTGCTTGGCGCGGTCCGCCGTGAACTTGTCAATTTGGCCTTGCACCTGCGCGATTTGGTTGGACAAATCTTCTTTGCGGCGCCAGGCCATCAAACCCTTGGTTTCCTGGGCTTCGGCGTGCAGGCGCTTCCACTTGACGGCAGCTTCCTTCTCGCGGTCGAGTTGCTTGAGGTGGTTGTGAATCTCTTCCAGGACGACGCCGATGCGGTCCAGGTTCTCCATGACCTCCGCCTTGCGCTTGTCGGCTTGCGAGATGTCCTTGTCAAACGTCGTGACGCCGGCGATGTCATCGAGGACCTGGCGGCGGCCCATGGGCGTCATGTTGCAGATGTGCAAGATGTCGCCTTGTTGGGTGATGTTGTAGCCATCCGCGGAGATGCGCGCATGGTTGAGCAGGTCCACGAATTCCTTCTTCTTGCTTGCGCGGCCGTTGACGTAGAAATAGCCGGCGTAGGCGTCGGGATCCTCCTTCTTCGGCGTGCGCTTGACCTTGCGCGTCAGGGTCACTTCGTCGGCATCCACGGGCATTTCGCGACCCGAGTTGTCGAAGGTGAGGCTGACGAGGCAATGGTTGGCGGCCTTGCCGGTGCTGCCACCGTTGAAGATCAAGTCCGTCAGGCGGCCGGCGCGAATGGCGCGCGGCGAATTGGGGCCCAGGACGAACATGATGGCGTCCCCGATGTTGGACTTGCCAGACCCATTGGGGCCGGTAATCCCGGTGTAGCCGTTCTCGAAGGGGACGGTGAGCTTCCGACCGAAGCTCTTGAAGTTCTCCATGTGGACTTCTTTCAGGTACATGGTGGCTGCCGGGACGGCAGACCCGCTTCGCTCCCACCGGCACGTGGCTCAGGTGGAATCCGCGCGGAGCGGGGGCTGGTGCATCCCGATGGACAACCGGAGATGCGCGTTATCAACCTATCGTGGCGCCCCTTCGAGAGCCCGACGCCTTCATTTCCGATGGAATTCGGGAAACTGCAAGCGAATCTTCGCACCACGCCGATCGCCATCGATCTGGAGTTGGCCGCCATGTTCCTCTAGGAGACGGCGGGCCAATCGAAGCGCGGGTGTGTCTTGGGCGGGCGACTCCTGATGCAACGTCATGGATGGGGCTGCGTCGCCGGCAATCTCCACGCGCACATGACCACCCGCCGGCGTGCCTTGAATGGCTTGATGCGCGAGGAGACTGATCAGGGGGCGCAAGGGATCATGAATCCGGCCGGCGCCCTCGCCATCCAATTCGAGGCGGACGCCAGCGCGCAGGGCCCGTTCATGGAGGCCTGGACTGAGCTGGCTCATGACGTCGGCCAAATCACTGCCGTTGCCATCATCTTGCAGGCCATGCAACAAGGCGTCTTGCATGTGCCACAAATCCTCCACATTCGCAGCGATTTGTTCCAACGCATGCAGTTGCGCGGGTTCCAATTTTCCCAGCAGGCCGCTTCGCAGTTGATGCAGGCGCAGCCGGATTGGCGTCAATGGGCCGTGCATTTCCTGCATGGCTTGCTGGATGCGACGATTTTGATCGAGTTCCTTGGCTTCCCATTGCGCCACCCGTTGGGCCCATGCGTCGGCATCTTCCAAGGCGGCCTCGGCGGTCGCTTCCCCCGCCCGGTCGATGTGGACGAGTGCCGCAGCCACGGGGGCGTCGTCGAGCTGGTGAATGACGGCCTCCCAGGCTTGGTCATGGATTTCGTAAAGGACCGTGCAGTGATCTTGGCCTTCCAACACGGCACGTAATCCCGCCGCCAAATCTCTGGCGGCCTCGTAGGCGAACCCCTTGCCCGTCTCCAACTCATGCAGGTGGTCGGCGCCGCGATGATCCGTGGGTGCCATCAGACCCCCCGGCACGGCTGCCTCTTGCCACGCCTGGTTGATGCACAAGGTTCGCCCGCGCCGATCGAGCAGCATCACCGGAACCGGGAGGCTGTCGATCCATTGGGCCAGGTGAGGCGGCAGGTTGGCGACCTGGCGATTCATGACCGAGATTCCGCGCTCCCGCCTTTTGAGGCAGCCATTGGCGGCTGCTTGGGCGAGCGGCCATCCGCCCCTGGCCCTTTTCAGGGTGACCGGCCTCGCGGCGGCCGTGTTCCTCGCGCCAGAAGATGGGCCCGACGTCGTCTACGAATTCTTTGCTCCATTTGCCCACATCGAGGGCAAGTACGAGTGGTGCCGCATCCGAAGCCCGACGCACGGGGTCTTCGACGTCTTCATCGTCCTTGGCGCAACGACGGCCGAAGCCGCGACGGTGTACGTCAACAGTGTCCTTGGGCAAGCCTTCATGCAGGAACGCTATCCGGAATGCACGACGATTCGCGTGGCGCCGGGTGGCCTCAAGATTGAGGAAAGCAGCGATGGTTGCACCGTGCGTGGCCGCCTCGACGCCGAGGAAGGTCCCGTGCATCAAGCCGACTTGGAGATGATGGCAAGCCCGCAGCAATTGCCTCGCCAAGTGCCCTACGGCGGCACCGGCGCACCGGTTTGGGGCAGCCAATACACGTGCTGGGGTGTCGATTTGGTGCTCGATGGCAAAGCCACGGGCACGGTTTCCGGCCCCGAATTGGAGGAACGCTTCAACGGCGAGGCGTGCATCGTGACGCAGGGCAGCTTCGGCAGAATCGCACCGCGCGCCTAGAGGTCCAGTTCAGGACCCACGGGTACAATCCGGTGCGGATTGAGGCTGGTGTGGCTCCAGTAGTAGTGGTTGCGAATGTGCTCCATGTTGACCGTCTCTGCGACGCCTGGCACCGCGTGCAAGCGCTTGACGAATGCCCAGAGGTTGGGCATCTGCGAGATGAGCTTCCGGTTGCACTTGAAGTGGGTGTGGTAGACGGGATCGAAGCGCAGAAGCGTGGGCCACAGGCAAATGTCGGCTTCCGTGAGCACGCCACGGCCGTCACCAACGAGCCAATCTCGACCCTCCATGTGTTCTTCCAGTTCCTCCAGGCGTCCAAACAGCGCCGGCCAGGCCTCGTCGTACGCTTCCTGGGTGCGCGCGAAGCCACACTTGTAGACGCCGTTGTTGATGGTCTCGTAGTTTGCATCGATCATCGCGTCCACGTCGGCTTCAAGCCCTTCGGGCAGCAGCGAGGTGCCGTTGCCGAGGGTCGGACCCAGCACGGTGTCGAACATCCGAATGATTTCCCTGCTCTCGTTGTTGACGATGGTCGACGTCTGCTTGTCCCAGAGCACGGGGACGGTGCCGATGCCCGGAAATTCGGGTGCGGCGCGATGGTACACGTCCTGGAGGCTGGCCGCGTCGTGGAGGCGGTCTTCGGTCGCGCCGTCAAATTCCGGCTCGAAGACCCAACTGCCGTCGCCTTGCATGCGCCATGATACGACGTCGACGGAGATGGCATCCTCCAACCCAAGCAGCTTGCGCATCAGGAGCGTGCGATGTGCCCAGGGGCAGGCATACTGGACGTACAGGTGGTAGCGGTCGGCGTCGGGGGTGAACGGTCCTTCGGGCTTGATGGCGTCGCGAAATTCACTTTGCTTGCGGTTGAAGCGGCCGGAGCGCTTGGCATCCTCGGACCACGGGGCGACCTTCATGAGGGTCGATGGACGCCGTTGGCTTCAATCCTTGGCCTCGGGCACATCGAAGCGTGCGGCCGCTTCGCGATAGGCATCCATTTGCGCGGTACGCTCGGCGTCGGTCCAGCCCAGGCGTTCTTGCAGGTGGGTGGCAACTTTGGCAGCGACGCCCATGCGGCCACGCGGCCCCAGCCCGAGTCGGGTCCTTCGCAGCATGACGTCTGCCAGCGTCTGCGCGTCTTCTTCGAGGGCCAGGTCGATCTCACCCCAGACATGAGGTAGGCCCTTCTGGATGCGCTGGGGGTTGCGAGCCGCGCGCTGCCACCTGGCGCCGTAGGTATCGACGAGGTGCGCCGCGCTGATTGGCAGGATGCCTTGTCCGATCGCTGTCTCAATCGCTTGCTCACGGAATGTCTGCCACGGGATGAGGGGTCCTCCTGGCAAGGTTCCCATGCGCGTGGGACGGGCCTTGGCCTGTGCGCGCATGCCCAAGTGACGGCAGACCTTCGTCACGGCTTGCTCTGCCAGGTGGCGGTACGTGGTGAGCTTGCCACCCTGGACGGACCAGAGGCCCGCCGCAGTCGCAGGTGCCAAGGCATGGCGCCGACTGACGGCGGATTCGGTGAGGCCTTGTTGGTTCAGGAGTGGCCGGACGCCAGCATAGGTCCACAGCACGTCGAGATTGGCCTCGGGAAAATAGCGCCTCGCCGCGCTGACAAGGTAGGCAACGTCCTCCGGCGTGGCCTGAGCCGTGGCGGCGTCTTCGGGGTGATCCGTGTCGGTCGTGCCGATGAGGACCACGTCGTGCCAGGGAATGAAGAAGAACGTCCGACCGTCCTGGGCGCGGACGATCAGGGCGGTATCCAGGAATCGCTTGACGGCAATGTGGGTGCCCTTGGTCTTGCGGATGAGGTGATGGGGTCCCTGCGTGGTGGCGTCCAGCAGCTCGTCCACCCAAGGTCCGCAGGCATTGATGACGGTCCGCGCGGCCAGGGCGGTGCCATCCTCGAGTTCAACGCCCGTTGCCGTACCATCTTCGACGATGATGCGGCGCACGTTGGTGTGGTTGCGACAATCGGCGCCATGGGCGCGGGCGTCCAGGACCAGTTCGAGGACGAATCGCTCGACGCTTTGGAATTGGCCGTCATAGTACGTCGCCCCGCCGGCCAGGTTTTCGGGGTCCAATGCGGGGAGCTCCTGCAGGAGTGCCTCGCGCTTCAGGTAGGCTCGTTTTGGGACCGATTTGCCGTGGCTCAGTTGATCATAGAGCCAAAGGCCAACGCGCACCGTCCGGCGGCTGGCCACGTCGGGGTAGAGTGGGTACACGAAGCGCAGGGGTCGCACCAAATGGGGTGCTTGGCGCAGCATCAGTTCCCGGTCTTGGAGGGCTTCATGGACGAGTGGCAGGTCGAATTGCTCCAGGTAGCGCAACCCGCCATGGGCAAGCATGCTGCTCTTGCTGCTGGTCCCTTCGCCCCAATCGCCGCGTTCCAGGAGGCAGACGCGCAAACCGCGCATCGCGGCATCGCGGGCGATGCCGGCGCCATTGATGCCGCCGCCGACGACGATGAGGTCGAAGGGTTCCCTCATGGGCAGACCATCTTGGCCAGGTCGCGCAGGCCCGTCACGAGGCGGGCCAGTTCCGTGGCCGTGATGGATTCAAGAGAGAGGGTGGGGAATTTGGCGGTGGCATCGAAGCCGTGGTGGGCGAGGTCGGCAAAGGCGTCGCTCCAGTGGATCCAGCCGGCGGCGTCGAGGCCATGGTGTTCTAGGATGATGCGCGCCATTTCGAGGCGGTCGCCTTTGGCGTGCAGGGTTGCTGCCGTGTGGGGTGCATCCTCGGGGCCAAATTGCAGTCGAATGGCCACCGTGCCGACGGCGAGTCGGCCGCCGCCGGATTCCCAGGCATGGGCCAGGGTACGAATCGTGGTGGCGTCGGGGTGTTGTTGCAAGAAGGCGGTCAGGGGGTCCGTGGCCGCGGTCAGGCTCATCGAGGCGATACCCCTCGGGGCCAAGAAAACCTTGTCTGGTCTGGGCAGTGGACAGGAAGCCAAACGTGTTATGTCGAAGTCGCCATCGACATTCGATGAAGGAGGCGTTGTTGGAAAAGATGGCTGGCGAAATCACCCTCAGCAATCAGCCCGGCCCCACCCTGCGCAAATGGCGCGAGACCTTCACTTTCAGCCAATCCGAGCTCGCCTCGCGTCTGGAAATCAATCCCAGCGTCATCAGCGACTATGAATCCGGGCGCCGCAAAAGCCCCGGCATCGCCACCATCAAGCGCATGGTGGAAGCGATGGTGGACATGGATGAAGAGCGCGGCGGCCACGTCATGGCACGATTTCACAGCCTCATCAATCCCACGGAAGGCATCCTGGACATTGTCGAATATCGCCGCAACGTGCCGGCCATGGAATTCGTGGAAGCCATCGAAGGCCGCGCCCTCGTCTTGGCGGACATCGAAGAAAAGAAGGTCCAAGGCTACACCCTCATCGACGCCGTCCAGGCCATCAGCAGCCTCAACGCCAACGACTACGTCCGGGTCTATGGCTGGAGCTCGGAGCGCGCCCTCGTGTTCAGCGGCATCAAGTACGGACGTAGCCCCATGATCGCCGTGCGGGTCCACCCGATGAAGCCGAGCATCATGGTGTACCACAAGCCGGAGGACGTCGACAAACTGGCCTACCGGCTGGCAGAATTCGAACAAATTCCGTTGATCACGACGGACTTGCCCCTGGAGACGCTCCAGGAGCGCATGCGTAGCCTGCTCTAGTCGGCTTCGTGCGCCTCGTATGCGGCCCGGGGCCCATCGTTGCGTGCCGTGCGGGCCAAGCGCACCTCGACGGCATCCTGGGGTGCCGTGGGTCGGGTCTGGGCCACGGTAACACGGCCCTCGAAGGATGCGGCGCCGTAGGTCACCGTCTTGACCCATTGGAATCCGCCCTTGCCGTCCGGGTAGCGATAGATGAACACCACTTCCTCGTCCTCGTTCATGAGGGCTTCATGGCCGGCGGCGATGGCGGCGACATCCTCCTCAGGAAGAAAGTCCACGTACGGATTCTTGCCGATCAAGTCCTTGGGGTCCCAGCCGAGGAGCCGTGCGCCCTCACCCGCGTAAATGTAGGTGCCGTCATCGGAGTGGACGGAGAACATGACGGACGGATCCGTATCATAACGGCGCCACGTGGACACGCTTGCGACGACGAATCGTCGCGTATCAATGTTGAGGGTCAATTCTAGAACAGGGCGATGCCGGCCGCCGACAGTGCCAGGGCGACCAGGAAGAACAGCCAGAACACGCCGGCCGTTGCCGCGAAGATGGTCGCAGCCATTTCCCAACCCCGCTTCCATGGAAAGTCGAGGCTCAGGTACACCTTCCGGCTGCGCCAATACATGGCCGTGCCCAGCACCATCAACAAGAGGCTGACACCTTCGGCGAGCCGCACATTGGCGCCGTCGCGCAGGCCCCAAGCGTAGAGCAAGGTGAAGGAGGCGACCATCAGCAAGGCGCCGAGCCACTCCGAGATCAGGAAGCCCTGGGCGGCCGTGTACGTGGCGACGGTTTCATCGCTCACCGATTGCCCTTCGCGGGATTTCTGGAACTGCTTCTTGGCCATCTACGGGTACGCCCGGCTCGGCGTTCGGGGGTACGGAAGCATATCCCGGATGTGTTCTTGGCCGGTGAACCAGCGCAGGAGGCGTTCGATGCCGAGGCCGAAGCCGGCGTGGGGGACGCTTCCGTAGCGACGCAGATCGAAGTACCATTCGTAGGGCGCCAGATCCAGCACGTCATCTTCGGGCAATTCGCCGCTGGCGACATCGGCTGCGTGCTGTTCCACGAGACGCTGCTTCATCCATTCGATGTCCTCACTGCGCTGGCTGCCACCGATGAGCTCGCCAAAACCGTCAGGGCCCATCAAGTCGGCACAGGCGACGGTCTTGCCGTCGGGGTTGAGGTGCATGTAGAACGCCTTGATTTCGGCGGGCCAATCCGTGATGAACATGGGATTGACCTTACCTTCCGTCAGCGCTTTTTCGTGGGGCGTCCCGAAGTCTTCACCGTCGGGGAAGTCGAAGCCCAAATCCCGAAGTTCCTGGGCCGCCGCATGGTACGTGACGCGGGGGAAACGCAGGCCGTCTTCGTCCGCCTCCGATTCGCCGGCCACGTAGGTGCCGATTTTCAGGAGGCGCTCGGGGTCTTGTTCCAGGGCCCGCAGGTCGTCGGCGCAATGCGTCGCAATGTCATGGGCCAGGTAGGTCACAAGGCGCTCCTGGAACTTCATGGACTCCGCGTTGTCCCACCAAGCGTATTCGGCTTCCAAGTGGTGGAATTCGGTCAGGTGCTTCGTCGTGCGGCTCTTTTCGGCACGGAAGCTGTTGGTCACGGAGAAGACCTTGGGGTTGCCAAAGATGCAGCCTTCCAGGTACATCTGCGCCGATTGGCTCAGGTACGCTTCCTGGCCAAAGTAGTCGAAGGTGAACAAGGTGCTGCCACCTTCGCAGGCGTTGGTGGTGATGACGCTGGGATCGACTTCCGTGAATTCCTCTTGGGCAAAGAATTCGCGAATGGCATGCAGCAGCCGGGCCTTGATGCGTAGAATCGTGCTCAATTGGGTCGAACGAAGCCACAAGTGACGGTTGTCCAATTCGAACTCGGTGCCTTGCTCGCCGCGCAGGGGGAAATCCTCGCTGCGCTGGTGGACGACCACCTTGGTCGCCTTGACTTCGAATCCGCCAGGAGCGCGCTCGTCGGCATGCACTTCACCTTCCAAGAGGCTGATGCTGCTCTCGATGAGAGCGCCCTTGGCCGCTTCCAGGCTGTCATCGTCGGCGATGCCTGCCTTGACCGTGCATTGGACCGTGCCCGTGCCGTCGCGAAGGGTGATGAAGGCGATCTTTCCGCCACTGCGCTGTCGGTGGACCCAGCCACGCAATTGGACGGTCTGTCCCGTATGTTTGCCCGCCAGGATGTCGCGGACCTGCTGGAACGTCATGCGGCGGCCACTCGAAGGCCCCACATAAGGCCCACGAAGAGCGCGACGTGATGGCGAAAGCAGCCAGGCCCACGAAGCCATGGCCCCACGCCGGGGATAAGCGGCCCTTTGCACCGGGCCCGAAGTTCAAGAAATCCGGCCGCCAAGAGCACCTATGTTCCTGCTGCACGCCGGCGGAGCCTGGGAAATTGGCTTCATCGGTAGCACCGTCACGGGCCTGACCTTCTCAGGAATCGCCGTGATGTTGGCCATCGGGCTGACACGACAGCGGGGGTGGGGCAACAACATCCTCGGGGTGGGAACGTTCCTCATTTTCGTGACCTGTGGTGGCGGCCATCTCATCCACACCATCCAGATGCTGGGTGGAGATTCGTTGGCCGGCCACGCGGCGCGCGATCATTACGCAGAATGGCACTTGTGGCTGGCCGATGGACTCACGGCGGCGGCCGGGACGGCCTATTGGCTCCTGCGGCGCCGTCTTGGGGGTGTCCTTTCCGGCGCTGCAATCTATGAAGATCTCAGGGTGAAGAAGGAACAAGCCTCGTGGCTGCATGATGAAGTGGTCCAGGAAATGGCGAAAGCACGGCTTGCCCTGGACCTCGGGGACCTGCGGGCCGCGCAGCGCCACCTCAGGGATGCCAAGGCCGCAGCCGAACGCACGCATGCCCATGATGAGGCCTGGAATGCTCGGATGGAGGCACTGCGTGGATAATTGGCAATGGAGCTTGCTTGCCAACGCTGTTCTGTTCGTTGGTTACGCTTGGCTCGCGACCGATATCGGGCTGGGACTCCAGAAGGGCCGGCAGTGGCGCAGCAACCCCATGGGCGTGGCGACGTTTGCCATCTTTTCTTCCTGTGCCATTGGCCATGGAATCCACGCCGAACACCTCGCCTTCGCGCTCGGACCTGAAGCTGACTCGGGGCGCATCGCACACGCGTTGCCCGTCGTGTGGCTTTGGCATGGAGCCACGGCGATCATTGTGGTTTGGTATCTCTTGCAGCGCAAGCGCCTGCGCCTGCTGCACAGCGGCAAGGAACTGACGGCTGATTTGGACCGCGAACGAGAAGAGGCGCGCAACATTCAGGCGACCCTTTCGACGAGTCTCAAGGAGGCCCAGCATGCGTTGAATTCTGGTCGACCTCAGGAAGCCAACCGAATCCTGGCGTCGGCCATCGAGGAGGCGGGGGGTGTGGCGGCGTCGTGGGCAGATCAGGGTCGCGTCCGCCCTGGCGCCTACCGGAGGCGCTCGTGAAGCGGCTCGTGATCATTGATGACGAGCCGGAGTTGCGCGCCTTGCTGGCCAAAGCCGTCGCGCCGAGATTCGAGTGCGTGGCCCAGGCAGGAAATGGCAGCGACGGTATCGAAGCGGTGCAGCGTGTCCAACCCGATTTGGTGCTCTTGGACCTTGGCATGCCGGACATGGACGGCTTGGAGTGCCTGCGCGCCATCCGGTCACAGGAGCGACGTGTCATCGTCTACACCGGATATCGGGGGGCACGTCTGGAAGCTGTGGTCCAAGAGTTGGGGGCGGCGGGCTTCGTCCACAAAGGGGCAACCGTCGAGGCACTTCTCGATGCCATGGTGGATGCGATGGCGTCTCCCGTGCCACCTGTCCTCAATCGGGACGCGCGCCTACGGCACCGATTGCACGACTTGGTCTAGCACATTCACCCGCCCCGTCGCAATCCTCAACCCCGCCACACGGTTGCCTCGTCGTGGCCTACGCCGTCGTCGCATGCACACAATGCAAAGAACCCTGGGCCGTCGAACTGCGCCACAAGACCAGCAGCTGCCCGCGGTGCCAGAAATCCGTGGACCTCGCCAAGCGGACGCGTCTCTGGCAAGGCGATAGCCCCCAAGATGCGCGTCGAGCCATCCAGACGCTCCGGGCCGATTTGGCAGGGGGTCGAGAACACGTCGTCGCCCTACAAGATGCCCGGCCCGTCCCCCGGCATGATTCGCCCGTCGCCGCAGCAGCCGCCAAGGCCAACGCCGTGGTCAACAAGAGTCAGAAGGCGGAAGCCATCGCACTTTGGCTCACCCGACTCGTCGGTGATGCCAGCCACGAACAATACCTAGATGCCCTGCGCATGGCGGGCCTGGATCGTGAACGGGCCGAGAAGGAAATCACGCGGATGCTCGCCATGGATGTGACCTACGAGCCCCGGGCGGGCCATTACCGCAGTCTGGAAGCCTAGTCCTTGCGCAGTTGACGGCGCTTGTCCCGACGGATTTGATCCTTGATGTGCTGCGGAACGATGGTGTCCAAGACATTCACGCGGGCGGAATGCATCATCCAGAGGCCGTAGAGCGGCGTCGTGACGGCAAAGAACCATTGCCGCCCCGTCACAGCGTCCCCGAGGCCGATGCTCGGATAGACCATGGCGAATGCAAAGAGGGCCGGTGCCTGGATGAGTGCCCCCACGCCCCAGCCTTGGACCAATTTGCCTCGGGCAACTGCGTTGCCGATGTGAATGCCGGCGGCCCCGTGGACGAACATCATGCCGAGGGGCACCAAGGCCATCGCGAGGAAACTTTGCGGACCGTAGCTCAATTGCTCGACGGTGCGGTTGTAGAAGGCGGCGTTGGCTTCGACGGCGTTGAGGTTCACGGCGACGATGCCGAGGGCCATCATGGCGCCGAAGCCGAGGCCGAGTGCGGCACCGTAGTAGGGTGTGTCCTTGCGGTTGCGGAATTTCTTACTCCCCAAGACGATGACTTTGGTGCCGGTCTCGAAGAAGGCGTAACCCGCCACCACGAACAGGAGCGCGGCGATGCCGGTCCATGGATCGACGGCGAATGCGGCCAGTTCCATGAAAATGGCGAACATGCCACCAAAGAAGCCGAAGACGAGTGCCAAGAACACGCGGGCATCTTCGAAGTAGTCCTCGTAGCGCTTGAGCAAGTACCACAGTGCCGCGACGGCAGGCACGATGGTCACCGATGCGGCCAGGAAGACGGGGTTCGCCACGTCGCCGCCGAGCCGACGCCCATGTAAAGGGCCGCCGGCGTGCCCCGTCCATGGAGCCCCAGATCATCCTCAATGCGAAGGTGTACCCGCAAGTCACCGGCAGCCACGGCGTCCTCGCCCTGGCGCAAGCCTGCCAAACGGCGGCCGAGGAAGCCGGAACCATCATCGGATTGGCGCCGCCGCAAGTGGAATTGGGCCTCCTAGGTCAAGCCGAGTTGGACAAGGTCGCTGTGTTTGCCCAGCACACCGATGCCCTCGAACCAGGCAGCGGCACGGGTTGGATCACGGCCGAAGCGGTCCACGCCACTGGCGCCGTGGGCAGCCTGCTCAACCACGCGGAGCACAAGATTGACCACGTGGTTGTCCGCGACACGCTGGAGCGGCTCCACCATCTGGGCCTGCAAAGCCTCGTCTGCAGTGACAGTCCAGAGGAAAACGCAGCTTTGGCCCCGATGCGTCCCACGTACCTTGCCGTGGAGCCGCCGGAATTGATTGGCGGCGACATCAGTGTCACCAGCGCAGACCCAGGTATCGTGAGTGGAACGGTCACGCAAGTGCAGGATTTGGCCCCCGAGACGATGACCTTGTGTGGCGCGGGCGTCAAGACGGGCAAAGACGTGCGCACCGCGCTGGATTTGGGCGCTCATGGCGTCCTCCTTGCGAGCGGCGTGGTCAAGGCGGCTGATCCGCTGGCGGCCCTGCGCGACCTCTGCTCGGGTCTCTAGAACGCGGCAATCGCCGCATCCAAGGCGACCTGCATGGCGCGGGCGCTTCCATCTGGGAGACTGTCGAGGTCATCCACGGCGTTGGCGACCACCTTGACGGCAGCGTATTGCAAATCTGGCTTTCCAAATCGCTCGCAGTAGTGGAAGAATGCAGCGACTTCCATCTCGACGATGGCGTCGGATTCCCCGAGCCGGTGCCACGCCTCCTGCAGTCCGGGTTCGGCAGGATAGTTGGATTCGGTGAGCGGGCTGAATCCGTAGAATCGATCCGTACTGACACTGGCGACGCCTGGCAGGTCCAGCTGAAGTGACGGCGTGTAGGCGATGGGGGGGCCGTCGAAGCTCTGGTAGCATGGCGTTGCCGAAGCCACGGCAAGCGGTTGCCACGCTTGCCCTTCGAATCCTCCGAGAGCGCCCGCAGTGCCGGCCAGGATGATCCGTCGGACGCGGGGTGCCAACTCCCAGAGCACAGCTTCCATGGCCGAGCTGCCAAACGGCGTCATCAGCACCAACCGGTCGTCCTGGATCGCCCCGTGGAATCCGCGGTAGCTGTGGCCCCATTCGAGACCAAGCGATCGCGCGCATTCCGTGGGATCTTCCCCGACAAGCAGCAGGACATCAGGCCGCACCAGGTCGGCTGGCAGGTTCGACACGGGGCCGATCGACACAACCGGGCAAGGACAGGATGATATGAGGTGCCATGGTCGCAGCGCCGTGGCCCGACCCGGCGATGTGGTGGCATTCAAGAGCGGCCTGCACGGCATCGATGCACCCGAGAATCTTGGCATCCTGCTGGGCCGGGAACGACGCAAGGGAACGCCATGGGTCGAATTGGTCACGGTTCAGGGCCCGCTTTGGCTCAAGGCCGAGCATCTGTCAGGTCGAGCATTTCGCGACCGCTACGACGGGAATTTGAAGCAGCACGACGAAGTCCAGCAGCGCCTCCGCTTCCTCATCGGGCAACACGCGCAAGGCGCACTTGCCGAAGAAGCCGAAGATGACTTGGGACGCCTTGAAGAACAGCTTTGGGACGCCGTCGCCGATGATCCCGGACCGTACAGTGAAGAACAGCTCGCGGCGGCTTGGTTTGATGATCCGTCGCCCCAGCAAATCAAGGATGTCCGTGCAGCCCTGGATCGATGCCGGCGACCCGGCATCGGTCGGTTCGAAACCGCCGGAAAAGGCGACCAATGGCGCCCTTGGACCCGAGACGAAGTCGCCCAGATGCGTCAAGCCATGGCCGGTCTGGATGCGCTGCGCGATGATTTGATCGAGATCCAGGAGACGGACGAAGGCCGGATGTTTTGCCGCCGCGAGCCCGGCGATTTGGATGCGCACGCGCAAACCATGGCCTGGGTGGAGGCTGCCATGCGGCAATTCATCGAGCACGACAAAGTTGTCGAACCCGTCGCAGGCATTGGGGGGCTTGGCGCCGTGCAAGCCTTCGGCATGGATCTTCATCGACGCCTTGAGTTCCTGGCCGCGGATTGGATTCAAAGCGGCTCGACAACGCGCAGCAGCGACTACCTTCACTTCTTGTTGGAAATCGGTCGATGGACTCCGATGGACGCCGTGGATGCCCTGACGCGCCGCCATGTGAACCGTGAGCCATTCTTTGAGCACGTGCCCGATCATCAAGCGGCAGCCGACGCCGCCGCCTTGCCGGATCCGGCGCCGGAACCAGGTCGCGACGATTTGCGTCACCTGACCTGCTATACGATTGACCCGCCGGATGCGAAGGATTTCGACGATGCCGTCGGCCTCGAAGTCCATGGCGACACGACGCGGCTGTGGGTTCACATTGCCGACGTGAGCCACTACGTGCGACAAGGCACGCATCTCGATCGCCACGCCAAGAACCGCGCCACGAGCGTGTATCTTCCGGGCAAGGTCTTACCCATGCTGCCCGCGCGGATCGCAGACCATCTGTGCAGTCTTCGTGACGACGGCGACCGTTTCGCCATGAGCGTCGCCATGGACGTCGATGCCAACGGGCGCATCACGGGCACGGCGTTTCACAAGAGCCTGATTCGCGTCACGCAGAACCTTCGCTACGACGACGCGTTGGCGCGGCGGGATGCCGGTGAATCTGACTTCGTGGCTCTCTTCGATTTGGCCCAGCGCATGCGCAGCCAACGGCGAGGCTTGGCCATTGAAACGGGCGAAGTCCGGGTCGCCGTCGGCGATGCGTTCGAGGCCGTGACGAAGTATGGCAACGATGCCACGCAGATGATCGAGACCTTCATGGTCGCAGCCAACGAAGCGGTTGCGCGGCATCTGGCCGATGAATCGCTGCCACTGCTGTACCGTTGCCATCCGTTGCCGGACGCCACGAAGGCCGAACGATTCCGCCATCAATTGGCGACCATGGGCCTCGACGTGCCCTTCGCGCTGCCAGAAACGGCCAAACCCGAAGACGAGGGCCAAAGTCTGTTGGACCAGCTCAAGGCCGGAGGCAAACTGGATCTCAAACTTGGCATGAGTTTGGGCCAACCGGAACCAGACCCTGAACCCGAACCGGATGCAGCCCCCGAAGCGACGGGCTTTGCCACCATGACGCCGGAGGAACAGGATGCGTGGCTGGCACCGTTTCGAACGGTTCTGGATGAACTCAAGGCCCTTGGATCCGCCCGTGCCGAGGTCGCCGTTGGCAAGCTGTTGGCTTGCATGGGTCAAGCCTACTACACGCCTGAAAACCAGGGTCATTTTGGTCTCGGTTCAACGCACTACTGCCACTTCACGAGCCCCATTCGGCGCTACCCTGACCTCGTCGTCCATCGCAACCTGAAATGGCGCATCGAAGGCCGCCAAGGTCCCATGCCGCACCAGGCCGAGGACCTGCAGCGCATGTGTGACCACTGCTCGGATCAGGAGCGGGCCGCCAGTGAATTGGAGCGCCGCGTCAAGAACGCCTGCATGGTGTTGGCTAGCATGCACGGGGAAACTGCTTTCGCCGAAGCCCCGGCCCGCATCACGGGCATCATTCCAAGCGCCGTGTTCATTCGACTTGCCCACGGCATCGAGGCCCGCATCGCTGGTCGGGATCTGCCGGGCGGACCGTTCCATGTGGACGATTGGGAGTCCATGCTCTACCGGATGGCTGCCGATGCGCCGGACGCGACGGCGGAAGGACTCGTTGCCCACTTTGACGAGGAAACCGGTGAAAGCCGTCAGGTTCGTGCTCGCCTTGGGGACGCCGTGGCCGTGCGGTTGGCTGGCCGTGACGTGGCCGAAGGCAAGACCGGGGCCGAATTGACTCGTTGGAAAGCCTAAGCTCGTCTAGATGCCCAGGCTCATGCGCGTAATGTTGCGCACCCCGGGGCCGATGCCGACCATGATGATGGCGAACTTGACGAGGCCAATCATGGTGGGGTACTTCTTGACGTCCTCTTTGCTTTGGATGTCGATGGCGTAGACCACCAGGAGGCTCACGGCCAGTTTGACCGCGGCAAACCCGGTGAATGTCGGGTGATCTTCGCCCCAGGTCCATCCGAGGGCGCCCCAGAGATTCTCGGCCCCGGCGCGCACGCCTTCAGAGAGCACGTGCTTCTCGGTGTAGGTGCTCAGATCGATGCCGATGGCGGTGCCAAAGGCGTCCACCATTTGGCTGAAGATCAGCAGGAGGTTCATGGGCATCATGTACGCAAAGGCGGTCTTGCTGCCCTTGTCCTTGCGCCACTTGGCAACGAGGTAGACGATGCCGGCCACGGCGGCGGAGGCCAGAGGTGCGACCCACCAAGCGTAGCGCAGGTCGTCGCTGGGGACTTCACCGGGCCACGGATTGGCCAAGTAGGTCTGGACGTACACCAAGGCGATGAGGTTCCAGCCCAGGCTGAAGATCAGCGTCATTTCGCCGGGATCGATGCGGCCTGTCTTGGCCACGCGCCAGCGCACGACCGCGAAGGTCACGACGGCTGCGACGGCGATCCACAGCGGGTTCAGGTAACGCACAACTTGGTCCCATTGCGTGAGCCACAGGAACGTGTAGCCCAGAATGATCACCATGAACATGAACCAGATTTTCTGGAGGCCCGCTTCGACCGACCCCATGCGTTCGCCGATGTGGCGTGCATAGTGGCCGTAGACGAAGCTAAAGACACCAAAGGCGCCGAACATGAGGTAAATCGGCGGCGTGATGAACAGGAATTCCAGGGGTTGCGCAAACAGGTTGGCGTCCTGGAGCACGTGGAAGACACTGCCTGCCAGCACCCAACCCGTGGAGCCGACGATGACCGTGTTGTTGACCTCGCCCTTCAAGCGGTGCATGATCTGGGCGATGCCCAGGAGACACAGGGCCAGCAGCAAGGCCCAACTGGCCGTGTTGACGAGGTTGTAACCGGCTTCGGCGATGACGTGGCCATCGGGGCAGGACAGGCCGACCGGGGGCTCGCCGTTGCTGCAAAGCAGGCTGCCACGGGGGTAGGCATCGGCCTTGATGGGGCCCCACCAATACTTCCAGACCACGTTGCGGTAGAACGCGTCGGAAACCTGGGACAGGAGTGTCATCAACAGAGGCACACCAAGGAGGATCGCCGGCACCGTGTAGCCAGGCGTCTTCTCCAAGAACCGGACCATGGGCCGGTCGTCACTCGTCATGGCGGAGCCGAGTCCTGGGTTCACTAAAAAGGCCGTGCACGGGGAACGCAAGGCTTTGTGGGGGCGTGGTGTGGCGCCGCCGTGGACGGGACGCGTGGCTTGATGTGGGCCTTGGTGCTCGTTTGGGGAACCGCGTTCGTTTCCATCAAGGTCCTGGGAGAAGTCCTGACGCCCCTGGAATTGACGTGGTTTCGCTACGTTCCATTTCTCCTGATTTTTGCCGTGTGGCTTGCCCTGCGTCGACGCGACCGATTCGCGCAGCTCAGCGGATCGGACTGGATTCGCTACGCCATCGCGGGTGCCTTGGGCGTTCTCGGGTACCATTTGCCCTTGAATTTCGCGACCAGCAGCCTGGCCGGCGGCACGCCCATCACTGGGGGCATGGCGGCGATTCTCGTCGCCACGACGCCGCTGTGGACGCTGTTCTACCTTGCCTTGGGCGGTCAGCGCCCGCGTCGCCGTGTCGTCATGGGCGCCGCGATTGCCTTCTTCGGGGTCGCGTTAGTCGTTTACGGCCGTCCCGGCACCGGAACGGGCGGCCTTTGGAAGGCGCTCGTGGGATTGTTGGCTCCGATTCTGTGGAGTGGCTACAACATCGTTGCCAAGCCCCTGGCCGATCGCCACGGAAGCTTGTTTACAGCGGGCTTGACCAATGGCCTCGGCACCCTGATGCTGCTGCCTGCGGGCCTCAGCTTTGGCACGGAACCGCTGATGGACTTCGAAGCGCGGCACTGGTTCTGGCTGGCTTACTTGAGCCTCGCAGCGACTGTCGGTGGCTACATCTTGTGGAACAACGGCCTCAAGAAACTGGGTCCTGCCCAAGTGACGGCGTACATCTTCGCCATTCCCGTCGTCGCAACAGCCGCCGGCGCATGGTTGATCGCTGAACCCGTGACGCTGTGGTTCCTCGTTGGCGCGGGTTTGGTCCTGTACGGCCTCTGGCAAGTGCAGCGCAAGGAGCAATCGGCTTAACCGCCAGATGCCTCGCCCCGTCGTGGCCATCCAGTTGGCGGACATCGAGGCAGCCCGCGCAGCCATCGGCGACCAAGTACGCAACACGCCGATCAAGCGCAGCACGACGCTGAGTCAGATGACGCAGAGTGATTTTCATCTCAAACTGGAAAACTTCCAGCGCACGGGCTCCTTCAAAGTGCGCGGGGCCCTGAACAAGATCCACAGCCTCACGGACGAGGAACGCGCGCGTGGCGTCGTGGCGGCCAGCGCCGGCAACCATGCCCAAGGCGTTGCATTTGCAGCCACCACGGCTGGCGTCACCAGCCACTTGTTCATGCCGCAGGGCGCCGCGCACGCCAAAGTGGTGGCCACGAAGGGCTACGGCGCCAACATCCACCTTGAGGGCCGTGATTATCAAGATGCATTCCTGGCGGCGGAAGCCTTCTGCAATGAGCAAGGCAGCGTCTTCGTGCACGCGTTTGACGACCCGTTCATCATGGCCGGCCAAGGGACCTTG
>JBMZJT010000013.1:14748-39113 GCA_049617695.1 Thermoplasmatota archaeon | reverse complement strand
CGCCGGCCACCGGCCGCTCACACACGAATGCCCGAACTGCAAGGCGCTTGGCGTGTACGATGGCAAGCACGAGCCCGTGGGCCAGCCGCCGCAATTGACGCGCCCCGTGCACACCCGGGTCCGGATGACGTGCCATGTCTGCTCCCACAAGTTTGGCCAAGACGACGACGGCCGGCGGCCCATGAAAGTCACCTGCCCGAACTGCAACAGCAAGGGTCAGATCACGTCGTAAGATCCAGGTGGCGTAGCGCCACGGCCTTGGCAGCTTCGTAGCTGTCGTCCAGGAAGACGGCGCCCAGCAGCGCTTCAAACGTGTCTGCTCGGATGGCGTCGCTCAGCCCGCGCTGGGCTTGACCGCGTCCCATTTCCAGGACCTCGTCCACGCCAAGGGCTGCGCCGAGCTGGGCCAAGGCATCGTTGCGGACGAGCCGACGTTTCTCCTGAGTCATCCAACCCTCGCGCCGATCCGGATGTGCCTGAAACAGGGCCTCGCGGACGATCAATTCCAGGACGGCATCGCCCAGGAATTCGAGCCGCTCATTGCTGCGGCGGCCCTGGACTTCATTGGGCAGGGAATCATGCGTCAAGGCCCGCTGCAACAACTCAGGATCCCGAAATGGATGGCCCAGCCGTTCTTGGAACGCAGCCAGGCCCATTATTCCAGGGTGGCGTGGCGCCGGGCCATGGAGCCTTCGTCTTCGCCAAGGCGCGTCATCAAGAGACTCACGATGGCGTCAAAGAAGAGCCAGCACGTGGTCTCAAACAGGGTGCCAAGGGGCGCCAGCGCGCTGCGTTCGCCATTGCCTTCCGGCGGCGTCAAGGGCACGACGACGTGGGCCAAGCGAGCCACTTCACTGTCGGGATTGGCGGTCACGGCGACGACGCGGGCGCCTTGCTTGCGACCGAGTTCCGCAGTCATGACGACTGGATACGTGGTGCCGCTGCCACTGACACAAATGACGACGTCCTCTTCTTGGACGGGCGCCGTAATGGTCTCACCGATCACGAAGGTCGAGTAGCCCAAGTGCATGAGCCGCACCGCGAAGGCACGCGCCACGAAGCCACTGCGGCCGCGGCCGTACAGGAACACGCGGGTCGCCGGTTCGAGGGTGCGAAGGAACGCTTCGAGGCGATCTTCGGCGAGTTGATCGATGGTTGCGCGGCTGGCCTGGGTGATGTAATCCAGCGGCCGCGCCAGGGACATCAGTCCTCGTTCATCAAGCGCGGCGTGCCGTGCTTGTCGTACTTGACCATCTTGCCCTCGGGGACCTTGAAGACGAGGCTGAAGTCCGGCTTCTTCTCCTTGCTGAAGTAGTACCGGTTGTCCTTCTTGTACAGCTTGTACTCGTCGACGGAGACTTGGCGGCGGCCCGTGTCATCGGTCTGGATGACCTTCGGCTTGCGGAACGGCGGGGGGTCACGCAGCACGGGAATGCCTTGCTTGTTTTCCTCGACGACCTTGCCTTCGGGGACCTTGAAGACGGCGTTGTAGCCTTCCTTCTTGGCCTTCATGAACTGGAAGCGCGTGTCCTTCTTGTACAGCTTGTAGTCGCCGTAGGTCACTTGGCGGCGGCCGGTGTCGTCGGTCTGGACGACGTCGCTGGCGGCTACGAGTTCGCTGGCCAGTTCCAGGCGGTATGCTTCCAATTCGGCCTTCTTGCGCTCTTCCTCTTCCTTGAGGCGCTGCTTCTCGGCTTCCTCGGCGGCCTTCTGTGCGGCCTTCTCGGCGGCGATGCGCGCCTTTTCTTCTTCCTTGATGCGGCGCTCTTCTTCCTGCTGGGCGCGGCGCTCGGCTTCCCGGGCGGCCTTCTCCTCGGCTTCGGCAGCGTCGCGAATCTCGCGGGCAATGCGTTGGTCGCGGCGTTCCTTGACACGGTCGAAGACGATGTTCATGTACATCGCATCGTGCTCCATGATTGGGCTGCTGCTGATCACGGTCGCGTTCAGGTTGTTCTCCAACAAGACCTCGCAAAGGGGCTCGAATTTGAGGTCGCCTTTCTTGATGGGCAAACGGTAACGGGCGTTGCCGTTCTCGTAGTGAATGCCCGTGAAATGAATGAGGTACTTCTCGATGTTCAAGGAGGCCAAGCGGTCAAAGACGGCCTGGAAGTCCTCGGGGTTCTGGAGGATGCCGTTGCCCCGGGCGTGGATGTGGGCGAAGTCGATGACGGGCATGACGCCCTTGACGCGGTTGCAGACTTCGATGACCTCTTCGAGGCTCCCGAAGACGTTGCGCTTGCCCATGACTTCCATGCCGAGGCGTGGCTTCCAGCCTTCGCGCACGAAGACGTTGCGGATGTCGCGCAGGTTCTCGACCACGCGCTTCATGGTCTCCTCCTTGGAGAGGTCGCCGTAGAAGCCGGGGTGGAACACGACGGTCTCGGCACCCATCTCATGGGCCAGTTTGCCACTGGCCAGGATTTTCTGGGCCGACATCTCGACGTTGCGCTCGTCGCCGGCGAGATTGATGTAATACGGCGCCTTGACGTGCAGCTCAATCCCGGCCTCTTCGGCCGTTTCACGGATCTTGATGGCGTCTTCCTCCGTCATGCGGATGCCACGAACGAATTGGACCTCCATGGCGTCCAACTCAAGGTTGCGCGTGTAGATGATACCGTCACGCACGGTACGTCCTTTGCAAGAAAGCGGAATCCCCGCTGGTCCGAACTGGATCATTGGCTGCCCCGGGCAGTGCCGCGCCAAGCCGGGTGCCCTATAAAGGCCACCGAGCCGCGCAGTTCCTGCGTCGGGCTGCGTTTTGGGTGGCTGACCTCCTGTTCCCAAGAGGACCCTCTTTAAACACGGCGTTCGTTGGAGGACGCACTGATGACCGGGGATGCCCTTCGCAACACCTTGGATGCCCTCGCGCTGGACCCCGAAGCCGGCGCCGACCGTCACTACCTCGTCACCATGCTGCGACGTTTGGGCTACTCCGAAGAGGAGATTCGCCACGTCCTAGGCGACGAAGGCGAAGAAGGACGCGTGATCGAAGTCGAATACACCGGCAAAGGCGCGACGTTCCTCTTTGGCAAGCCCGGCAAGACCCAACGGTTCAGGGTCAGCCAAGACGATGATGGGCCCGCCCAGTTCAGTATCGTCGGCGAAGATGAAGCCCAAACTTTCACCCTGGCCGGCGACAGCGAGGCAGGCACGGAGACATTCGAAGGCGTCGACCTTGATGATGTCGATGTCAGCGACGACTGGGGCGACTGGGACGACGGCGAGGAGGCCCCCGATGACTTCGAAGGCGACGATCTTGAAGTCGAACCAACGGAGGAACGCATCGTCAGCTTCCGCGAGGCGCCACTGGCGCAGTTCCGGGAACACGAGCAACCGACCGGCTGGACGGAAGTGGATGGTCCCGACACGTGGGCCGTCGACGAAGCCCCTGCCGACGCTTGGGCGCCCTCTGAGGAAGAGCCCCTCGAATGGGCCGAACCCGAGGAAGTCTGGGAAGACGTTCCCGAAGAACCCGTCGCCTACACGTACGGTGACTACACGCTCTACACCCGCCCCGTCGAATTGACCACGGGCAAGACCCAGCACATCTACTTCTTTGCCAAGGACGAGCCCAAGTCGGGGCAAGCCTGCGCGATGCCGGACGGCTACGAAGTCGGCGTCAGCGAGAAAACGGGCTTGCCGTTCCTACGCAAGGCCACCGGCCAAGCCGACGGGGCGGCCCACGACGCCGGCGCGATCGATGCCGGCCACGACCTGCCCCACGATTACCTCGGGGACATCCACGAAGTCGTTGACTTGGAAGGCATCGGCCCCACGTACGAGAAGAAACTCCACGACGCCGGCATCCACAACACGCAGCAACTGCTGTTCACGGACGACGCCGCGCTCCAAGACATCACGGGCGCCCCCGGCAAGACCGTGCAGAACTGGAAGCACATGAGCCAACTCCTGAAGATCAACGGCATCGGCCCGCAATTTGCCGAGCTGATGGTCCGCGCCGGCATCGAAGGCATTGATGGCCTGCGCGGCGGCGACCCTGAAGCCATGGTGGCCCAGGTCAAGGCCTACGAAGCCGGCCTGAAGAACCAAGTCACTGGCAGCGGCATTGGCATCAAGCGCATGACCGACTGGCACGAACAAGCCAAGGCCATGCAGAAGGGTCCCATTGATGTGGATGCTCTCAACGTCCACGACCTCGAATCCCGCGCCGCGTTGCGCGACTCCGGGGATGGTGGCCACCCAAAAGTGCGTGAAGGTCCCGAAACCTGGGGCCAAACGGAGTCGGCCGACGCCGCACCGCAGACCCGCGTCCGCGTGAAGCGCGTCGCCGCTCAGGACGCTGAATCCGCCCGCGAGGCGCTGGCGCGCGAGGGCGCCAATGTGCGCGGCGTGGTGCCGATCCGCGTCGAGGAACACGATGAGTGAAAACCACCTGCGCCTGGAAGTTCGCGAAGATTGGGACGTCCAGGAAAGCGACGTCGATGTCGACCTTGAAGTCGCCATGGATGTCCGCGGTCACCTCACCAAGTTGGCATGGGCTGGCATCGTCGGCCTCGCGCTCGGTGCCATTCTGGTGTTCATTGGCGCGGTCTTCTTTATTCTCGGCTACCCCGAACGGTGGTATGCCTTCAACGGGGATCTCGCCGCAAGCCGCGAGCATGTGCGCTTCGTCGTCACCACGATGGCCCTCGGCGCCACGTCCATGCTCCTAGGAGCCAGCGCATTCTTCGTCGGCCGCCGCACCCAGGCGACCGGCCAAAGCGACCCCATGCGCTTGGAGGCGGCTTGATGGCCAAGGAATTCCTCGTCATCTACGAGGAGCCGGCTGACGGGCCCGCCGAGGACGACGAACTGGTCCTCGACATTCACACCCTTCGCCACGCCTTCCGGAAGCAAGTCGACGTGGAAACGCGCGTCCAAGTGGACCTGGAAGGCAGCAGCGACCCCACGGGCGTGACGGGCCTCATCGTGACCGCCCTGGGTGCCATCGTGGCGCTGGTCGGGATCATCACCTTCGCCACCACCTATCCCCAGGAATGGTATGACGGCACCCGCATCATCGGCACAAGCCTGCGCCAACTGACGGCGGCCCTCTTCGTCATTGGAGGGCTGGCCATGATTGCCGGCACCATCCTCGCCGCCGCAGGCCGCAAGGTCCGCGCCCAAGGCCGCATCGAAGAGGCCCACATCGTCAGCAAGGAGCCGCACGCGCACACCGAACTTCACTGATGGCTGAGACGCGGGTGCACGACATCCTCCGGGAGTCCGTGCCCCTGTTGCTTGTCATGGCCATCATCGAGGTCTTGGCCGGTAGTTTCCTGGGCCGCATGGAGCACAGCGTTGAACGCCTGCCGGGCCTCTTGGCGTTGATTCCCGCCATCCTCGCCATGCGGGGCAACATCAGCACCAGCATGGGCAGCCGCTTTGGCACCCTCACCCGGTTTGGTCTGATTCCCCGCGATCGATTCCTGGTGCCCGCCGTCAGCCACAGCATCGTCGCCAGCCTCGTGCTTGGGGTGATCCTGGCCCTCGCCGCAGCCGTCCTGGCTCACGTGGTGACCCTCATGGCGGGCTTCGAGTCTGCAGGCATCCTGATCCTAGCCAGCATCGCCACCACGGCTGGCCTGCTCAGTGGCATCGTCATGGCCGGCGTTGCCCTGGTCACCATGCGCGTGGCTTTCCGCCGGGGCCTCGACCTGGACAACGTCGCCGGCCCCGTGCTGATGACCATGAGCGACCTGACAACGCTGCTGAGCCTCTTCCTGGCGGCTCGTGTCTTTGGAGGCCTGCTGTGAACATCGACGTGCCGGCCAACGCCGACTGGAAGGCCATCACGAAGCAAAGCCTCCCCGTGTTGCTCGGGGCCATTGTCATCGGCGTTCTGAGTGGCCAAATCCTGGTCTGGTACCAAGACCGGCTCCTGGCCATTCCCGTACTCCTGGCGCTTGTTCCGGCCGTCAATGGCATCGGCGGGAACGTCGGCAGCATCCTCGGTGCCCGCGTCGCCAGCGGCCTGCATCTTGGCGGCCTCTGGAGCAATCATGCACGAGGCTTTCGCCGCGATGTCACGGCGAGCCTTATCCTCGCCATCGTCACCTTCACCTTCCTGGGCCTGTTCGCCAGTTGGACTGGCCCCTTACTCGGCGTGGCTTCGCCCATTTCCACGCTCGATCTTGCCACGACGACCCTGCTTGCAGGCCTCGGACTTATCCTCGTGATGATCGTCCTCGTTGTCGTCGTCGGCATGCTCGCCCACCGGTACGGCTGGGACCCGGACAACACCATGGTCCCGGTCCTGACCACCGCAGGCGACACCCTGGGCATCCTTTTCCTCCTCGTTGCCGGGGAGGTGGTTGGCATATGAGCCTCTGGAAACGCAATCGCATCGAAGAATTCGAAGAAGTCGAATACGAACCCCTGACCGTCCTGGAAATCCTCACGGAAATGAAGGACCTCAGTGAGCTGACCGTCGACCTCGCCTACAGCGCCCTCGTCTTGGACAGTGACCCCATCGCCGAGCAAGTGGAAGACCTGGCTGCACGCATGGACTGGCTGAAGTACCAATTGCGGATCATGGGAAGCCTCGGCGTGCGCACCACGGAAGAAGCCGAACAAGTGGGTGGTATCCTCCAAATTGGCGAGGCCAGCGAATCCATTGCCAACGTCGCCAGCGACATGGTCGAACTGTTGGATGCCAACGTCGCCATGCGGCCGTTTCTTGGCAACGTATTGGAAGAAGCCGACGACCGCGTCGGCACCCTACGCGTCCCGGCCGGCTGCCACGCCAGCGGCCAGACCTTCGGCGACCTGCAGATCAGCAGTGAAGTCGGCGTCCGCATCCTCGCCATCAAGCGTGGCAAGAAGTGGATTTACCGACCCGGTGCAACCAACATGTTCCAAGACGACGACTTGCTCCTCATTCGCGGGCAGCGGGAAGGTGCCGAGCACCTCAAACGCTGGCTGGCCGGCCAGGAGGACGAACTATGACGCAGACCGCCCAAGAGCTGGTCCTTGAAATGAAGGACACCAGTGAACTCATGGTCGATTTGGCCTACAGCAGCGTCTTCTACCATTCCGAAGGCATTGCCAAGGAGGTGCTCGGTCTCGAGGAGAACATGGGTGAATTGCTCACGGAATTGCAACGCCGCGTTCTCGAAGCTGTGCGCGCCGACGAATTGACCAATGACCATGCCATGGTCTTGCTGCGCGTCGCCCAAAGCGCCGAAATCATCGCCAACAGTGCCCTCGAAATTGCTGACGTCGTGCTACGCGATGTGGAACTCCATCCCGTGCTGCGTGCGGCGATTCACGAATCGGACAGCATCATCACGAAGGTCACGTTGGATCCTGACAGCAGCATGTGCAATCGCAGCTTGCGCGACCTCGAATTGGAAACGGAAACCGGCATGCGCATCTTGGCCGTCAAGCGGGCAGGCCGCTGGTACACGGGCGTCGAAGGAGATTTCGTGCTGCACGCCGAGGATCTGCTCATTGGCAGTGGTCCGTTGGAAGCCGAAGAAGAATTCCTCGCGGTCTCCCACGGCGAGCAACGCATCGATTAGCTGCGATCGATGGGCAAATCCATCGTTTCAATGCCCTGCACGGAGAGCACTTCCCTCAGCTCTCGCCGATGGCTCTTGCCCCGGTACGCTCCTGCCGTCGGCCGCGTGCCGTCCTTGCGGTAGGCGCGGCGCTTGGCGTCGATGCTGGGTTGTGGTAGCACCAGGACGCCGACCTTGGCGCCGTCGCCGCCGAGACGACTCAGGACCTGGATGATGCCTTCGTCGATGCTTTCGAGGTCGGTGAACAACAGGACGCCCATCTGGCTGCCGACCATGCGGCGCAGGGCGCGTTGCAAGGTCACAGCCACCGGTTCCGACGCCTTCTCGTGGGGCTCCACGTGGCGCGCTGCGACTCGCTGAAACACTTGTTGGCTGTCGTGAAACAGCATGCGGCTACGCGTGGGCGGCATCTCGGCCACGACGGTTTCGTCGTCGAAGGCAAGCATGCCGATCTGGTGGTTCCGGCGGCCAGCTTCCTGGATGATTTCGCTGGCCGATTCCAACGCATGGTCCAGGTTGCGCACGCCGCCATCGACGAGGCGCATGCTGGTGCCCGCGTCGATGAGTAAGAGGCCGACGTTGAGGGACTCGATGATGCGGTCCTTGACCATCATCTGGCCCGTGGTGCTCATGCGCTTCCAATCGACATCCCGCATCCGGTCGCCGCCCTGGTATTCGCGCAACTGGTCGTGCTCGATGTCGCGAAACAAGTTGACCAGGGCTTTCGGGGCACCGTCGGGGAAGGCCGTTCGGCTTGTGAGCATGTTGCGCAGGGTCAGACTTGCCATGCCAGGATCGGTCGTGACGTGTGCCGGAACATCGTAGCTGCGGGTGTGGCGCC
This sequence comes from Thermoplasmatota archaeon, assembly GCA_049617695.1. GTDB lineage: Archaea > Thermoplasmatota > E2 > JACPAO01 > JAHFTW01 > JBFKXH01. Next base: position 30,749 of record JBMZJT010000013.1, on the reverse strand, counting down.
ACAGGCCGCCGGGATCCTTCATCAGCACATCGACGGTCGCCCAGGTTTGGTCGCCGCGTCGCGTCGCCTTGGCTTGGTAATCTACGACGCCGGGCCCCTCGATGAGCACCTTGCGCACGGTTTCAAACGCAGGGCTGGGACGGTCGCGGATGGTGACATCCAGATTCGGAGGGAATTCGCAGGCCGTGGCATCCAATCGGGCGGACACGACATCGCCGTACGTCACGCGTTCCGGGCTGACTTGGCGCTTGATGTCGAACGTGCAGGACTCGCATGCCGCGCGGAATCGCTTGCGGCTGCGGGACATGGCAAGCAGCATCAAACCGCCAGCGACCAAGGCCAACACGCCGCCAGCGACGAGATAGGTCGCCAATGGGGGCGCGGACCAGGCGGCCGCGATCAGGACGAATCCGGCGACCAACACCAAGCCATCCAAGATGGCCAGCAGCCACACACCGGGGGTCGTCAGGACTTGGCTGCTTTCCACCAGTTCCATGTGCTCGGCATGCTGGGATTCGAGCCCTTGGGGGCCTTCCGGCTCCGGTTCCGCCGGTTCAGCAAACGGATCCTCGCCGTCGAACGCCTCTTCTTCGACGTCCATGCCTTCCGGCAGAACATCCACCGGCTCCTCGGGTTCGGGGCGCTTGCGAGGCTTGCGGCGTTGCGTGGCCATGGTCACTTCATCTGGACGCGGGGCTTGGGCACGTGCTTGAGCACGTCCTCGATGACTTGCTCCGTGGTCTTGCCACGGGCTTCGGCATCCACGCGCAGCAGAATGCGGTGGCCCAGGACGCGGGGGGCGATGTAGGCGACGTCGTCGGGCACGACGTAGGGGCGGCCCTGGATGAGTGCGTACGCCTGGGCGGCGACGAGCATCTGGGTCAGGCTGCGGGGGCTGGCGCCGACGCGGACGTCCGGATGTTCACGGGTCTTGCCGGCGATGCGTTGCATGTACTGCACCGTGGCGTCTCCCATGTGGATTTTCTTGACAATTTGCTGGCCCTGGCGCACGGCGTCGACGCGCAGGCGTTGGACGTTGGGCTCCTCGATGCCTTGTTGGCCGAGGCGAATTTTGAGCTTGATCATGTCTTGCTCTTCCTCGGCGCTCAGGTAATGCATCTTGGAACGGATGATGAACCGGTCCAGCTGCGCTTCCGGGAGGCGGAACACACCTTCGTTGTCAATGGGGTTCATCGTGGCGACGACCATGAATGGCGGGTCCAGTTTCAGGGTCTTGCCTTCGATGGTGACCTGCTTCTCCTCCATGGTCTCCAACATGGCGGATTGCGTCTTGGGGGGCGCACGGTTGATTTCGTCCGCCAGGAGGAGATTCGTAAATGCAGGGCCTTTCCGGAGGACGAACTCGTGCTTGTCCTGGTCGTAGATGTAGTGGCCCGTGATGTCCATGGGCATCAAGTCCTGCGTGAACTGGATGCGACTGAACTGCATGCCAAGGGTCTTGCTGAAGCTCTTGGCAAGCGTTGTCTTGGCGGTGCCGGGTACGCCTTCCAACAGGACGTGACCCTGGGCGAGCAGGGCAATCATGAGGTCCGTGGTGACCTCCTTGTAGCCAATGATTTCCTGGCCGACCACCTTCTGAAAGTGCTCATGGTTGCGCATGAACCGAGCAAGGTCGTTCTTCTCCACCTGGTACGCCATGACAGGGTTCGACCCCGTTCCCCGTTCATAAGGAGATTCGTTGAAGCCTGAAACGTCGGGACCTTCAAGAGGCGACCCCGGCTCGCCGCTCATGTGAAGGTGCTCCGCCTCCAAGATGGTGACTTTGCCGGCAAGCGTGTCCTGGTCCGTGTGGACTTCAACGTCCCACTCAACCGGGGGCGCGTCGCAGATGACACGCGCATCCTGGCGGCGTTGCCGACCATCCACCACTTGCGCGAGGCCGGCGCGAAGGTCATCCTCATCAGTCACCTCGGTCGCCCCAAGGGCCAACCCGTGCCGGAGGCAAGCCTGGAGCCCGTGGCGCGGCACATGACCAACAAGCTGGGCATCGACACCGCGTTTGCATCCGACTGCGTCGGAGTCGAAGCGGAGCGCCAAGTGCATGCCTTGCAAGATGGCGAGGTCCTTCTGCTGGAGAACGTGCGCTACCATGCAGAGGAAACCGACGGCGACGACAGCTTCGCGCGCCAGCTCGCCTCTCTTGGCGACTGCTACGTCAACGATGCCTTTGGCACCGCCCACCGCGCCCATGCCAGCACCACGGGCATTGCCCACCACTTGCCCGCGTACGCCGGCCTGCTCATTGAGAAGGAATTGGCGGCCCTGGGCGACGCCTTGGATGAACCAGCGCGTCCCTTCACGGCCATCCTAGGCGGCGCCAAGGTCAGCGACAAGATCACCGTCATCGAGAAACTTCTCGAGAAAGCGGATCGGCTGATCATCGGCGGCGGCATGGCCTTCACATTCCTGAAAGCCCAAGGACACGATGTAGGCAAGAGCCTGGTCGAAGAGGACAAATTGGACTTGGCCCGCGACTTGATGGCGCGAGCGGAAGCGGCTGGGGTCGAGTTGCTGCTTCCTGAGGACGTGGAAGAAGCTGCGGCCTTCGACGCAGTCGCAAGCCACCGCGCGGTGACCATCGATCGCATGCATCCGGAATGGATGGGCTTGGACATCGGTCCCAAGAGCATGGAACACTTCGCGGCGGCCATCGTCGACAGCGGGACGGTTCTCTGGAACGGCCCGATGGGCGTCTTCGAATGGGAGGCCTTCCAATTCGGGACCCGTGCCGTCGCGCATGCTTTGGTCGATTGCAAGGGCACGACGGTCGTCGGCGGCGGCGACAGTGCGGCGGCTGCCAAGAAATTCAAGGTCACGGACCAAGTGACGCATGTCAGCACCGGCGGCGGCGCGTCTTTGGAATACCTGGAAGGCAAGGAATTGCCTGGCATCGTGGCTCTCGAACAGGCGGCGGCTCGTATCACGGCCTGAACGTCAGGTCCGCATGACCGGTTGGCTTGGCCGCAGGCCAAGGCAAGCTTGATTGAGGAGCTCAGCTCCTCATAACGGACATCACGAACGCCCCAACAGCCAGGAGGCTCCCCAGGGTCGCAGCCAGCACCGCAATGAGGCTGCTGGCGATGATGTCCGGGTCAAAACGGGGGTCGAGTCCCGGGATGAGTTCCCAGGTCAAGCCAGCAAAGACGGCGACGATCAGGAGGCCGATGAGGCTCAGCACGAAGCCGACACTGCGGCTCTTGCCGGCACCGAAACGGGCGCCAAACAAGCCGGCGACCACCAGGGTGATGCCAAAGGAGAGCAGCAGGGTCGAACCAAAGACCGCGGCCAGCGCCATCTCAGAACTTGGTGCCCGTCAGGGTCTTGGTGTCAATGACGCCCTCAATGGAGCGAATCTTGTTGACGATGACGTGGCCCAGCGTGTCGAAGTCGGCTGCTTCCAACTTAGCGATGAGGTCGTATTCGCCAAAGAGTGGGTGCAGCTCCACGATTTCGGACACCTTCAGGAGGGTGTCGTAGACGTCGTGCTCCTTCTGGGGCGAGGCACTGATGAGAACGAATCCGACCGCCATGGCAATCCCGTAGGCAGGACATGGTCGCCTGTCTGGCTTAAGGCTTCCTTTGGTCAACGAAGATACGGCTGCGCCGTGGCTTTCTGTGTGGGCTTGTGCGTCCCGTTCCGGAGGACTTGAACGCCGCGCCATGTCTCGGAGCCCGTGGGCGCGTCCCCGGCACCCCAATTGGAGCCGCTTCTGGCCGTCGTCCATGAAGCCGTGCTGGGGCGGCCTTTGGGTGCTGCTCGCATCGAGTTCTATCCCTACGTGAGCACGAAATGTACCCTCCGCGAAAGGGCCGGCGTGTTGCATCTGCGCCTCAGCGACCACTTGATTGACGCGCCGGACCCGGCCCTGCGAGGCGTCATGGGCATCCTTCTGGCCCGCGTCGGCCGTGTTCCCGAGGCTCGCGTGGATGCCGGCGACCGGGCCGCGTACCATGATTTCGTCGATCAGGCCGAAGGCCGCCGCAAGCGCAGTCGCCAGGAACGGGGGCGCAAGCACATTGATCCCATCGGTGACCACCGCAGTTTGCTGGAATCCTACTTGCGTGTCACGATGGACATGGACATGCACATCCCGGAGGCACCCAAACTCGGATGGAGTCGAACTCGGAGTCGGCGCCGGTTCGGCCACCAAGACGCCGATCACGGCGCGATCATCATCAGCAAGGTGCTCGACGACGTGAAGGTGCCCGAATTCGTCCTCGATTACGTGGTCTATCACGAGTTGCTGCACATCGTGATCCCGCCGCGCCGTGGCCGTGGCGGCAAGCGCATCGTGCACTCCAAGGAATTCAAGCAAGCCGAGGCACGGTTCCCTAAGCAAGCGGAAGCGGAGCGTTGGCTGGGCCGCTTGGCCCGTGCGCGGGCGTGAAATAGCGGCGCTGGGTCGGCGGCCTGTGTACGGCTTGGCCAAGAAGGCGCTCTTCCGGATGGATCCCGAACGGGCCCACCATCTTGCCAATGCGTACCTGCGACAAGCCCACCGCGTGCCGGCCTTGTTGGGGCCCATGATGCACCGACCGCCGGCTGCGCTTGCCACGCAGGTGTTTGGCCTGGAATTTCCGAGTCCCGTCGGCATCGCAGCGGGCTTTGACAAGGAAGCCAACGTCTACAACGCCTTGTTCGCCCTCGGTTTCGGCCACGTCGAAATCGGCACCGTGACACCGGAACCGCAGCCGGGCAATCCCAAGCCCCGCGTCTGGCGCGTGCCCGAGCAAGCGGCCCTCATCAACGCCATGGGCTTCCCTGGCCCCGGTTTCGACGCCGTCGTGCGCCGAGTCCTCAAATCCCCGCCCAAGGGGGTTCTTGGCTTCAACATCGGACCCAACAAAGATCGCTCTCGCGACGAAAGCCTGGAACGCCTGACTGCCATGGCCCGCGACGCCCCCGGCGACTACGTAGCCTTGAACATCAGCAGCCCCAACACGCCTGGATTGCGTGACTTGCAGGAACCCAGGGCCATTGCCACCTTCATCGGACGGCTGCGCGAAGCGATGGACGACGGCACCGCCGGCGGCATGCAGAAAGCCGGCAATGACCGCCCTCTCCTGTTGAAACTCCACCCAGACGACCCGAACGAGGAAATCATTCGCGTCGCCAAGGCCGCGATTGACGCTGGCGTCGATGGGGTCATCGCCACCAACACGACACGCGCGCGGCCCGACGGCATCCCGGATCGCCCTGGAGGCCTCAGCGGTCAGCCGCTTCGTGCCCGCAGCCGTGATGTGGTCCACGCCCTCTGCCAAGCCATCGATGTGCCCGTGATTGGCGTCGGCGGCGTCGCAACCGGCGCCGATGCCCAGTCGATGCTGGATGCCGGTGCGGCGCTCGTACAAGCCTACACGGGCTTCATTTACCAAGGCCCGACGATGGCCAAGCAGATCCATCGCGACTTGATGGCGGTCGAACGCGCTTAAACGGGGACTCCATGCGCCGCCTGTGGCACGTCCCCTTTGGAGCGATGCAGGCACCGACCCCGTGGCCATTGCGGCGCATTTGCAGCAACTCGCGGACACCGCCACGGCCCTGCGCTTCGAGCCCAGGCCCACCCCCGGCGGCACCGACCGTGCCTTGCTGCACCGCGCTGCCATGCTGCGCTGCAAGGAGCAACTCAAGGGCGCACACGGAGAAGGCGATCGGATTCTCGGGCATGAAGTCCGCGCCATCGACGATTTGGTTCGCGCGGCCAACCTCCTGATGGAACGCCTGCGCGAATGGTATGCCCTCCATGCGCCGGAAGCGGTCCGCGCGGCTCCTGGCAAGGAACTCGCGACACTTGTGGCGACCCATGATCGAGACGGCGTTCTGGCAGCGCTGGAACTGACCGACGCGACGCTGGGCAGCGACATCGCACCCGCCGATGCCGCCGTCCTCAAGGGTTTCGCGGCCGCACTGGCCGCCATCCACGAATCCTGGGATGCCCTGGAACGCCGGGTGCAGGAATTGATGACGGAAACCGCGCCCAACCTGGCTTCCGTCGTCGGCCCCGTCCTTGGCGCCCGCCTCATCGCGCAAGCGGGCAGCCTGCAACGCCTCGCCGGCTTCCCCACCGGTACCGTGCAGACCCTCGGCGCCGAGACTGCGTTGTTCCGGCACATCAAGGAAGGCACCAAGCCACCCAAGCATGGCATCCTGTTCCAGCACCCCAAGGTGCACCAAGCCAAACCTTGGCAACGCGGTCCCATTGCCAAGGCCCTCGCGCTGCACGCGAGCCTCGGTGCAAAGGCCGATGCCTTCACGCAGCGTGACATGCAAGCCGAGTTGGCCGAGCGCCTCGAAGCAGATTTGTCCCACATTGCGGCCACGCGCAACAGTCCCCCCAAGCGGAAGCCGGACTTCGACCGTCGCGGTCCTCCGCGCTCCGGCGGCAAGGCCTTTGGCAAACCAGGTGGACGATCTGGCGGAAACTCCGGTGGCTCTCGCGGCCCGCCTCGTTCTGGTGGGAAGCCCTATGGCAAGCCGAATGAGGGTCGCTCCGGCGGGAAGCCCTACGGCAAACCGCGCCAAGGCGGCAAACCGGGCGGCAAACCCGGCGGCCCGCCCAAGCGCAAAGGCCCGGGCGCATTTCGCAACAATCAGGGCGGCCCCGCCAAGCCGCCGGGAGGTCGCTAAATGAAACCCCTCAAGCACGCCGGCTGCTACGAAGATCGCGACTTTTTGTGGACCCAAAACCGTGTCCCGGGAACCGCGATGTACGGCGAGAAATTGCGTCTGCGCGGTGGCAAGGAATACCGTCACTGGAATCCCTACCGCTCCAAGATGGGCGCCCTGGCCAAGCGCGATCCTGGCGCTCCGTGGATTGACCCACAAGGCGATGTCTTGTACCTCGGCGCCAGCAGCGGCACCACGGTGAGTCACCTCAGCGACATTCTCCAAGGCGATGCGACCCTCTACGCTGTGGAATTCAGCGCTCGCAGCGTGCGCGACCTGCTCTGGAACATGGAACCTCGCAGCAACGTCGTGCCCATCCTCGACGACGCTGGACAACCGGAACGCTACGCGCCCTACATCGACCGCCCCGTCGCGGCCCTGGTCCAGGATGTCGCCCAGCGCCATCAAGTGGATATTTTCCTGCGCAACGTTCCGTTCCTGAAGAAAGGCGGCTACGGGTTCCTGTTCGTCAAGGCACGCAGCATCGACGTGGCCAAGCCACTGAACCAGATTTACGATGACGTGGCCAAGCGCCTGCGGGATGCCGGCCTCAACATCGTGCGCGCCGTGGACCTGGAACCCTTCGAGAAAGATCACCGGGCCTTCGTGGTTCAGAAGTAGTCGATTCGGTTCCCCGTCCAGAAAGGATATCCATCGACGTCGACTCCATGGCTCACTTGGAACCCCCCTCCCGTGCCGAGGCCATCTTGGCCAAGGCGAGCCTCCTGGCCATTCCGGCTTTGCTCTTCGCCGTCCTCCTGGTGACCATCGCCTGGACGCATCCGGAGGACTTCCGCCGCGCCTACACGCTCATCGCCGTGTTCATGTTCACGCCGCTTGGCAAATTCACGGCCGGCGGCTTCATCGCGAGCGGCTTCGGCGTCTGGGAGACCGTCATCATCCTGGGCACCGTCGACGTCATCGTCGGCCTGTTCTTGGTGCTGAACTTCCCGGTCCTACACGCCCTGCCCAAACTGGGTCCGTTCCTAGTGCGCCTCGAAGAGCGCGGTGCGGCGATGCTCGAGCAGCAGGCCTGGATTCGCGGTGCGGCCATTCTCGGCCTCGCGTTGCTGGTTTCTATTCCCTTCCAAGGCACGGGCAGCATTGCTGGCAGCATTGCCGGACGCATGTTGGGTCTGGGCCCCAAGCGGACCATGCTCGCCATTGCCCTGGGTGCCTACGTCGGCATCGCCGCCGTGGCCGGCGCCAGTTTCGGCATCGTGGGTGCATTGAAGGCCAACCTCGTCGGCGGCCTTGCCCTCCTGGCAGCTGTCCTGGCTTTGTTGATCATCGCGGTCCTCTACTGGCGAAGCCAAAATAGGGCGACGCCTCACGACGCATCGTGAAGGTCCTCGTTACCGGCGGCGCCGGCTTCATTGGAAGCCATGCAGCACGCGCACTGATGGAAGCAGGCCACGACGTCACGGTGCTCGATGATTTGAGCAGCGGACACCGGGACGCCATTCCAAAGGGCTGCAACTTCATTCACGCCGACCTGCGCGACAGCCTCGATGCCTTGGCAGGCATGGACAGCGTCTGGCATCTTGCCGCCAATCCGGAAGTTCGCACCGGCGAAACGGAGCCCCAAGGCCACTACGACCTGAACGTCCAGATGACCTGGGACTTGCTGGAAGGGATGCGCCGCCACGGCGTCCAGCGCCTCGTGTTCACCAGCACCAGCACCGTCTACGGCACCGCGGATGTCATGCCCACCCCGGAAGACTACGGCCCGCTCTACCCAATCAGCATCTACGGCGGCGCCAAGCTCGCGTGCGAAGCGCTCATCGCAGCCCACGCGGGCACCTTCGGCATCGATGCCCTGCTGTTCCGGTTCGCCAATGTTGTCGGCCCAGGCAGTAACCATGGTGTCACCTACGATTTCGTGCAGAAACTCCGCGCCAACCCAGAGGAACTTGAGATTCTTGGCGACGGAACCCAGACCAAGAGCTACGTCCACGTCCAAGACACCGTGGATGCCATGATGCACGCGGCAAGCCAGGAGCTTTCCGGCGTCCACGCCCTCAATGTCGGCAGCCTCGATGGCATCCCCGTCACCCAAATCGCCGACATTGTCAGTGATGTCATGGGCCTGCAGCCGGCCTACCGCTTCACGGGCGGCGTCGCGCAAGGCGGCGCCGGATGGAAGGGTGATGTCAAGCACATGGGCCTCGCCATCGACCGCATGCAAGCGCTGGGATGGCAGCCCCGCATGGGCAGCGCCGACGCCATTCGGGACGCCGCGCGCGCCTTGGTGTGAACACAACGACCAAAAACGTGCAATCCGGCTGGCCTCGCGTGTCTCGGTGGCTTGTGCTGGCGCTCGCGTTGTGTGCGGGCCTCGCCACGGCGCAAGAACTCGCCCATGAGGACATCCGCGACACGCGTTGTTGGGAATGCCATCGCGACGATCCCAACACGCCGACGCCGTTACGGCAGTTCTGGCAGGAAATTCCCGAACCCGCGACGATCGATGGCGTCACGCCCTTGCGCCTTACCGTCCAGAATACCTGGTACCACGACATCGAGCGCCTCGCGCCCATTCTTGACTTGGAGCATGCGCCGAGCTTGTCCTTCGTTGACAACCGGGCGCCATACAACCACACCGTGACGGCCCAAGCCCATCGCGTGGCGCCGACGGTCACGCCCGCGCCGCCTCCGCAGATCATTCCCGTCGTGGACACGCCGCCAGCCTACGGCAACTTCACAATCCGCATCCCCGAAGGAACGACGCAGCTTCGCCTCACGCTGCAAGAGGTGGAACCAGACGCGGCGCCCTACATTGAATGGCAAGTCCATACGTTGGCCCCAGAGCCCATTGAAATCGTCAGCCAAGCCGTCGATTCGCAGATTCAATTGAGCCACCCGAGTCAATTCCTGCTCCACGGATACGGTGACTGGCTCGTGGAAGCACGCATTCCAAATGTCGACCCGAGTGGATTCCCCAACATCTACGCAGATGCGGTCGCGTTGCGCGGCCATCTGGAGGCGAGTTTCGATCCCACCGCCCGCGTCGCCGTGCTGACGAGCGACACGTTGCTACGTCCCGGCCAGGCAGAGAGTTTCACCTGGAACGTGCAAGCAATCGGAACGCCACAGGCGGGGGAATCCATCGCCTGGCGCATCAATGGCACCGTCCATCATGAGCACCTCGTGACCAGCAATGCCATCGACCGGGCCCACGTCGCGACGACCCTTGAATTGCCCGTCGTCGCCGGACCCGGCGGCATTGCCGTGCAAAGCGACGTGGTGCTCGTGGAATTGCCCCAGGACGGCGGCTCACTTCTGGTGCCGATTGCGGAAGTGCTTGGCTACATCGCCGGGGCCAGCATCCTGCTGAGCCTGCTGACCGGTGGCCTCTTTGGTCGCACGAGCCGCCGCTGGCTCAACACCCTCTTTGGTAGCGCTCGGCACCGCGTCGCCTTCCACAATGTCCTGAGCTACGGCGTGATTCTCTTCAGCCTCATCCATCTGGTCATGTTCCTGTGGCATGCATTCGACGGCGGCCCCTACCACTGGACCTTGGGGCTCCTGTGGGGTGGCTTGGGCATCCTGGGACTTCTGGGCCTCGGATTGACCGGCGCGATGCAAGTGCCGATGCTGCGCCGCTGGAATTACGCCACGTGGCGCTGGACGCACTTCGCCTTGGCCATGCTGGCGCTGGCAGCGTCGGTTGCGCATATCCTCCTGGATGGGGCCCATTTTGGTGCCGTGCAAGAGGCCGTGGGGTGGCAAGATCCCTTGGACCCGCGTTGACTTCCTGCGACAACGGATTTATCTCAAGGAGGTCCCTGGTTCCATCATGGACCGGACGATTCTCCTCGTCGGCATGTTGACTGCCCTCACCAGTTTGGCTGGTTGCTTCGGCGACAGCGGCAGTTCCGGCGGCAACGCAGCGACGGATTACGAACCCCGCACCGTGGAAATTGAGCTGATCATCAATGCCGACAGCACGATTCCGCTCTACACCCTCAATGACGGCGTCACCCAGGCCGAAGTCGTCGCCATGGGCTTCGAATTGGCTGGTAGCGAAGAAGACTTCAGCGTCCCCGGACCGCAGATCCGCGTCCGCGAAGGTGACACGGTCATCATCCACCTGACCAACGGCAATCCCTTGCCGCACACGTTCCACTTGCACGGCAACCTGGACGACTGGATGGATGACGGCGTGCCCTTCGTGAGCCAAATGCCGGTCCACAGCGGCATGGAGCACACCTACGTCTTCGAGGACATCAAGGCCGGCACCTACTGGTACCACTGCCACGTCGACGTCGCCCACCACATTGACCTCGGCATGTACGGCGCCTTCATCGTCGAAGAAAACGAGCCGACCTTCGAGTACGACGAAGACCTCGAAGAACACGTCTTCATGCTCGACGAATGGGACAACTGCCACGTCCACGCCGGCGCCATCGGTCCCTTCGACCCCCGCCAAGGCCAGGAGCAGACGGCGAACTTCAACAGCCTCCTCGAATGCGCCCAGACGGTCATTCTTGACACGATTGCACAGAACAGTCTCGGGGGCCAGGCCGTCCAAACCATTCCGGATAGCGAGCGGCAGCAATTGTGTGACACCTTGGAGACCTTGCCAGAAGATGTCCGCGACCAGTTGCCCGACTACCAGCGCTACTGCGGCACGGGCCACTACACGCCGTCGCCGGCCCAAAGCACCCGGGAGTGGTACTACGCCCAATTCCCGGTGTACGAGCCCAACTACAACACCTACCTGATGAACGGCAAGGCGTTCCCTGACACCAAGCCGATCATCCTGGAAGAAGGCAAGACCTACCGCTGGCGCCTCATCAACGTGGGCGAGGAACTCCACTCCATGCACATCCACGGCCACAGCATGCTCGTCACGCACCGCGACGGCTTCGAACTCAGCGCACCGTTCCGCGTCGACACCCTCGGCATCATGCCCGGTGAACGCTACGACGTCCTCGTCACCGCGGACAACCCCGGCTTCTGGGTGTTCCACGACCACGTCGGCCTCAGCGTCATGAACGACAGCCAGGCACCCGGTGGCATGTTCACCATGATCGGCTACCAAGGCTTCCTCGACCAGGAATGGGACGCCCGCAGCAACACCGCGCTCGACCTCATGGACTTCACGTACCAACACGTCAGCGCTGGCCACCAGCACTAAGATGCAGCCGAAGCGCTCAAGTCTGGCCAACCTCGTGGAGGCATCATGGCGGACCTGACCTGGACGGACGTGCTCATCATTGGCGGCGTCGCCACGGTCGGGTTCACCCTTGTGAGCTTCTGGTGGAGCGGCGTCATGAGTCGCCGCGGCTGGAGTTGGCAGGTCAAGGCCAAGCCCAAGAAGCGCAAGGCGAGCTAGAGCTCAGCCAGCGCCGCGAGGCAATCCGCGGCGACTTGCTCCGGTGATTGCGTGGCATCAATGATCGTAAATCGCTGCGGCTCCGCCTGCGCCAGTCCCAAATACGCCGTCCGAACCTCTTCAAGAAAGGCCACTTTCTCGTAAGGCGTCGTGGCGCCGCGGGACTCAGCACGACCGACGGCGACGTCGGCAGGGAGGTCGAACAGCAACACGTGGTCAGGCCACAAATCCAATGGCCGGTGCAGGTCACGCAGGAATTCCAGGGGCTGATCCATGCCCAAAGCAACGGACTGGTATGCGAGCGTCGAATGGGCGAAGCGGTCGCATAGGACGTCGCCCTTCTCGAGGTGGGCCTTGATCTGGGGCACATGTTGGGCTCGATCCGCCAAAAACAGGAACGCCGTCGTGAGTGCCGGGGCACGGGCCTGGATGGCCTGGCGGACGGCTTCGCCATAGGTCGTGTCGGTTTCTTCCCGGGTGACCCACGCATCCGGCATGGCGGCCGCGACGGCCTGCAACGCCGTACTCTTGCCCGAGCCATCGATGCCCTCGAAGACGATGAAGCGTCCCACGCAGGTCCATCCTGGCCAGGGGGAAAAGGATGTTCAACGGCGCCGCGCGTCCCCCGCTATGGGCCTTTGGTTTGAAGACTTCAAGCGCGGTGCCACGTTCGATCATGACGGCCGATTGGAGGTCGCCCAAGCCGACAACGTGGCGTTCTGCGAGCTGACGCGCAACACGCAACCGCTGCATCTCGACGCAGCGGCCGCCAAGGAGCAAGGCTTCCGCGATGCCCTGGTCAACGGCTTGTACACCTTCAGCGCCAGCGTCGGCATGAGTGTCCCCGATCTGACCGAAGGCACCCTGATTGCCAACATGGGCTACGAAGACGTGCGCCACCCACGGCCGGTCTTCCCCGGCGACGTCTTGCGCGTGCGCAGCGAAGTCCTGGAGAGTCGTCCCAGCAGCAAGCCCGGCCGCGGCGTCGTACGCATCGGCCATGAAGTGCTCAACCAAGACGACGAAGTGGTCTGCGTCTACAACCGCACTGTCTTGGTCCGCTGCCGCCCGGAATCCTCCTAAACGGCGCTGGGGCTCGCCCCACGTGCGACTGCGCAGCGTCCTGTTCACTCCCGGCATCCGTGGCGATCGAATCCAGAAAGCCTTGGAAGCGGCCAAAGCGGATTGCATCGTGGCCGATCTCGAAGATGCCGTAGCCCCCAGTGACAAGCCTGCCGCACGCACCGAAGTCCACGACGCCCTCGTCGCCGTGCCCAGCAGTGATGCGGTCCGTGCCGTGCGCATCAATCCGTGGCCTGGATCGCTTGCCGAAGCCGACCTGGAAGCCGTGCTCCCTGCAGCGCCCGACGTTATCGTCGTGCCCAAGGCCGAAGACCCTGCGGCCATCGAAGCACTCTACCATCGCATCGACAGCAGCCGCATCCAGTTGCTCTTGATCCTGGAAACCGCCAAGGGCGTCCTGCGAGCCCAGGAATTGGCGGCTTGCCCGGGCGTCGTCGCCATCGCCTTTGGCGCGGAGGACCTCGCCGCTGATGCCGGCATGCGGCGCAGCCAACAGAACACCGAGGTGGCCGTCCCACGAAGTCTCGTCGCTCTTGCAGCTGCGGCTGCGGGTGTCCAAGCAATTGACATGATCACGGCGGACTTCCAAGACGACGGCCGGGTGACGACCGAGGCGACGGAAGCTGCCGCCCTTGGCTACGCGGGCAAGATGTGCATTCATCCCCGCCAAGTCGAAGCCGTCCATAGCGCCTTTGCGCCGACCGCCGAGGAAGTTGCGTGGGCCCAACGCGTGCTGGACGCCGTGGATGGATTGGAAGAAGGCGGCGTCGCCGTCGTCGATGGCAAGATGATCGACGTGCCCCTGATTCGTCAAGCACGCCGAATTCTCGGCTAAATCACGGTGCTGTGGCCCTTGCGCGGCAAGGGCAGGTGCTTCGTCTCGAACATGGCAAGGCGGGCCGCGAGTTCATTGCGCAGGTCGCCGGGCGGTACGACATGGTCCACGATGAGGTCATTGGCCGTCTCATGGATGTCAATGTCCTTACGGTAGGTCTCCCGTAGTTCCTCAACCTTGGCGGCACGTTCGGCTTCGTCCTCGATGCCGGCCAATTGCCGAGCGTACACGGCGTTGATGGCTGCCTCGGCGCCCATGACGGCAATCTCGGCTCCGGGAAGGGCGAGGGTGCAATCGGGTTCGAAGGCGGGGCCGCTCATGGCGTAAATGCCCGCGCCGTAGGCCTTGCGGACTGCAACGCAGACCTTGGGCACCGTTGCCGTGCTGGTGGCGTAAATGAATTTCTTGCCACGCTTCAGAATGCCCATCTGCTCGACTTCGCTGCCGACCATGAAGCCCGGCGTGTCGCAGAGGTAGACCAGGGGCACGTTGTAGGCGTCGCAGGTCGTGATGAACTCTGCGGCCTTGTCCGCAGAGTGAGGGAAAATGGCGCCGGCCCGGTGCTGACTGTTGTTGGCCACGATGCCGATGACGCGTCCTTCGATGCGGGCGAAGCCTGTGATCATTTCCTCAGCGTGCCCGGCCTTGATTTCGAACCAACTGTCGCCGTCCACGACGGCGTCGATCAATTCGTGCATGTCGAAGGCTGCATTCGGATCCTCGGGCACAATTTGATCGAGTTCCGTGGGGCTGCGAGTCGGCGCGCGCGGCGCGTAACGAGGCGGCAATTCATCGCAGTTGTCCGGCAAGTAGCTCAGGAGCTTCTTGACCGCCAACGCCGCTTCTTCTTCATTGTCGACCACGAGGTGGCATTGGCCCGATTTCTCCATGTGGAGATCCGCGCCACCGAGTTCCTGCATGTCGATTTGCTCGCCGGTGACCATTTCGACCATCCGGGGACTTGCGATGACGAGTGCGCTCATGCCGCGCACCATGATGCTGAAGTCGCAAAAGATCGGCGTGTACGCTGCACCCGCCACACAAGGTCCGTAGAGGACGCTGATTTGGGGAATCTTGCCGCTCAGGAGGCTGTGGTTGTAGAAGTACTTCCCAATGCCACGGAGGTTGGCAAAGAAGCCGGCCTGATCCGTGATGCGGGCCCCACTGGAGTCAATGAGGTAGAGCACGGGTTTCTTGCTGCGCAAGGCGCGCTCCTGGACACGGATGAATTTCTCCACGCCGCGCTCGGCCATGCTGCCGGCCTTGACGGTGTAGTCATTGGCAATGACCCAGACATCGCGGTCGTTCAGGTTGCCGGCACCCGTGACCATGCCATCCGCAGCCAGGCCTTCGTCGACGCGCTTGTTGTTGGCAAACATGCCGTCTTCGAAGGCGAGCCCTTCAGGGAAGTAGAGTTGGAGGCGGTCGCGAACGAACAGCTTGCCTTCGTCCGGCAGGCGGTCCTTGTACTTCTGCGGTCCACCTTGCTGGATGCGGGCGATGTCCTGGCGCAAGGCCTCTTCGCGGTCTCCCATTGGCGGGGCATGACGCCGGGAGGGTTTGAAGGCCGCGTTCAGACGCGGCGTCAGGCTTTGGCTTCGGGGTCGTTCTGCCACGCTGCGACAATCACGCCGCCTGGGGCCTGGAACCACGCAAAATAGCCCATGTTCGGCACGGGTTGCTTCGGGACCATCAAGGTCGCGCCGGCTGTCTGTGCCGTGGCAATCGTGGCGTCGATGTCGTCGACGCTGAAGTAGGGCGCAGCGTAGGGTCCTGGTTCTTCGGGCATCAGGCCACGCACGGCACCGCCAATGCCGAGTTTTTCGTCGCCGAAGTTCCAGTAGTCGCCCATCTCGCTTGGCATGTTCTGAAACTGCAGACCGAACACGGTGGACAGGAAATCGCGGGTGCCGTCGACGTCGGCGCTGACAAACTCGGTGTGCACGACGTGGCCGGCGCCGACCAGGGGCTGGGTGGTGGTTTCACTCATGATGATCCCTCGCGGGACAGGAGCATCCGCCTCGTGGACTTGGTGGTTTCGCCAGGAGCTTGGT
>JBMZJT010000013.1:7323-14738 GCA_049617695.1 Thermoplasmatota archaeon | reverse complement strand
TCCAAGATGACCGTCTTGGGGTCCACCGTGGCGCCGGGGGCCACGTGAATCGCTTCGACGGTGCCAGCGGCCTGGGCCTTGATCTGGTTGCGCATTTTCATGGCTTCCAGCACGAACAGCACGTCGCCGGCGGCCACTTCTTGGCCGGGTTCGACGAGGAGTTCCTCCAGGCGGCCTGTCATCGGCGCGTGGATCGGCCCATGGCCGCCTGCACCGGCTTCATCGGCTCCCGCAAGACCGTGCAGTTCCAGGATGGAGAACGGCGTTGCTTGGCCATCCAGGAGAATCGTGTCCCGGGTGTGGGCGCCGATGGGGATGCGGACGCCGCCGACGTTGACGATGTCCTCGTCCATCTCGACAGGCCACGTCGTGTCGCCGATGGTCGCCGTCCAGCCGTCGTCGTGTTCGAAACTGATCTCGTGCACGTCGCCGTCCACTTCGATCTTGACTTGGAATGTCATGCGGACCTCCAGTTGCGTTGGCCAGGGTGGCGATTGACGACCTCGGGGGTTCGCTGGGCCAATTGGATGCCCGGCAAGCCACCTCCGGAGCGATGCTTGAGGGCAAATGCGATGGCGATGGCTTGGCGCTTGGCGGCCTCGTCGGTCGCCATCAACGGGTATTCTTCCAGGAAGCGCGTCGACAAGTCGGCGGCGCGGAACACGGAATGGGCAAACAAGCGCTTGTGGAACGGCTGGTTCGTCGTGAAACCGTCGATCTGCAGATCGTCGAGGGCATGCTCCATGCGATCGGCGGCTTCGTCGCGGTCCTTGCCATGGGTCAACAACTTGAGCACCATGGAATCGTAGACGGCGGGAACCGTCCAACCGGCATCGATCCCGCGATCGACGCGCACGCCACGGCCCTTGGGCAGGGTCAGCGCATGGATGGGGCCAGGGCTCGGAGCGAATCCGGCGAAGGGATCCTCGGCATTGATGCGCGCCTCGAAGGCGTGGCCGTGAATCTTGATGTCCGACTGCTGCAGATCCAGTTTCTCGCCGGCAGCGACACGCAATTGCAAGTGCACCAAGTCGACGCCCGTGATGAGCTCGGTGACGGGGTGCTCCACTTGGAGGCGCGTGTTCATCTCGTTGAAGTAGAAGTTGGGCTCGCCGTTCGGGCCGCGCTCGAACAGGAACTCGAGGGTGCCCGCGTTGCGGTAGCCGACGTGTTGGGCAAGGGCGACTGCCTTGGCACCAAGGGCTTCCCGTTCCTCTTGGGTCAATGCCGGGCTGGGGGCCTCCTCGATGAGTTTCTGGTGGCGACGCTGGATGCTGCATTCGCGTTCGTACAGGTGCAGGACGTTGCCGTGGCCGTCGGCCAGGATTTGCACCTCAATGTGCCGGGGGCGTTCGATGAACTTCTCCATGAACACGTCAGGCACGCCAAATGCGCTCTGCGCTTGTTTCGTGGCATCTTCGAATTGGCTGCGAATCTCCTTGGCACTGTGCACGATGCGCATGCCGATGCCGCCGCCGCCGGCCGATGCCTTCAGCATCACGGGGTATCCGATGCGTTCGGCTTCGGCCGCGGCGTCCTCGGCATCTTGGAGGGCATCGCTTCCAGGGGCCACGGGCACGCCGGCTGCTTCCGCATTGGCGCGGGCTGCGACCTTGTCGCCCATCTGATCCATGGCTTCCGGGCTAGGTCCAATCCACACGATGCCCGCTGCCTCCACGGCGCGTGCGAAGTCCGCGTTCTCGGAGAGGAACCCGTAACCGGGGTGAATGGCCTCGGCGCCGGTGTCCTTGGCTGCTTGGATGATCAAGTCGCCTTTCAGGTAGCTCTCGGTGCTGGGTGCCGGGCCGAGCCGAACGGCTTCGTGGGCCATGCGGACATGGAGGGCCTGGGCATCGGCGTCGCTGTAGACGGCGACGGTTTGGATGCCGAGTTCATGGCAGGCGCGTTGGACACGGACACTGATCTCGCCGCGATTGGCAATGAGGACCTTCTGGAACAACAGGTGGCCCATCCGGCCCCCGTTGAAAGGCTTGGCTAGCTCAGGTCGACGTCGAGCGTGTAGGTTTCGTTGACGGCGCTCCAGGGCACGACGACGAATTGGTAGTCGCCGGGCGTCAGGCCCGTGTGTTGGAGCACTTGGCTGGTTCCCGGCGGTTCGCCGATCTGGTTGATGCCGTCGCGGCTGATTTCATTGCCCGCTGCGTCGAACAGGTACAGGTCGAGATCATTGGCTGCAGTCGTCCAGCTCAGGGTGGCCACGACGTCGCCGGAAGCAGCGACCGTGAAGTCCCACCGGTCGCAATCCGAGGTCGCGAGGCTGCAAATGTCCTGGCCGCCGGCATTTTGGATGTCAACTGCAGCTTCCCATCCCCCCGTCACTTGGAAGCTTTGATCAGCGGATTGCTGCGGCCCGTTGACCTTGGCCATGGGTGGCGTCACGGTTTCGTTGGTCTGCGGATTTTCCGGGGCCGGCTCCGGTTCGCTGTCTTCGACGCAGCCCGCCAGGACGGCGAGTGCGGCGAGCAGCAAGATGTATCCACGCATGGGCTACCATGCGTCGTTGGCGGATTTGAAGTTCGCGTCGGGGTCTGTGAACCCAATCGAGGCCTACTTGTGCCGCTTCGTTCGCAGCGCCTGCTGAATGGGCTGGAGCCGCTTGGCCGTCGTTTTGAGGCTGTGGGGCAGCACATCGGCCAGGTGGTCGGCGAAGATGACCTCGATGCGGTCGCGGTAGCGGTGTTCCAGCAAGATGTCGTTCTTGTTGGATTCCGGTACGACGGCGCGCGTGTAGCCGACATCGCTTGCGGCTTCGATCATCTGCGTGACGCCATCCACGGCGCGCAGTCGACCGCTGACGGCGATGGCTCCGATGACGACCGTGTCCTGGCGGATGGGGAGGTCTTCGAGGGCACTGATGCAGGCCACGGCGCCGGCGGCTGCTAGGCTGTCGGCACTGGCAGATTCCTGTTGCAGGAGACTCTGGACGTGGATGTCGATGCCTGCCATGTCGTGGCCGCGCAGGCGCTTGAGCATGGCGTCGATGTTCTCTTTGGCTACGGCGCTGCGTTCCATGCCGCCGCCGACGTAGAGGCTGCCGCGGTGGCGATCGCTGCTGATGGTCGCATCGGCTTCGACGGGGACGACGAGGCCGGCGGGTTCGCCGGTTTCGCCGGTGCCCAGGAAACTGGCTCCGGTGGCGGTGCCGATGACGGCGCCGTCGGTCTTGAGCGCCTCGCGGGCGGTCGTGACTTCGATGCCACGGCGCGTCACTTGGTATTCGAGGCTCATGCTCATGTCCTTGGCGCCCAGCACGTCGTCCACCGTGACGTAGTCGGCGTTGCGGTCGCGGGCCAAGTCACCGGCGGTGCGCACGAGGCCGCCCAGTTCACGCAGGCGGAGCGTCAGCTTGCCACTGTGGCCGCTGCGGCGTTGCGCTTCACGCAGCACTTCGGCGACGGCGTCGGGTTGGAAGTGGGGAATGTTGCCGTCGCGGCGCACTTCTTGCGCCACGAACCGAACCAGCTTGTCGCGGTTTTCGTCCGTGTCGTCCATGAGGCCGCGCACGTAGACTTCGTAGCCGTAACCACGAATGCGACTGCGCAATGCAGGGTGAAGGCCGACGTGTTCGTTCTGCTGGCCGGGGTCGATGACATCCATGTTGCCTGCGGCGACGAGGATGAAGTCGCAGGGGACGGCCGTTGATTTGGCCATGGCGCCGCTGCTGGATTCGGACTTGCCGGTGATCCCGTACTTCTTGTCCTGCAGGGCGGTCAAGAGTGCTTGCTGGCTGTCCAGGCGCAGGACGTTGATTTCGTCGATGAACAAGATGCCCTTGTGTGCCTTGTGAATGGCGCCAGGTTCGATGCGCAGATGCGTCGGCGTTTCGAGGCCACCACTCTGGTACGGGTCGTGGCGAATGTCGCCAAGCAGGCTGCCGGCGTGGCTGCCCGTCGCGTCAATGAAGGGTGCCGGGACTTTGTGATCAGGGCGTTCGATGAGCAGATTGGGCACGAGGCGGGCGGCCTTGCCGCCGAAGCTCTTGCTGATCCAGATGTACATCAGGCCGACCATCATCAGGAGGCCGAAGACCACGATGCCGTTGTCCGCGGTCAGCATGGAGTAGATGCCGACGCCAAACAGCGCGCCAAGGATGAGGATGTCCAGAATCCAGCGTCCAATGACTGACTTGCGGGCGTGGGCGTCACTGGCGGCGAGGGCTTGTCGGCCGCGGCCGCCCTTCATGATGCGCACGCCGGGGCGGTTCTCATCGCCAGGGTTGGGGTAAATCAGCACGTCGTCCAAGTGGCGCTCGGGCAGGATTTGTGCCATGGCCTTGGCGATCATGGATTTGCCCGTGCCGGGGTCACCCAGCAGGAGCAAGTGGCGGCCTTGTCTGGCGGCCTTCTTGGCCGTCGCGACGGCTTCGTCTTGGCCGATGACTTCGTCAATCAGCAGTTCGGGCAGTTCCACTTGGTCCGTGGTCGGAATCTTGCGCTTGCGGACCCATTCGTGGGGGTCGGACGCGGTCAGTTTGGTGCTCATGTTCACTTGGACTTGGTGACCGCGGCCAGGGCGGCGCGGCGCTTGGCGATCAGAAGGTAGCCGAACATGGCGCCGGCGGGACCGGCGACGGCGGCGACCATGCCGGCTCCGACCGTGTTGGCGGTCGTCAGGGCGACCGGTGCCACGGCGGGCGGCGGGAAGAGAATGGGGGCAGGGGGAATGATGCACGGGTCCTGGGCGGCTTCGGCGCGAATCGTGCCGTATTGGACGACGCCGTGGTCGCCAAAGGCAAAGTAGACGGTCGGCCGACCGAAGGGGTCCAAGGTCGCCACGAGGCCGTCTTGGAAGTCGTAGAACGCGCCCGTGAAGCCGTTGACGACGCCGTCTTCGAAGGGGTTGCGCACGACGCCGACGTTCAGGTCGGACAATGCCATCAAGGCGTCACCGCAGGGTTCCCATGCGCTGATGCTCTTGCGGTACTCGATGGCCTGGCTGGTGCTCAGGGGCTGGTCGGGATCCACGCTTTGCGGATCCGTGCCCGCGGGGCCTGCGAGGCGTTCCATGTAGCTCATGAAGAGCGTCGGGCGGTCGCCGTCGAGCAATTCCATCGCGGTGATGCGCGCATCGACGAATTCGCCGCCCCAGTTCTGGTGCAGCATGGCGCCGTTGGCGACGTTGCCCCAGTGGCGGCCGTACCAGGAGAAACCGATGTCGACGTTGATGCCGGAGTGGGGGGCATCACCGACGGGCTTGAGGCTGGCCAGGGCCATCATGCCTTCGTCGTTCATGTCCATGGTCAGGGCGCCGTCGCGGATGCCACGGGCTTGGGCGACGAATTGTTTCTCGCCGCCGGGGACGCTGAGGTCGATGGCCCAGATGTCGACGTCGCCGATGTTGGCACCGCGGCGGCCGGTGTAGCCGGCATCGACGGCGCAGGCGACGTAGACGCGGCCGTTCCAGGATTCACTGTTGCTGGCGTGACGGCACGGGCCGATGAGTTGGTCCGTGTCCAGAAGTTCCCATTGGTTGCGGCTGCTGGTGTCGGTCCAGGCGGCGCCAATCCACGACGATTTGCCGGTGCTGGTGGTTTCGAAGTCGTAGGCGCGTTCGTGCCAGGTGACGACGACCAAATCGTTGCTGGTGTCTTCCTGTTCGACGGGGACGGTGCGGTTGCCGATGTCGTCGTCGGTGCTCGGCGGCGGCGTGGTTTGGTTCTGGGTCTCGTTGTACTGCTCGAGGTTCTCGGCGCGGGTCCATGGCGTCACGAGGCTCATGCTGACGGCCTCGATCTTGTTGCCCGGTTCGCGGTTGGGGATCTCCTTGGAGTAGTAGTTGATGGGGTCCCAGTCCTGGGGCTTGTAGACGTTGATGAAGTAGTCAAAGACGGGCTCGCCGGCGGTGCTGGAGCCGATGCGGTGGCTGAACAAGTGCGCCATGTAGAGGCGGCCTTCGCGGTCGATGGTGCCGTCGTGGCCTTCACCGAAGCCGGAGTTGCCATGGGGCCAGTCGGTCCAGGTGCGGCCTTCGTCCATGGAGGTGAACGTCGTGTGCGTCTGCGGGCTGCTGCCGGTGCATCCGCTTGCCGTGCGGCTCCAAGGATGGGCGCCTTGGTCCGTGGCGCAGCCGTGGAGGCTGAAGAATGCAATGCGGTTGGGGTTGATGGGGTCTACGGCTAGGGAGGGGCTGCCGAGCAGGTCGGCGCCGTCGATGACGCGGAAGGGGCAGCCGGAGCGCTCGACGACGGTGTCAGCGTTGGCGGAAAAGACGACGCTTGCGTCGGCTGGCGGGCATTCCAACTGAATCGTGTGGTCGCCGGCGTCTTGTTGCCAACCCATGCTGGGCTGGATGTAGGTGGGCAAAAACGCACTCGCCGTGGGCGCCATCAAGAGCGCCAGACCCACCAGGAGAAGACGCTGGAAAGCGCCCTTCCGGTCCCATGGCATCCGCATAACGCCGGTTCGATGATGCGTGGCGCTTAAGACGCTTGTCGCAGCAGGCCCCGCTGGTCGGCGGTGGTTCTCTCCTGGACGGCCCACCTTTGGACCATAGTCCTTAACTTGGATGAACGGGCGTGGTTCGTATGGTCGGAATCAAGCCCCTGCTGGCTGTGATCACATTTGTCGCAGTCGCGTTCAGTGGCTGCACGGAAGGCAGTTCCAGTTTCAGCGAACCGGCGCCGGAGTGGCGCGCGGGCTACACGTGGTCGTTTGACACGACCGTCGAAGGGGAATACATCGAGGAAGAAGACGGGGAAACCTACAACGAAACTTGGGACGAATCCTACCGGGAAGTCCTGGAAGTCCTGAACACGACCCAAGTCATGGAGGGTCGCCAGGTCTACTTGACGGCCCATCAGATCGGCGACTGGGGCAACAACCTCGTTGCGGTGCGCGCCGATGACTTGAGTTCCATGTGGGTCGAATGGGACGACTGCGACGACGCGGATTGTCTGGCTCCCTTGGAACTGGAATTGTACCAATCCCACGACGAAGTGCCGCGCCAGTACGCCTTCCCCTTGGCCGGCGGTAGCGCCTGGGCTGACACGCTGGCCAGCGATGACGATTTTGACATCTCGATTCAGGTGTCCAGCCGCGTCACGGGCCCGAAGGTGATTGAAACGCAACTCGGCGCCATCGACACCATCCAAGTGCAGCGCTCGCTGCGCATCCTGAACCTGCAAGAAGTCCTGGACTTCCTGCGGGAAGAAATCGAATCCGAAGGCGGCAAGGTCATCCGACTCGACGGCGACTTCCGCGCCGACATCACCGACCATTATGCGCCGGTGTACCAGCACACTGTGCGCTCGGTCGTCACGGAAACGAGCCGCTTCCACTTGGAAGTCGAGTTTGAAGGCGAGCGGATGTCCGAAAAGGAGCGCAGCCAAACCGTCTACACGACGGAGCTGGTTGGCGCCACGCTTTCGGCTGGCCCAGAAAAGAGCCTCGGCCAAA
>JBMZJT010000013.1:0-7313 GCA_049617695.1 Thermoplasmatota archaeon | reverse complement strand
ATCGCGGACTACCTGTTCGGGCGCGTTCAATTGCAAGACCCGGCTGGCCAAGCGGTCGCCGATGCAGGCTACGACATCGCCATTGAGGCCGTTGCGGATGACATCAATGTCGCGGACGGCGAAGCCCTGCGCTTCCAAGCCGTCGTCGATGGCGTTCTGCCAGTCGACCATGAATTGACGTGGATGGTTATGGATCTGATTGGCACCACGGTCGCAACCGGAACCGGCGACACCCTGGAAGCCGTTCCTTCGCTGCCGGGCGTCTACTTCGTCGCCTTGCAATCCAAGGCGGGCGGCGATGTCGTCAAGAGCGCCGCCGCAACCGCCGTTGGCCACTTCCGGGCCCAATTGACCAGCGCATGTGGCTTGGCCGAAGTGGCTGGAAACGGCGTGCCGACGGATTGTCAAGAGGTGCCGATTCCTGTTCGCATGGGCATCACGAGCTTGGACATTCAGGCCACCACGGGCAGCCTCGCGGATACGGCCAACCGTGGATCCATTCGCTTGACGGATGGCATGGGCAACATCGTCGATGCCTCGCAACGCGGCGATGCCAAACACCTGAAGTTGGGTGACGAGATGTATGCGTATGCCGTGGCTGCGAGTACGTGGGATCTGGACTGGTACCAAACCGTCGGCGCCGGCGAAGCGGAAGTTGTGTTCGACGTGGACTTGACCTACGGTGGCATGCCGGACGGGGTCGTCATGATGGCCGAAACGGTGCCGCCGGTGGCGGGTCTGCAATGGCCGGACTGGCTCCAAGGCAACGTCAGCCTTTTGTAGAAGCGCTGACAATCAAGCGAACATGAGCAACGATCCCTTCGCCAACTTCCCGGGTGGCAACCCTTTCGGTGGCAAGAATCCGTTCGACGGCGGGCCGTTTGACAACATGGACGACTGGCTGCGCAGCATGGGCGTCGATCCCAAGGAGTTCCGCGATCTTTTCGAGGACATGCAGCGCAACCTCAGTGAGGCGTTCAAGAACATGGGGCAAGACCCCAGCAAGGGCTTCATGGCCGGCTTCAACGTCAAAATGGGTCCCGATGGCAAGCCCCGCTTCGATACCTTTGGCAACAAGCCCAAAGTCAACACCGATGCACGGGTGCCGACCATCAAGGATGATGGCCGCGAGCCCCTGACGGATGTCATCGAGGATCCCAAGAGCATCGCGATCACGATGGAGGTCCCCGGCGTTGACAAGAAAGACCTCGACGTCAACATGACCGAGGACCACCTCGAAGTCAGCGTCGACAATGAGATGCGCAAGTACCACAAGCGCGTCAAGTTGCCTGCCAAGGTGGACCCCGCGACGACGAAGGCCACCTACAGCAACGGCATCCTGGACGTCGTGGTCCAGAAAGTCGAGCAGTCCAACCAGGGCGTCAAAATCAGCGTCGAGTAACTTCGCAGCTCACGGTCGCAATGGTCCACTGCGCAGCATGTGGCGCCCCCGGCGTCAGCTTGGCTCCACGCGGCTGGCGGGGCTTGTCAAGAGAAGGGGAAAAGGGGGCGAGGGATCAGTCCTCTTCTTCGTGGCCGCATTCCTTGCAGAAGCGCACCACGAAGCGTCCTTCGACCCGGAAATCGAGGCTTCCGTGGCCGTTGGGGCAGACGTGCTTGGCCACACCGGTGCGCAGCACGGTGTCGGTGTCGTCGAAGTCGTCGTTGAAGAGCTCTTCATCGCCGTCATCGAACTCGTCGGACATGCCGCTGGCGACCTAAGGCTCCATCAT
The DNA here is from genome assembly GCA_049617695.1 of Thermoplasmatota archaeon. GTDB lineage: Archaea > Thermoplasmatota > E2 > JACPAO01 > JAHFTW01 > JBFKXH01. The sequence continues at coordinate 5,580 of JBMZJT010000013.1, read as the reverse complement.
GGACCTTGCGGTCCTGGCCCGGGGCTCGTCGAGGCCTAGAAACCCTGCATTTGCTTGAGGCGGCGCACCCGCTCCGCGGTCTGCGGGTGGGTCCGGAACAGGCCACTCAAGCCGCCGCCCTTGAACGGGTTCACGATGAACAGACTCGCCGTGCTGGGGTTGGCGCGGTCCTCACGCAGCGGATGGCGCTGGGCGATGTTCTCCATCTTTTCCAAGGCCCCCGCCAGAGCCCATGGCTTGCCGCTGATCTGGGCGCCGACGCGGTCGGCTTCGTATTCTCGGCTGCGGCTGATGCTCATCTGGACGATGAGAGCGGCCAGAGGTGCGAGGATCATGAAAGCGAGGCCGATGAGCATCTGAGCAGGCGTTTGTTCCCGGTTGCCGCCAAAGAGACTGTTCCAGAACAGCATGCGGGCGGCGAAGGTGATGGCACCGGCGACGGTCGCCGCGACGGTCATGATGAGCATGTCGCGGTTGTTGACGTGGGCCAACTCGTGGGCCATGACGCCTTCCAATTCGTCGTCGTTTAGGATGTCCAGAATCCCTTGCGTGGCCGCCACGACGGCCTTCTTGGGGTTGGGGCCCGTGGCGAAGGCATTCGGGACCGCCATCGGAATGATGGCGACCTGAGGCATCGGCAAGTCTGCCTTCAAGGCCAGCTTGGCCACGATGTCCCAGAGGCGCGGGTTGTCCTGTCGCTCGATGATCTTGGCACGGTAGGACTTGAGGACCAATTTGTGGCTGAAGAAGTACATCCCGAAGTTCATGAGGGCCGCAAAGAGGCCAAACAGAATCATGGCCTGGATGGGGTTGCCAGCCATGCCGTAGCCAGCCAGGACCCAACCCATGATCATGAACAGCAGCGTGATGATGGCGAAGAGGCCATAGGTGCGCAAGCGTCCGAACACGGAACTCTGGTTGGCGCTTCGTGGCTTAGGGATTGCGTTGGGGGCTTGGGAAAATGCCTAAGTCCGGAGCCGTCGGGGTACGTCCATGGACGATTGGCAAGACAAGGACGCACTCAAGAAGCGGCTCAGTCGCCAGCAATGGCGCGTCACCCAGGAAGCCGCCACGGATCCGCCGTTTCGCAACGAATTCGACGAGCACTTCGAAGACGGCCGCTACGATTGCATCGTTTGCGGCGAGGACTTGTTCGAAAGCCAGGAAAAATACGCCAGTGGCTGCGGCTGGCCCGCATTCAGTGCGGCCAACGAAGGGAAAGTGGAGGAGAAACGGGATCTTAGCTTCGGCATGGTCCGCACGGAAGTGGTCTGCGCCAACTGCGGCGCCCATCTCGGGCATGTCTTTCCGGACGGGCCGCCAGAGCGCGGCGGCATCCGCTACTGCATCAACAGCAGCAGCCTCGCCTTTCGCCCTTAAATGAACAGCACGAAGACCATCCACGTGATCAGCAGCATGATGAAGCTGTGCTTGAGGCCCAGCATCGCGCGACCCGTGGACATGATGCCCGCCACGACGCCGTCGCCGACGCCTTGCACGATGGCCGCCAGGAAGTAGAACGTCCTGTAATCTGCGGCCGTGAGGTCGTTGGCGAAGTTGACGCCGCCGGCGGACGAGGCGCCGAGCTCCTTGGCAGCTTCACTGGTGCGCAGCAATTCAGGCACGAAGCTGGCGTACATGATCGACGCCACCATGAGGAACACGGCGAACGTGATGTAGATGATGATCACGTAGAGGCTCATGTTCAGGCGTCGGTCGCTTTCGAGGGTCTTCAATTCTCGAGCGTCACGCGCCGCAGCCATCAGCACTTCGGCGGTATTGCCACCACTGCGGCCCGCTTCGAGGACCAGACTCACGCCGCGGCGAATCAAGGGCGTGTTGGCCCGGTCGGCGAAGCGTTGCAGGGCTTCTTCGAAGCTCACATGCCAGCTGAGCTGCTGGGCCATCTTGCGAATTTCTTTGGTGAGGCTGCCGTAGTCACCGCGAGCTGCAACGGCGACAGCTGCATAGAGCGTCAGGCCACCTTTGTGGCTGCTGGCCAAGTCGCGAAGGAAATCGGGGAACCGTTCCTCCATCAGCTTGGTGTTCTTGGCGCGCTTGGACACCCAGAAGCCGTACGGGCCAATCCAGACCATCACGGCTACGGCGCAGATGTCAAGCCAACGTTCCTGCGCCATGGGGAGCTTGCCCATGTAGACGGCGCCAGCAAAGCCGAGAATCAGGAAACCGATGGCCGAGCTGACACCGAGAATCAGGTTCTCTTGTTGCTCCTCGTGGCTCTTCTTTTCCTGGAACAGTTGGGTGCCCGCCTTGGCGGTCCGGCCGGCGACCTGGAAGGCCACCGCGACGGCACCAATGATGAGGCCGACGCTGCCAAGCATCACGAGCAGGAGCAGCGGGCTTTCACTGACTTGCAGCAGGACGTCCACGAAGCCGACGCCGTAGGTGACGAGGGCCAAGAGCACGAAGAAGAGCAATGCCATCGCCGTGATGGTCGGCGCCACCATGAGGCTGCGGCGGCGCAAGGGATCATGGATGTCGTCAGCGTTGGTCTTGCCAAACAGGCTGGCGAAGGTCGGAATGCCCCGCGTCACTTGGCTGCCCAGGGCGGTCAGGGCAAGCGCGCCCACGGCGAGCCATACCGCGTCATGGGGTGACACGATCGTGCTGCCGTCTTCCGCGAGCAGACCTTGGGAGCCCGTGGCGCCCACGACGGCAGAGAGCATGCCGACGATGGCGAGACTCGTGAGGGTCACGGCGTCGCTGGTCCAACCATGATCCTCGTCGTTGTGGGGGACGAGGAAGCTGGCCACGACGGCGGCGGCGTTGACGAATGTGACCCCGGCGCCGAGGGCCAGGGCCGTGCGCAGGGACGATTGCTCATCCACGTTGTTGATGAAGCCCATGCGAATGGACACGGCCACCATCATGACGGCGATGGCCAGCAGCCACATGGCATTGGAAGACAAGCCGAGGGCACGCAGGGTGCTGCGGCCACGCAGTTCGTCGTATTCGTCGCCGCCCGAGCCCCGCAGACCATGCAGGTGATCGATGCGGCGCGTGACCGTGATGAACAACATCATGCCCGTAGCGCCGACGCCCAACAGAATGCGGCCGATGCGGGCCACGCCGGGCTCCAAGGCCATGAGGGCGAGGCCGGACACTTGCAGCACCGTCAGGAATGCCAGCACGGCCAGGAGCATGCGTTCGCGACGCTTTCCGAGACGCATTTAGGCCTCCGGAGTCACGAATTTGATGGTCGCAGCAAAGCCCGCCTGGGCGAGGGGCAACATGACGAGGACGATGAGGTAGCCGCTGACGAGCATCTGGTTGGCATCCGCGCCGAAGGTGGTCATGACCGAGAGGATCACCATGAGAAACAGCGGCGCTGCGACGACGACCGTTACGAAGGATTCGGCCAGCACGCCGAGGCTTTCCAGGAAGCTCTTCTGATCCTGGCGGTTTTGGAGCATGTACTGCTCCGACTTGTTGATGAAGTACCGCGTGAGGTCGCCACCGCTGGTCAGCGTCGTGATGGCACCTTGCATCAAGTCCTGGAAGTTGCTGCTGGGGCTGCGGTCACTGGCGTGGGCCAGAGCCGTCACGATGTCTTTGCCGAGAATCTGCAAGTCACGGCGGATCATGCGGGCTTCACGGGCCACGTCGCCATACACTTCCTGTTGGCCGAGGCTGGCAAAAATGCGTTCCGGGGTGGCGCCGGCCGCAGCCATGGTTGCGATGAAGTTCAGCGCATAGGGCAAGCGGGCGTCGATTTCCCGTGCCCGCGTGTTGGCGCGCAACTCCGGTGCCATGAATGCCACGACATAGACCAGCGCAGCGGCGATGAGGGGCGCCGGAACGATGACGATGAGCAACGTGCCGGGCACGTCCTGCAGGCCGGCACCGGACAGGATGATGGCCAAGATCACCGGGATGAGCAGGATGAAGAATGCCCCAGTCATGATGAGCAGGTACGTGCTCAGGTAGACTTCGGGCCGAATGTCGATGGCTGCTTGGGTGAGGGCGTGATGCAACCGTTGGTTGCGCTGGGTCAGGCGTTCGCCAATGGATCCGAACCAACGGAAGGCGAGGCGCTGGAACCCGTTCATGCCACCTCGTACTGGGCCAGGACCTCTTCGGGTCGGCGGTAGTACGTCACCACGGCGTGGGCGAAGGTTTCCAGGTCGCTGGAGTCGCCGTCGCGCAGCTTTTCGAGCAACTGGATGCGGCGGTTGAATTCAGCTTCCAGTTCGGCTTCCGTCCAACGACGGATTTCACGAATCCGCTCTAAGACGTGGCTGCTGCCCGTGTAGTGGTACTGGTCCGTCTGGGTGTCCCATTCAAAGACCCGGTTCGTGAGAATGTCCTGGGTGTCCGGGTCCAAGTCGACCAGTTCTGTGACGTCCTTGACACGGCGCACCATGCGGCCATCAATGCGCGCTTGGACCTGAATGGCCAACACATCCAGGATGGGAATCATGATGCGGGGCACCTCGATGGGGGCGTGGCTCAGGCGGTGAACGGCACTGGCGACGCTGTCGGCGTGCATGGTGCCGTATGCCGCGTGGCCGGTGGCCATGGCCTGGAACAAAGTCTGCGCTTCGCGGCCACGCACTTCACCGACGATGAGGTATTCAGGGCGTTGACGCAGGGCTGCCGCGAGCAAGTCGTACATGCTGACTTCGCCGGCGTCCTGGCCGCCGAATGCGCTGCGGGTCAGGCCGGCAATCCAGTTCTCGTGCGCGATGTTGATTTCCCGGGTGTCTTCGATGCTGACGACCTTCTTCTCGGGTGGCAGGAACTGCAGGATGGCGTTGAGACTCGTCGTCTTGCCGCTGGCCGTGCCGCCTGCGTACATCAGGCTGGAGCCGCCTTCGATGACGAACCAGAAGTACGCCGCCATTTCGGGCGTGAACGTCCCATACCGCATCAAGTCGATCGGGGTCAGCGGGTCGGCGCGGAATTTGCGCACGGTGAAACTGCTGCCACGGGTGGTGACTTCACGGCTGAGCGTCGCTTGTAGACGGCTGCCGTCGGGCAGGGTCGCATCCAGGAGTGGATCGGCGACGCTGATGTGCTTGCCACTGCGCTGGGCGAGGCGGATGACGAAGGCATCCAATTGCTGGTCGTCTTCGAACGTGACGGTGCTGCGCAGGGATTCGTACTTGCGGTGGAAGACGTAAATCGGAATTTCGGGGCCGTCGCAGGAGATGTCCTCGATTTGGCTGTCGGCCATCATGACGTCGACGGGACCAAAGCCAATGAAGTCGCGAATCAAGTGGTACAGGACGCGTTCGCGGCTGTTGCCCGTCAGGCGGACGTCGTGGTCGACGATGGCATCCAAGGCACGGTCGCGCAGGTAATCGGACCAGGTGTCCGGTTCGACGCCGTGGCGGCCGGCAAGGGTTCGCACCAAGGTGTCGCGCAGGAACGCAAGGATGCGGCGTTCGTCGTCGTCAAGGCGCGGTTCTTGGACATCGTAGACGTGGGCGGCGCGGTCCTCGTCGTAGAGAATCCGGATGGCGGCGTAGTCGTCGGCGACGCTGATGGATTCGATGAGTTTCTGGTGCGCGGGCAGCTCGGGAATTTCGAGGATGGGGCGTTCATCCTCGGCAGCGT
>JBMZJT010000012.1:38911-39277 GCA_049617695.1 Thermoplasmatota archaeon | reverse complement strand
CACGCTGATTGCCTACGACGGCGTTGCCGCGTCGATGACGTGCAGCGGATGGGACTGCGTCATCCAGCCTGCGCAAATTCTTGCCCAGGCTGACGGCGTCGGTTTCCGCCTCGAATAGGCACCGTCATTCCCCTCTTCCCTTCCTCCTCCCCGTTCACTTTCATGATGTTCCGATGGCCCCTCGCAATGCTCGTGCTGCTTCTCGCCGGATGCACCGACCCCTCAAGCCCCGACCTTCCCGAGCCGAGCCTTGAACCGCCCGCCGTGCACACGTGGCAAGCGAATGCATCTCAGCACCCGTCCGCGGGCGTCGCGCTGAACCTAACACTGCCCCGCGGCACGACCTGCACGATTGACGCGGCCAGT
>JBMZJT010000012.1:9480-38901 GCA_049617695.1 Thermoplasmatota archaeon | reverse complement strand
GTCAGGGCGAATTTGAAGGTGCAGGCCCAACTCATTTCCTTGCCACCGAATCGGTGACAGGGGCCCTGTTTTCGGTCGCTTGGAAGGAAACCGACCGCGCGACGGTCGGCGGCACGCCCCTCCTGGAGGATACCACAGAAGGCCGCTACGCATCGACATCCAGCCACGTAGTGACGGTCGATGGCCCGATGCGCATTCATTTCGTCACACGGGACGCCCTCGTATGGGACACGGAACGCGCCGACGGCCACGCATGGGCACTCACCGTGTCCTGCGACCAAGCCATTGCAACGATGGACGTGGCCCCCTTGGAGGCCTTTCACATGTCCTCGTTGTCAGCAGAAGCATCCCATGCGATCCACGTCGACGACCTCGGCGCGGCCCGGGCGGAAGGCGTGGATCTGGTCACCACCGCGGCAACCGAAGGATGGGTCCTCGTGCGCGGGGAGCCCCTTGCCGGACAGCTTTCCATCGAATCCCCCGACGGCACGTACTCGATGGACGTGACCCAGCAGCGCAACGGCCGCTTCGCAGGCCCTGCCGGAACCTACCAACTCCAAGGGCACTGGATCGGTGAGGGAGATGCTCTGATCATCCTCGCCGAGACAAGTGGACCTCCTGCCAGAACGATACCCTGAAACCATTGGGCCGGCTCGAGCAGGTCGTGGAGTTGCTGTGGCTTCTCGGAGGCGCCGTCTTGGGCGCTGGCGGCGCGTTCATCGCGATGCGCAAGCCGCAGCAAGCCCCGGCCGCCAAGCGCAACATCACCTTGACGACGGGCTGGCGGCTCTCGGAACTGGGCAAACCCTTGGTGGTCGCGGATGATGTCGGCGACCTCGACATCCCCGCAGGTACGCGGATTTTGGCGGCTGGCCTCGTGGATCCCGCCGTGCAAGGCCAAGCCCAAGTCGAAGCCATTCCATCCGTGCGCGCCCAATTCGCCTTGGATGAAGATCGGCGGCGCGCGCTGCTGTTTCTTGGCGGCGTGCAGCGGGGCACCATGGCGGCCCTGACCACGGACACGGACCTCGTGAGCCGCCTTGACGCCGAAGCCAAACGGATGGCGAGCCGCGCCGAGACGTACGTGGAGCGCCGCCGGATTCAGGAATTGGCCGGCCGCCACGGCGTGCTCGTGGAAGTGGATGGCGTCGCGCAAGATGTGCTGCCATACCAGGAAGGCTTCATGATTCGCCTGGAAGACCAAGGACACATCATCGGTGTGCTGGTCCAGAAAGACGCCTCCGAGTTGGCCGGCGATCGCCTTCGGGTGCTGGGCCGCTTGGAAAAGGACCGGTCGGGCTACACCGTCATCCAGGCAACGGACGTTCGACGCATCCGTTGAACGTCACAAGCACTATATCCAAGGAAACATGGATTCAGGGCATGCGCTGGACGACGCTCTTCGTGGCGGCAGCCCTCCTGTTGACCGCACCTGCAGCGAGTGCCAATGAATGCGACGAGCCCTGCGGCTACATCGTCCCGATCATTGACATCGACTTCCCCGAGAAGATGCCCTGTGGCGGCGGCCGCCTCATCTACGCCGACGAGACGCCGGAAGACTGCCTGGCCATGATGGCCAACGGCGAATCCGTCACCCAGAGCGGCACCATCCGCATCTACTGGGACGCCCAGGAAGAGCCGACCTACCCCCTGGGTGTCGGCGCCGAGGGCGTGGACGAAATCGAAGTCAGCTTCAGTGGCACCCAGAGCAACCCCGACTGGATCGAGATGAGCTTCGACCCGCCAAGCTACACGATCAGCATGACGGATCTGTACGACTTGCAGAACAACTACATCATCGAGCCGGACGGCAACCCCATCCTGACGTTCAACTGGGTGCGCCCCGTGGATGTCACGTTCACGCGCACCGGAGACCCGGATGCCAAGTGGGAGAAGAAGATTGACGACCGCAACGGCGTCGTGGCCAACTTCATGAAGGCCCGCTCGACCGCAAGCGGCGACTACTACCGCGAAGCCTTCGGTGTCGAGGAATTCCGCTTCAACCACTACGCGGCAAGCGACGTGGACGCCCCGAGCACGGATGCCCCTGGCGAAGATGCCCCCGGCCTGGCCCCGGTGGCCATCCTGGCGGCCCTTGGCGTCGCCTTGCTTGTGCGCCGCCGCTAAAGCTCGACGAACCGACCGACCAGGTCACCTCGTTTGAAAGCCCGAATCGGAGCCGAACCCACGTCCAATGGACCCGCTTCGGATTGGTAGACCATCAAATTGCCCTTCGCGCCGAGGACCTCCCCGCGGTGGTAGCCTTCGGCCGGCGCCAATTCCGGGACCTTCGCCAGCTGCGGTAATGGATGGCGTAGGACTTCCAGGTCGCCCACGTCGAAGCGTTGCGCCAGGACGCGCTGCCAATCTGCGGCGCGGGCAGTGATCAGCCCTTCATCGACGGGGCGCGTCCAGAGTTGCAGCAGTTCCTTGCTCCGTCGGCGTTCTGGAATGCCATGAAGGAAGCTGACCGTGCGCTCGGTTTCCCTGGCGCGGAATCGATCGGGGCGTTCTTGGATGACGAAGGCTGCATCGGCGCCTTGCTCGCGCCACCGCGTCCGGGCACGTCGCGCGCTGGTCATGCCGACCTTGGGCAGCGTCCCAAAGAAGGTCATGTACACGATGTGAGGCCGCTGGCACAGGACGCAGCGGTCATTGGAATCGTGCTGCGCGGGCTCAAAGACACAATCGCTCCAAGCTGGCGCACAGCGGCTGCATTGACGGTCATGGGTCACTTCGGCGCGCCACGGACATGGCGCATGCCCCTCCCGGCCGATGCGCCCGACGCAGCGGCGTTCCTTGCTGACCGTCCAATCAATCTCGCCGCTCCACGCGATTTCGCGTAGGACGCCGTCATCGTCGGCAAGGATGTGCAGGTCGTCGTACCAGTCGGCGGCCAGGACGTGCATCAGCGTTGCCAGGGACGGCGGTCCAAGATGAAGTCGGTGGCGAGGGGAGCCCAGGAACCACTCGGTTCCACGTGGACGCGATGGTGTTTCAGGGCGGCGACGACGTGCTTGCCTCCTTGGAATCGCGGAATTTCCTGCTGCAGCCAGGCCATGGGCGTCCGGGCGGTTTGGCGGACTTCCACTTGCAGCCGTCCATCAATTTCTTCCACGGGACCGGCGGCATCGGGATGGTCGGCCCATTTTTTCACGAACGCTTGGGCATTGGGTTGCTTGGCCACGGCCGGACCGCGGCGTAGGAACGTGGCCGGCAATTCGACGTCGTCGAGGAGCCATTGCATGTGCACGTCACCGTCAAGGACGTCCACTTGATGCCGGTGCACTGGAAAGCCCGCACGCTCGAAGGCTTCGTGAAGGGTCCTGGCGGCGCGGTGAAACTGGGGCAACACGAGATCGAGGCGATCCGTTTGTGGCGTCATGGAGAGGCCGACCCAAGAAAGGCCCTCCAAGGCCTGGGCCCGTGCATCGGGTTCGTCGCGCGGCGGATTGGGATGATAGAAGCGCTCGGACGGCGCATCCTGGAAGGCGTATGCGGCCTCGGTGGCGCGTGCCAGGACGTCGGCTTGGATGGCAGCTGCACAATTGCGCGCCGGATCCACGGGATCGACGACCACGAGGGGGCTGACGTCATCTTCGACGGCGTCCGGCCCGACGGACACGCGCATGGGGTCGCGCAGCCAGGCCAGGAATCCATCAAGGCCCGCGTGGGCGATGACGAGGACTTCGACGAGGTAGCCGCTGAAGCCGCCAGTTGCCGTGTCGGCGCCGTAGATGCCGGTACCTTTGCACCACTGCTTGGCCCGGCGGATGTCGCTGCGCAGCGCCTCATCACTGTTGGCCAGCACCCAACGGGTGTGAAACGGCGTTCGATCCACGGCACTCATGTGCGCGCCGGCTTCGGGCACAGCGTACGCCGGCACCAAGTCGACGTCGTAGCCCTGGAATGTTCCAATTAGGTACGGATGTTGGGCGTATTTCTCCTGGGAATTTTCGAGAATTGCGCGGCCGACGGCTTGCGTGGCGGCCTTCAACTGCGATTCAGGCTCCGACGGATCGAGCAGCAGAAACAGGTCGATGTCCGTGTTGCCGGCAAGCCACGTGCCTTTGGCGACGCTGCCTTGCACGCTCGGCTGCCCCGTGATGCCGGCTGCTTCGAGTGCCTGCTGGGCCGCTTGCAAAAGCTGGGCAACGACTTCGTCCATGCGAGCCTGCTCGTCTGGGGCAGGCGTGATGCCGTCGATCATGATTCTCCAAGTGGCAGGGCAGCCTGTGTGCCGCGCGGTTGGGCGTCGAACGTGTAGGCCGTGGCGTCCGTAGCTTCGAGCAAAGCACGGCGAATGACTTCCTCAACCGGGCCGACATCGGCGGGGGCGCGCAGAAGCGGATCGCCACGGGGCAAGTCGATGCGGGGCCAGCGCTGGGGCACCAAGGTTCGGTAGGTGCGGCGTTCTTCTTCGCTGACCTGTGCTTTGGGCATCTCCTCAGGGACGGGAATCCGGGCGTAGTGCAATTCGCCGCGAAACACGGGGCGTCCCAGGAGGCGTTGCAAGGCGGCCAGTGCCGTGGCGCCGCGCTGATGCTGGGGCATGGGCACGTGGCGCACGGCGTCGCCGATGCGCCGGTAGAGATCCTTGTGGTGGTTCTTGTTGACCACCTGGTATTGCTTGCTCGGCGGCCTGGCCACTTCGCGCAGGACACCCATTTCCGTCATGGCCGCCAAGTAGCCGGCAACGGTCAATCGGTGAATGGGTTGCTCGCGCTCATGACTCAAGGCCCGGGCGATGCCGCTGATGCTGTCAGCACCTTGGGCCAGGAGATGCTCCAGGATGCGTTCCTTGAAGTGTTCCGGCTCGAAACTCACACGCCCACCTTGTCGCGAACGCGTTCCACCAAGGGCTCCAGGCGCCGCGTGACGGGGCGCAGGAAGTGGAGCAGTCGGGCTTCCAAGGCGTTGCAGGCATCGAAGACGTCTTCGTGCCATTCGGTGGCGATGATGGCCCCCATGAGGCCAATGAGCAGGCCACCTGGGATGTCCGTGATCCAGTGAATGCCGAGGTAAAGGATGCTGAACAGGAAGACGGCGGTGTTGATGATCAGGAACCAGAGATAGTGACGGTGTTCCCAGTCGCGCAGGTTGTAGCCACGACGCTTCATGGCCCACCAGAGACACAGCACGAGGCCAAACGGCAGCGCTGTGTGCAGGCTCGGGAAGGCATTGTCCAGGGGATCGACTCGGACGAAGAAGTCAAAGAAGCTGGGCTCGGAGTGGTACAGCAAGGCGTCCATGCCGGGAATGTAGTCACTCGTGATCTGGACGTTGAAGAAGATGTAAAACGGAATCGCCAAGATGTAGATGAGGCAGTAGTTCAGGACCACGATGCCCGTCATTTCTCGGTCGCCGCGGTAGGCAAACAGAATGACGGTGAAGTAGTTCAGGAAGACGAAAATCCAGAGGTAATGGACGCGCAGGAAGTCTGTGAACCAGTCGGCGCGAAACGCTTCCTGGATGTAGTAAACGGCGTCGCCTTCAATTCGGTGGATGAGCCAAGTCTTGTCCCCGAAGACGCCCCGGATGGGATCGTTGAGGGTGTCGACCCAGTTCTTGGAGCTGACAACGAACATGAAAAGCGCCAAGTGCCAGCGGTAGCCGACGACCATGCGCTTCAGGTTCCACAAGAAGCCGCCACCCCATCGGCGGGGCGCAAAGAGCATCAGCATCATGGGGGTGCTGCCCAGGACGGACCAGAAGACGATGCTCCCTAGGGGGATGGCCACGACGCGGCCATTGTTACCAATGTAAAGGCGCTTTGGACAGCCCCATTCCTGCTTATATCCTGCTTATGAAGCGACGGCGGCCCTTTAAATATGGGAGTGGGGTAGGGCCAATCCCCCTCCGCTAAGGAGACGAGTGGTCCCATGGCCGTCATCCACATCCAGAACGTCGTCGCCAGCACCTCCATCGGTGAGGAACTCGACCTGAACGCCATCAGCGCGACTTTCAGCAACGCCGAGTACGAACCCGAACAGTTCCCTGGCCTCGTGTTCCGTGTCCCCGAGCCCAAGACCGCCGCCTTGATCTTCCGCAGCGGCAAGGTCGTCTGCACCGGCGCCAAGAGCATCGACGAAGTCCACACGGCCGTGGGCATCGTCTGCAAGGAACTCCAAGCGCACGGCTTCGACACCATCGACGAGCCCGAAATCACGATTCAGAACATCGTCGCCACCAGCGACCTGGGCGCCGAGCTGAACCTCAACGCCATCGCCATCGGCCTGGGCCTCGAGAACGTCGAATACGAGCCGGAACAATTCCCCGGCCTCGTGTACCGCCTCCAAGACCCCAAGGTCGTCGTGCTGATCTTCGGCAGCGGCAAGCTCGTCTGCACCGGCGCCCGCAAGAAGAGCGACGCCGAAGACGCCGTCGACAAGATCACGGCTGAACTCAGCTCCCTGGGCCTGCTCTTCTAAGCAGCCTCAATTCTCCTCCTTCCCTTTCCCTACCCTTTTGTCGCCGACCGGATTGAGCCGGTATGGCCCGCCGTGCCACCGTCTCGGTGATTGACTGGATTCTGCTTGCCCTTGCCATCGTCAGCATCGGCATGCTCGCCTACGAGACGTGGGGCAACCCCACGCCGGAGCAGACCCAAGCGATTCTGCAGGCGGACTTGATCATCATCGGCATTTTCGCCATCGAATTTGCCATGCGCTGGGCCAAGGACGACCGACCCAAGACGTTCCTATGGCGCAACTGGTACGACTTGCTGGGCATGATTCCCGTGGCCCACCCCGCGATTCGCGGCTTCCGCCTGTTTCGGATCATCCGCATCGTGGTGCTGCTGAGCCGCTTCGCCCGTGCCACCGACCGCGCCCTTGGGCAAGAATTCGTGTTCCGCCTCGTTGGCCGCTTCAAGAGCACCCTTGCGGACGCCTTGGCCGGCGCCGTGACGCTGCGGATCCTCGAAGAAACCGAGGACGTCATTCTCAAAGGCCGCTACACGCAGAATCTGGCCAACGCCATCGAAGCACGCGGGGAGGAAATGCTCAGCATCGCCGTCGAGAAAGTCAAGGACGACCCCGAAGTCGGCGCCGTGCGGCACATCCCCTACTTTGAACAAATCGTCGCCACCACGAGCCGTGTGAGCCAACGCATCATGATCGACTTGCTGCGCGACCCCCGCATGGATGACATCGTCAAGGGCATCATCAAGCAGAACACCGAGCAAATCAAGGCAGAAATCCGGGCGCGAGAAGCCACGGAGACCTGAGCCGACCCGCAGCGAGCCCACGAGCGACGTTTGCAGTCGTGCCCAACCATGGCGGGAGCCCGCAGTCCTATTCAATTGGATCAAACGAGCATCGGCATTCCAACTAACGCACGCGGGCACTGGGTGTCGCGAGCACCAGCGTCATTGCACCTAGGTTCCTTTGCGCCCCCGCCGAAACACGGCCAAACCGAGAAAAAGAAGCAGCATGAGCGCGGCGCAAACACCGATGGTTGCACCGGTTGCCGGGTAGCCTCGCCGTGCCCCAAGTGACATGCCAATGACCAGCGCGCTCGCCAGATACACAAACACACCCATCAACGCTGACGCGGCCCCTCCGAGGAGCACAATGACAAAGAAGGTTCGAATCGAGGCCGCCGCCGTCCGGACCTCCTGATCACCTGCATCCCGCCACGCCTCGAGTCCAGCTCGCCAAGAACCCCGATTCTCGGCGAGCTCAAACAGCGAATCCACCTCCTCGGGCCGAGAATGGGATAACATCTGCAATCGAACAGACATCCCCACCCCCGCAGCGCCCAGCAACAGCATGACAAGGCCTCCGATGAAACGGGTGTATTTGCTCGTACCAGACCCGGAATCGAGACCATCTTGGAACATCCCGGTGCTTGCCGTCAACGCGAATAGGGCCGCTGCAAAAATAGCAGCCATCGCAGTCACCATCAATGCGGCGCGTTGATCTCTCCGGCGGTGGCGCTCCAGATCGAATTGCAGGCGCGCAATATCTCGACGCAATCGATGCAGCTGGCCGCGGACGCCCTGAACCATGCCGTCGACCCCCAAACCGTTGCTGCATTTGACTCAAGTGGCTAAGGATTGGCCAAAGGCGTCTCGACGCGATCAACCTGGCATCCACGCGAAACCTGCGAATTCTGACCATCGCCATGCGAATCCAAGGCCAACACAGTGAACCGACCCGCAGCCCTCATATATGGGACTAGGGTCGGCCGGCTTGTGCCCCCGCAGCTGTGGGAGCACACCCGGAAACGGGGCGGTAGATCAGTTGGAAGATCGCTACCTTGGCATGGTAGAGGCCGGGGGTTCAAATCCCTCCCGCTCCACTTTCTCCTCGGAGAAACTTGACCTCCAATAGGCCCTCCTTGGGGAAGTGGCCTAGTTGGTTAGGGCGACGGACTCATAATCCGTAGATCGCGCGTTCAAGTCGCGCCTTCCCCACTTGCCTATTGGACGGTCCGGGAAGAAAGCGGCTACGCGACGACCCACTTCGTGCCGTAGTGAATGACCCCGGCGTCACCATCTTGACCGATGCGTCGGAAGACCGCGCGGACGCTGGCTCCATCCAGGCCATCCCCATTCCAATCCACGATCTGACCGGTGAGAACTGGGCCTTCGTCGGTCTTGATGAGCGCCATGATGTACGGGACTTGTCCCTCGTATCCGGGTGCAGCCTTGTGGACGCGCGTCCATTCCAGGATGCTGCCGTGGCCGGCGAGGTTGCGGCGACCCATTTTGCCGATGCTTGCGCGGCGGCAGGTGGGACAGACTTCTCGCGGCGGGAAGTGGACATCTTCGCAGACGGTGCATTGGCTGGCTTCGAGGTTGTAGCGCACGGGGATCTCCCGCCAAAATCGTGGCACGCTCACGAGGGCACCTCCGAGCGTGCCAGGTCCGGAGCGAAGCGGAGGCGACTCTGCTGCGCGCCTGCGTGCAGCAGGGGTCGTGGCACAGACATCAGAGCGCCTCCAGGACGTGGACCACGGCCGTCGCGCCGGTGCCACCCGTGTTCTGGGCGACGCCAATGGCGGCGTCCTTGACTTGGCGTTCACCCGCTTGCCCGCGTAGTTGCCACGTCAATTCGCAAATCTGCGCGATGCCCGTGGCGCCCGCCGGATGGCCGCGTGCTTTCAGGCCGCCACTTGGATTGACGACGACTTCGCCGCCATACGTGGTGCGTCCTTCCGCGGTCGCTTGGCCCCCCTCGCCCTTCTTGACGAAGCCCAAGTCTTCGACGGCGAGGATTTCGTTGATGGTGTAGCCGTCGTGGACTTCGGCGAGATCAATGTCGGCGACGCTCACCTGGGCTTCCCCATAGGCCCGCCGCGCGGCGTGTTCCGTGGCCAGCCAGGTGGTGAGGTCGTGGCGGTCATGCAGGGCCAACGTGTCGCTTGCTTGGCCACTGCCGCTCACCTTGACGGCGCCCTTGTGTTGATCCACGAGGCGGTCGCTGCACAGGACAACGCAGGCAGCACCGTCACTGAGCGGCGCACCATCGAACATGCCGAGCGGAGCGGCGATTTCAGGCGCATGCAGCACCGTGTCGACGGTGATTTCGCGGCGGAATTGGGCCAGGGGATTGTTGACTGCGTGGCGATGGTTCTTGACAGCGACTTCGGCCAATTGTTCCCGCGTCGTGCCGTGTTCATGCATGTGGCGCTTGGCAATCAGCGCGTGCATGGCGGCGTCGGTGGCACCGAAGAATGCTTCCCATTCCTGATCGATGCCGCTGGCCGCGATGGCGGCCGCATCCGCGTCGGAGACATCCGTCATTTTCTCGATGCCGCCCACGACGACGAGGTCGGCGCTGCCACTGCGAATGGCCTGCACGGCTTGACGGAAGGCGAGTCCGCCGCTGGCGCCGGCTGCTTCGACGCGAGTGGCGGGCAAGTGCAAGTCGGCAAGGCCCGCACCGTCAAGGAGTAGGCCGGCGACGTGTTCCTGGCCGACGAGTTTGCCGGTGCTCATGGTGCCAACGAAGACTTCGTCGATGTCCTCGCCGCCGATGCCGGCGTCCTGCAGGGCGCCGAGGCCGGCCTCGGTCATGAGTTGTCGGTAGCTCTTGTCCCACGCTTCGCCAAAGCGCGTGTGGGCGGCGCCGATGACATAAGCGTCGCTCATCCGCTACCTCCCAGGACGAGTTTGCCACGGAACTTGGCGTAGGTTGCGTAATCGACTTCGGTGGTGTCTGCGAGCATCGCTTCCAAGGGCCGATCGGTACGGTCCAGGTCCAGGATGTGTTTGGTGACGGTCATGTCGAAGGCGTCGCTGCCGGCGCCGCTGCCATAGCCGCACATGAAGATCCGGTCGCCCGGATTGGCATGGTCCAGGACATTGGCGAGGCCGACGAGGGCGGCACCGCTGTAGGTGTTGCCAATGCGGGGGGCGAGCAGGCCGTGCTGCCATTGTTCAGGCTTGAAGCCGAGTTGCTTGGCGGCATTCACCGGGAATTTGCCATTGGGCTGGTGGAAAATGCAGTGGTCGTAATCGGAGGGCTTGGTGCCTTGGTCGTCCATCAAGCGCTGGCTGGCTTCTTGCACGTGGCGAAAGTACGCTGGAACGCCCGTGAAGCGTTCGCCGTGGCTTGGGTATTTTTGGCCTTCACGGCGCCAGAAATCCGGCGTGTCCGTGGTGAAGCTGACCGTGTGATGGATTTCAGCGATGATCTTCTTCTTGTCATTGCCCAGCAAGAACGCCGCGCCGCCGGCACTGGCACTGTATTCCAGGGCATTTTGAGGGGCACCTTGGCTGGTGTCGGCGCCGATGGCGAGCACGGCTTTGGCCATGTCACTCTGGACCAACCCCATGCCGACTTGGATGGCCGCGGTGCCGGCTTTGCAGGCAAATTCGAAATCCGCCATGGTCAAATGGGGGCCGGCGCCGATGGCGGCCTGTACGACCGTGCCCGTGGGCTTGACGGCATAGGGGTGGGATTCGCTGCCGACGTAGATTGCGCCGATGTCCGCCGGCGTTGCGGCTTCGTTCTTGGCCGCGCGGCGCATGGCTTGGCGGGCCGCTTCGACGCTGATCGTGGCGACGTCCTCATCAGGTCCAGGGACCGATTTGGTGTGCACATTCAGCGCGGCGCCGATGTTGGCGTCGTCACCCCAAATGCGGGCAATCTCGTCGCTGCGGATGCGGTAGCGTGGCACATAGGCGCCGTAGCTCAGGATGCCGACCGGCATGGATGGTTCGTCCCACCGAGGCGGGTCTAAAAAGGGTGGTGAACCCGGCTACGGCATTTGCCGTGATTCTTGGAGGAAGACGGAACCGTTGTCGAAGACCTGTTCCCCGTCGTCCGTCGCCAAGCGCAGCCGACCTTGGTCATCGATGCCAAGCACCTGGCCGACAATCTTCGTGCAGAAGTCTCCATCTGGATCGAATCCGACTTGTTGGCCAACCAGGCCATCCCGGGCACGCCAGGCTGCGATGACCTCGTCAGGCCGCGCCAAGCGCCCAAGCCAATCCTCGATGGACTCCAGCAAGTACGATTCCAGGTCTTCCATGCAGGATTCCGCACCGAGTACGTCCTCGAGGGTCACGGCTTGATCCTGGAACGGCTGCGGCCACTCCTTGGCGCTGCCGTTGACGTTGATGCCGATGCCTGCCGTGATGAAGTCGACTTCGGCGCCCGTCGATTCGGCTTCGACGAGGATGCCGGCGATTTTCTTGCCCTCGACCCACACATCGTTGACCCATTTCATGCGCGGCTCGGCGCCGGCCACTTCCAAGACGTCAGCAACCGCATTGCCTAGGGCGAGCGTCAGGAACGCCGGATCGGTGTCACGCAGCACGAGGCTCAGGTACAACCCA
Organism: Thermoplasmatota archaeon; assembly: GCA_049617695.1. Taxonomy (GTDB): domain Archaea; phylum Thermoplasmatota; class E2; order JACPAO01; family JAHFTW01; genus JBFKXH01. The sequence continues at coordinate 27,110 of JBMZJT010000012.1, read as the reverse complement.
CCTTCCGGGGCGTGCCAGGCGCGGCCGTGCTGTCCACGACCATCTTCCATGGTGGTCGCAACGACGACCGTGCCATGTGGGGCGCCGGATTGGGCGCGCGCCGTCGCTTCGTCTTGGGTGCTTTGGCAGGTTTCCAAGCGTTCGATGTGCCAGGTCATGAGGACACCGGAACTTCACACAGCTCAATCAGGACGCCGCCCGTCTCCTTAGGGTGGATGAAGGCGATGCGCTTGCCTTCGGCGCCCAGGCGAGGCGTTTCATCGATGAGCCGCACGCCTTGCTGCTTGAGGCGCGCCAGTTCGGCTTCCAGATCATCCGTGCGAAACGCGATGTGGTGGACGCCCGGGCCGCGCTTATCCAGGAATTTGCCCACCGGCGTCTCGGGGCCGGTCGGCAGCAAGGCTTCGACGACGCTGCGGCTATCGCCGACGGGAAAGAACCGCGTCGTGACGCCTTGTTCTTCGACGGTTTCGTCATGGCCTGCCTTGAGGCCTAGAATGTCTTCGTAGATGCGGCTGGCATCGTCCAAGTCCGCCACGGCGACACTGACTTGGTCCACGCACAGAATGGTCACGGCCGGGCCATGGAGGCAGGGTTCTTGGGACCACCGGCCCAGGGACGCAGGGCCGAAACGCCCGTTGGCCCCGGTCCGCATGCTCAAGCCCCCCAGACATCCATGCTTCTTGATGAACCGCGCCTGGCTGGTGTTGTTGTTCGTGCCAACGGCAGGTGCATGGGATTCGTTCCACGGCGACAGCGCCAACACCGGACAAGGCCCGGACGCGCACGCCATCTACGAATCCATCTGGTGGACCGTCAATCTGGGCAGTTTCGTCGCCGCCGATCCATTGGCGGTCGATGGCCTGGTCATTCTGGCCGATCGCGACGGCCGCGTCACCGCCCTTGACGCGGGCAGCGGCGCACAGCAGTGGCAACACGAAATGACCGCCCCGATTCATGGCACACCTGCGGCTGCATCCGGTCGCCTGTTCGTGGCCGATTCCAAAGGAATCCTCCAGGCTTTGGATCTGCAAAGTGGCGCCGTCTTGGCGGAGGCCAAAGTTGGCCCGACGCAAGGGGACATCACCCATCACCAAGGCAAGATTTTCTTGGGCACCGAAGCCGGCGAACTGGCCTCATACAGCCGCGACCTGGATTTGCTGTGGTCCTTTGACACCACCAACGTCGGCACGACCTCGACGTGGAACAATATCACGGACGTCACCACGTGCACCGAGTTGCTCCCGGGCAAGCCGATTCGCGCCGCCCCCGCAGTCGCCCGAGGCCTCGTCGTCTTTGCCGGCATGGACCATCATGTCTACGGCGTCGATGAACATGGACAACCGGACGGCACCACCACGATGCGGTGGCTCGCAGCGACCCAGGACGTCATTCTCGCAGCGCCCGTTCTGACCGACGACCGCGCCTACGTCGCATCCTATGACACGACCGTCCGCGCCGTCCCGCTTTCGGGTGGCAGCGACCCTTGTTTTGGCCGCATCCAGAGTCCAACATGGAGCCATGAAGCAGCCCGCATCCATGCCACGCCTGCATGGACCGGCGATTCGATCATCATTGCCTGTGGCGACGGCGTCGTCGAGCGCCTGCACGGCGACGCATCCTGGTCGGCTGATGTCGGCGCGCCGGTCTCCGCGAGCCCGGTTGTGGCCAACGGCACGGTGCTCATTGCCGACGACAGCGGCACCTTGACCTGGCTCTCGCTGGACAATGGCACACAATTGGCGACCTACGACGCTGGTGCACCCATCAAGAGCAGCCCGGCACTCCTGGATGACGCCACGTTCCTCGTCACCGAGAATGGTCAGGTCCGTCGCTTAGCACCGGGCATCCTGCAATTGCCCGACCTCGCGATCCAGCAGGCGGATGCGGGCCCGGACGGCTTGCACGTCGTCATCGCAAATCGCGGACCCGGCGATGCCCCCGGCACCATTCTGAGCATCCAAGCCAACGGCACCGAGATCGACTTCGCCATCGTGCCCGCGCTGCCTGCCGGCGCCACGACCAACCTGACGCTCGATGTGGACCCCGGCGACGCGAGTACGCTCCTGCTTGCGCTGGATCCAGATGACACGGTTCGAGAGGAATCCGAGGCCAACAGCCAGACCGTCGAGGTCCAGCGCAGCGCCGCTGTCGCAACCGACGGCTTCTTCGGGTTGCCGCCTTGGATTTGGATCGTCGCTGGCGTCGCTGCGCTCGGAGGCGGCGGTGGCGGGGGCTTCTGGTTCTGGTGGCGTGGCCGGGAATAGGCTACGCCGCAGCTGCACCGCGGATTTGGACCACGGCCACGACACCTCCAAGAAGGATCAACAGGGGAGCGGATGCAGGAATCGGGACGCCCAGCACTTGTAGGCCAAGCACGGCGATGGTCGCGGCGCCGACACGCCGCAGTCCTTGGACGTCCACGGGAATGCTGGGCGCTCGGGCCACGAGGAAGATGCTTCCCCAGGCCACGAGGCCGGCCAGCAAGGCAGCGGTTAGAGGATCCAATACCCTCCCTCCAGTAGCAGGCCAGCAACCAGGGCGACCACGGGGGCCGGTGCGTGGCGCAGGCGCGGCAGGCGAATGCCACCAACTTCAGCGGCCACGAGGACCAGGACGATACCAGCCACCTTGGGCAGGATGTGCAGTTCCACGGCGCCGCTCAGGGCCGATCCAAGCCAAGCTGCTGCGACGACGGCGCCGATGCTGATCGCGGCGAGGCCTCCGAAGAGCAGGTTGCCATGCCAGCCCTTGCGGCCCGCAAAGACATTGCGCGCAGTGATCCAAGCGCCGGTGCCGCTCACGACGGTCAAGCCGACGAGGATGGCGGCACTGAGGCTGCTGAGGCGGCCACTGGCGGCGAGCACGACGATGGTGCCGTCGAGTGCGCCCAGGCAGGTCAGCATGAGCAGGCTCATCGGGCTTGCGCGCTGGGCGGAAGCAGTAGGGGCAATGGCAGTGCTTTGGCTGGTTGTCGTCAAGGGCATCAGATCACCTTCGACGGCAAGCGCCGTCCAAGACGATCTTAGACGCGCTTCCCGTTCACAAAGGAGACCTTGCTACCGCCGATGCAGGGCGTCATGCCCATGTGCATCGGAGTCGCAAAGTCTCGCACGAGCCCTCAATTCCCGGGGTTGCAATATATCCGTTGTGGACCGAGTGCACGAATTTCGTACACCAACGTGGCGTGGCTACGGTTTCAGAGATCGCCGGAAGGCGTGTACTCGCCCCAGGCGTCACGCAACGTATTGCAGATTTCGCCAAGGGTTGCATAGGACTTGACCGCAGCGAGAATATGCGGCATGACGTTGTCCTTGGTGTCTGCAACGTCGCGCAGGGCCTGGAGGTGTTCCTGAACGGCGGCTTCGTCGCGCTCGGCCTTGAGCTTGGCCAATTTGGCAAGCTGGGCTTTCTCGGCGGAATCGTCGAGTTTGAGCACTTCCGGTTCGTCCTCTTGTTCCAGCTTGTGCGCATTGACACCGACGACAATGCGTTCGTCATCTTCCACTTCTCGTTGGAAACGGAACGCGGCGTCGTGGACTTGGTGTTGGACCCAGCCCTTCTCGATGGCACGGAGCATGCCACCCATGTCGTCGATTTTCTGGATGAGCTCGAACGCTTCGGATTCCAAGTCATCCGTCAACTTCTCGATGGCGTAGCTGCCCGCCGTCGGGTCAATGGTGTTGGCGACGCCGGATTCTTCGGCAATGATCTGCTGGGTCCGCAGCGCGATGCGTGCAGATTTCTCGGTGGGCAGGCCGAGGGCTTCGTCGAGGCTGTTGGTGTGGAGACTTTGGGTGCCTCCGAGCACGGCCGCGAGGGCCTGCACCGCGACCCGGACAATGTTGTTCTCGGGTTGCTGGGCCGTCAAGGTGCTGCCTGCGACCTGCGTGTGGAAACGCAGTTGCTTGGATTTGTCCGATTTGGCGCCAAAGCGCTCGGTCATGATCTTGTGCCACATGCGCCGCGCCGCGCGGAATTTGGCAATTTCTTCGAGGAAGTCGTTGTGGCCGTTGAAGAAGAACGCCAGGCGGGGGGCGAAGCGGTCCACGTCGAGGCCGCTGTCCACGGCGGCTTGGACGTAGGCGATGCCATCGGCGAGGGTGAAGGCGAGTTCCTGCGCTGCCGTGCTGCCGGCTTCGCGAATGTGGTAGCCACTGATGCTGATCGTGTTCCACTTAGGCACATGCTCGGCGCAGTAGTCGAAGATGTCCGTGATGAGCCGCATGCTGGGCTCAGGCGGGAAAATGTAGGTGCCGCGGGCGATGTATTCCTTGAGAATGTCGTTCTGGATGGTGCCCGACACTTGGTCCGCACTGACGCCGTTCTTCTCCGCGACCGCGATGTACATGCACAACAGGACCGCCGCCGGCGCGTTGATGGTCATGCTGGTGCTGACTTTGTCCAAGGGGATGCCGTCGAAGAGAATCTCCATGTCGGCGAGGCTGTCAATGGCGACGCCGACCTTGCCCACTTCCCCGATGGCCATGTCGTCGTCACTGTCCATGCCGATTTGCGTCGGCAGGTCGAAGGCGACACTCAGGCCCTTTGCGCCCTGGTGCAGGAGCATGTGGTAGCGTTTGTTGGATTCCTCGGGCGTGCTGAAGCCAGCGTATTGGCGCATCGTCCAATGGCGGCCACGGTACATCGTGGGCTGCACGCCGCGCGTGAAGGGCGCTTCGCCAGGGAAGCCCAACCGTTGCTCCAAATCGGCGCCGAGGTCATCGGCGGTGTACAAGGGGTCGATGTCGCGGCCGCTGAACGCCGTGAAGGATTCCTTGCGTTCCGGGTGGCGCGCGGTCGCTTTTTCGTAGGTTTCGCGCGTCCAGTCTTCCTTGGAGCGGGGCACGGGGGCCGCTACTCCAAAGGAGAAGAAAAGAAAGAGGGGTGGGAGTGGGAACAGCCGGACTTGAACCGGCGACATCCGCATCTTCAGTGCGGCACTCTCCCAACTGAGTTATGTTCCCAGGCGGAGGGCGACTCAAAGCGTGTCGCGCAAGCCGCGCGACTTCCACCCCCTATTTGAAGGCAAGGTTTGGCCGCGGCCCACCCATGGGGCAAGCATCAAAGCGCAACTCGCTGTGGCCAGGGCATGGAGGAGCCCCCGAAGCAAAGCGTTCTGCGCGATTACTTTGGCAGCGGGGGCCTCAAACGGACCACCGTGCTGGTGGATTGGGTCGGTGAACCGGAAGGTGCGAGCGTGGCATATCGCCTCGGCGGCCGCATCGTGCGCGCCAACAACGACTTCATCAATGGCATCACAGGCATCCCTGGCCAGTTCCGGGAAAACTGGGGCCTGCTCAAGGATCCCGAACAGCGCAAGCTGCTGGCGCGGGCCTTGATGGATGCCTCCTTACTGACCAACCAGCGCCGCCGGGCCATCCTGAGCATGTTGCTCTACCTGAGCCTCTTCATCTGGGTGGTCGTCGGCGTCGTGCTCGCCGTGGTCAACCGGGATGCCTTGGTGGATTTCCAGAGCGGCTACGCCCTGTTCTTCTACAGCTTAGCCACGAGCCTGTTCTTACCCACGCCCTTCGAAATCATCCTGGGCAATGCCGTGGAGAACATCGGCGTCCTTGCGACGGTCCTCATTGCATCGGTGGCCAAAGTCGTCGGTGCATGGCTTGTTTTGCTCGCCGGTGACAAAGCGAGCGAAGGCCTCAATGACCTCTTGTCGCGGCGTCCCAAATTGGATCACGCCTGGCAACGCGTGGTCGCATTCGCCCAGCGCTACGGCTACTCCTTTGTCTTCGTGATGTTCGCCATTCCCTTCATGAGCGACACAGCACCGCTCTTCTTGCTGGCCGTGCTGAATCTGCGCAAGGGATTGTTCCTGGCGATCACATTCATCGCGATCGTCATCCGCAGCCTGCTCTACATCTACGCAGGGCAGTTCTTCGTGGATCTGGTGGGCAGCCTGTTCTAGGCGCGCTTCTTGATGAGGTACCAAACGCCGACGCCAATCAGGCCCAAGACCACGACGCCGACCACGATTGCCACGACACTGCCGCCGGCGCCGTCGTCGGGGCATTCCGCCAGCAGCTTCCAGCCCGCTTCTTGAACGGGGCACTCGTGTTGGGTTTCCATGCTGGCGCGATGCGGGCTGCGGTTCTTAGTCAGTTGGGTTGGTGAAACGAAATACCAAGCTGCGCACCCATCTCGTCGTACGGGTCATCTGGGAAGGCGAGGTCATCAGGCAATTGATCGAACCAACGCATTTCGTCGATGGGTTCGTCGTCGTCGACCACACTGACCTGCGTGCCAAGGGTCCCCGTGAACACGTAACAGAGGCCGTTTGGCTTGGGGATTTTCATGACGAATTTGGGCTCGCCAAGCAAATGGCCGGTCTCTTCGCGAAATTCTCGCAGCGCACAATGGACGGGACCTTCTCGGGCTTCCAGACGGCCGCCGGGCAGTTCCCAGCCACGTTCGCGATGACGGACCATCAAGAAGCGGCCGTCGCGTTCGGGGGGCTGCGCGACGATGATGGCGTACGCGTCACTGGTCGCGGAGGTACTGTCCGAGGTCATGGACCGGATGAACAGCCTCGCCCCTGCCCTTGAAACTGCCGACGACCTCGCCGATGCCCAAGGCTTCCCCTCGGGGGTTGACAATGATGCAGGCGTCGCCGGGTCGCAGCCGTCGGTCGCCCTTCTCAATGCTGCCGCCAAGGATGTTGCGTCCGTAGAGCCACAAGCGCGCAGCTTTTTCGGCGACGCGCACGACTTGGGCGATGCTGTGTTCAGCCCACAGCGCGGCGCCTTGCAAGTCCAGCGCGAAGCCATCCTCTTCGAGGGTGCCGATGCGCAAGCCACCTGGACTGTCCATCCAGAGCTCCTCCGGCAAATCCCAGACATCCTTGTCCACGACACTGACAATGCGTCCATCTTCCACGTCGTGAATGGCGAGGCTGCGATCACCCAGGACGCGGCGACTGAGGCCCTTCTCGGCTGCTTCGAAGACACCGAGGATGTCGGTTTCCTCGTCGTAGGTTGGCTCCCTCATGCCGAGCCCTCCTTGCGCAGCCGCGCCACGTAGAAGCCAAGCGTCGGATGGATGCCAGGGAAGAACCTGGCTGTCTTGGCGATGGATGGATCCAACTCGAGGCCAGGCCATTGGGTGACGCCGTGCCCCAGGGGGGCGATGCAGCGATCAAAAGGCAGTGGTTCGATGGTGTAACCCCGCTCCAGCATGCGCTGCACTTGGGCCTCGTTCTCTTCGGGCGCCATGGTGCAGGTCGCGTAGGCGAGCAGGCCGCCGGGCTTGAGAATGCGGTCCGCCGCGTCGAGTAGTTCAGCTTGCAAGTCGGCCAGGCGACCGATTTCACTGGGGTCGCCGCGGCGTCGGCTGCGATCCTTGGGAAGGGTCCCTTCGCCGGTGCACGGGGCGTCGAGCAGAACCTTGTCAGCCCATGCTTCGCCAGGAATTTCCTGGGCCGTCTCTTGGCGCGTCACGGCGTTGGCCACACCGCATCGTTCCAAGTTGAATCGAAGGGCCCGCATGCGGTCCGCGTCCGGTTCGACGCAGACGAGGCTGCCTTTGCCTTGCAGGGAGCCAGCCACGTGGAGGCTCTTGATGCCAGGTGCCGCGGCCAAATCGGCGACAACGTCGCCGGGCTGGACATCCAGCGCAAGCGGTGCGGCGCTACTGGCCAAGTCCTGCGGCGTCGTCATGCCGAGCAAGTGCTCCTGGGTGGCCCCGGAGCTGATGGGGGCGTCCAGGACTTCGACCATCTGGTCGTCCATGGGGGCGCGGCGGATGCGGAAACCGCGGGCGTCCAGGCGCTTGGTCATTTCATCCCGGTTGCAACGCAGCGGATTGGCCCGCACGTATTGCGGCGCCTTGCGCGTGAGTCCGTCGAGAAGCTTCGGGGTGCTGCCAGCGGGAAGACCGCTCAGGCTGGCGAGTTTGACGAACCGAGCCACCATCCAGTCGTCGAAGCCGTGCTTGCGGCTCCATTCGCGGATTTTGGGGCCGGCAGGGATGCGGGCGACGTCAGCCATGGGTCCTCAAATTGTAGATCAAGCCGCCCTCGGCGAGGCTGGCGCCGTCGACGCTGCCATCAGGGTCTGCGACCACGGCAATCCAGGTGCGCAGGTCTTCTTCTTGGGCCGGCGGAATGACGCCAGGAAGGTTGGATTCGGTGTGCGTGCCGATTTGCACGAAGGCGACGGCGATGAAGCCTGTCTTGGCACGGCCGTCGTAGCCCACTTCGGCGTGGACTTGGACGACGAGGTGCTCGGCGTCGCCGGGCAGGAAAATGCTGTCATCGCTGCTGCTGTCGATGCGGCCGGTGTGGGTGAACCAGCGGGTTTCCAGACCGTTTTGTAGATCGCGGCGGCCGTTGGCATCCTTGCTGCTGTCAATGGCGATGCCTTCGCGCGCGATGGCGTCGGTGATCACCGCTTCCGCTTGCTCATAGAGGCTGTCGCGGTCCTTGGCGCCGTCGCCCCGCAGGCTGAACACCTGCAGCACGCCAGGGTATGGCGGCGCTTGCTCCGGCGCGTGGACGTAACGCGTCTCAACGGACTTCGTGCCGAAGGTTTTGCCCTCCTGGGGCAGCTTGGTCACATTCCACGGCACCACGGAGGATTCCAGCGCGCCGGCAGGCACTTGCACGCGATGCGGGTCGAAGCAACCCGAGAGGGCAACGGATGCCAGGAGGGCCACAGCAAGGGCCGCCACGACGCGCACAGTTGACGACGTCGGCACGCCTTCATAGCGCCTTGGATGTCCTGGCCCGTGTACGAAGTGGAGGTCAAGCTCCCTATTGACGATGCTCCGGCATGGGCGAATCGGTTGAACGCGCTCACGCCAATGGCTGGCGCCGGACATGAGCATGACACGTACTTCGCACACCCCACCCGCGATTTTGCGACCACGGACGAGGCGCTGCGGCTGCGCGACCGTGATGGCCGCCTGGAATTGACCTACAAGGGACCGAGGGAAGACGCTACGGCCAAGATTCGCAAGGAGTGGAACCTCGATGTCAAGGGGCCTGCGGGCGCACTCATCGAGGCCCTTGGATTCCGTCCCGTCGCCGCCGTCATCAAGCACCGACGCACGTGGCATCTTGATGGCTGCGCCGTGACCTTGGACGATGTGGACGGCGTCGGCACGTACCTCGAAGTGGAAGCGACGGGCGACGACGTCGCCGAGGCGCAGACCCGCATGGAAGCGGTCGTGGCCAAACTCGATTTGACGGGCGTGACCCCCGAGCCGCGTTCGTACCTTGAACTTCAACTCAGCTCGTAGTCAAAGCTCACTGGACAGGAGAGCACGCGGCTGATGGTGCACACCTTGTCCGTCAGGCGCGTGAGCGTCGCGGCGGTCTTGTCATCGCAGCCCGACAGGTGCCAATGTAGGCTCACTTTCTCGATGTCGCTGGCCTCGTTGAAGTGCAAGTCGCCACGGATGCTGACGGCTTGGGCGTCGCTTTTGCGCTTGGCGGCGACCTTGACGAAGGTGCTCAATTGACAGGATAGGAGCGCCACGAGCAGGTGTTCGCTGGCCATCATGCCTTCATCTTGGCCGCCACTGGCTGCGGGTTTGTCCTGGATGGCCGTGTGGTGGCGTGCCGTGACAGTGCAACTGACCGGTGAGCGCGGGACGGCAGTGGCGGTTTCGATGTCCATGCCGGGGGACCGGCACCTGGGGTTTCAGGGTTCGGATGCGCCGTGCAAGACACAGTCATGCGATCTAGTTAGGACGCAATCAACCCGAAGGTCCGTGCAAGACACGGACCATTCTCGTCTCATGCCACCCGGCCGTCACGCGGATGTGCTTGGGAGCCTCGGCGTCGAAACTCGGGTCGCCGCTGTCCACGTGGAGCCCCTTGAGGCCGATGAGCTTCTCCGGAGGCGCGACCACCCAGATGTTGGACCAACCCACGGACGCCAGCGCATTGGGCGTGAAGACCTGGGTACCACGTCCGAGCAACATGCCTTGGCCGCCAATGGTACTCAGCAAAATGCGGACCTGGCGGCCTTCGGCTTGCTGGGCCGCCACGAAGGCCTCGATGGCAGGCCCGTTGAGGTCCGTTTCCACGATGCGGTCGCCCAGTAGGGCATCGACGCCAAGGAGCGTCGGCTGGCCCCAGAATTGGGCCTTGATGGCCTTGCAGACGCTTCCGGCGCCCACGAGGTAAGCCGCATCGCGATCCCAGTCCTCCATGACCTGGTCGACCAGGGGCTCCAAGGGCGTTTCCGTCGTGGTGGCTGCTTTGCCCCCCTGGATCGCGGGGCTGAGCGGCACCCGCAGACTCCCGGTGAGTTTGGTTTCCACGCGACCTGCCTTGTACGCGACTTCGTCGAGGTCCGTGACATCGCGTACGGTGGTCTCGAAGCCGGGTTGGAGGTGGCTGACGAGCCATGCCGCTTCGTCCGGATCATGGGCAAAGACCGGGCTCGTGATCTTGACGCCGCCCGGAATGCCAAGGCACGGAAGACCGTCTCCGATGGCGGCCGCGATGTCGGTCGCCGTGCCGTCGCCACCGACGAAACACAGGAGGTCCACGTGGTTTGCAAGTTCCTTGGCGATGCGCCGGGTGTCGTCGCCGGTGGTTTGACCAAGCACGGCGCCGCCCTCGAGACAAGGCAGCCCTGGCAGCCCCATGGCACCGGGACCGCACAACCATGTGACGCCTTCGACGCCATCCACGAAGCGCTGGGCTCGAGCCGGGGCAACGGGTTCGAAGCCTGCGTCGAGTGCATCCTTCCAGTCGGCGTCGCTGCCCTTGAATCCGCCCTGGCCGCCGATGCCGGCGATGGGGTTGATCAAGAGGCCGACGCGCAGACTCATGCTTCGATGCGGTCCAGTGTATGCCAGCGTAGCACGGGCTTCCTGGCGGCGGTCGCTTCATCCAGACGCTTGACCGGCGTCGTGTAGGGCGCACCCTTGACAATGCTCGGGTCTTCCTCGGCAATGGCCGCGATGGCGTCAATGAAGCGATCCAACTCTTCCTTGCTCTCCGATTCCGTGGGCTCGAACATCAGCGCCTCGGGCACGATGAGCGGGAAGTACACGGTCGGTGCGTGAATGCCGTGGTCCAGGAGGCGCTTGCCAATGTCGCCGGCGCTGATGCCACGGATTTTCTTGAGGGTGGACGCGCTGGCGACGAATTCGTGCTTGTTGGGTCCCGGGTGCGGGAAATCCAGGATGCCTTCGAGGCGCTTCTTGACGTAGTTGGCGTTGAGCACCGCAACCTGGGCCGCTCGGCGAATGCCGTCGCCACCCAGGAGGCACATGTAGGCATAGGCGCGAGCCAGGGCGGCGCTCTGGCCGTAGAATCCCTTGATTTTGCCAATGCTCTGGGTGTGCACATCGGGGCCTTCGATATCGTACCCGGCATCGGTCTTAACGACCCGCGGCACGGGAAGGAACGGCTCCAAGCGCTTCTTGACCCCGACGGGGCCACTACCTGGTCCGCCGCCGCCGTGGGGCACGGCGTAGGTCTTGTGGAGGTTGATGTGGACGATGTCGAAGCCCATGTCGCCGGGGCGCGTGATGCCCTGGATGGCGTTCAGGTTGGCGCCGTCGTAGTACAGGAGGCCGCCGGCTTCGTGGACGATCTTGGCGATCTCTTGGATGTCCGCTTCGAACAAGCCCAAGGTGTTGGGGTTGGTGAGCATGAACAGGGCCGTGTTCTCGCCGACAGAGGCACGCAGGGCATCGAGGTCCACGCGGCCGTCTTCCTTGCTCGGGAATTCGACGACCTTGTAGCCCGCCATGCCCGCCGTCGCCGGGTTGGTGCCGTGGGCCGTGTCGGGCAGGACGATTTCGTTGCGGTGGCCTTCACCACGGGATTCGTGGTAGGCACGCGCCAGGAGGCAGCCCAGGAATTCGCCTTGGGCGCCCGCCGCGGGTTGCAGCGTCACGGCGTCCATGCCAGTGACTTCGCCAAGCCAGTGCTGGAGGCCGTGCATGACTTCCAGGTAGCCTTGGATGGTGCGGGGATCTTGCTCGGGGTGGACGAGGTTGACCATGCTCCAGCTGGCGACTTCGTCGCAGACCTTGGCGTTGTACTTCATGGTGCAACTGCCCAAGGGGTAGAGCGCCGTGTCGTTGCCGAAGTTCTTCTGGCTCAGCTTGGTGAAGTGGTGAACCGCTTCGGGTTCCGAGAGGCCGAAGTCGCCGGCGTCGCCCGTGGGGTCGAAGCGCAGGCCTTCCGGCACGCGGTCTTGGAGGTGGTCTTCTTCGCGGATTTCGCCCATGTGGACGCCCGTGGTGCCGGGGCGGCTCACTTCGACGGGCAGGGGCACGTCATGGGGGATGACCATCGTGGAGGGATGGTTGCTCATGGCGCTGGGGCCGCGGTCGGTCATGCGAGGACCTCCAGCGAGGCGAGGGCGCGTTCGAGCGCTGCGAAGTCTTCGGGGCTGTGGACAGGCGTGGCACCCCAGAGGAGGCAGTCGCCCAGTTCGGGCAGGTCGCGGCCGATCCGGAAGCCGCCGTGGACACCGGCAGCCAGGAGCGCTTCGTGGACGGCGTCGACGTCGCCAACCGGCGTGACAATTTCGTTGTAGGACGCGCCCGTGAAGCGGGGCTTGAGGCCGGCGGCTTCGAGGATGCTGTGCAGTTTGGCGCCGACCTTGAGGTTGTGCAGACCCATTTCGCGCAAGCCGGTGCGGCCAAGCATCGTCAGGTGCATGGCAGCCATGTTGGCCATCAGCGCTTCATTGCTGCAAATGTTGCTCGTCGCCTTCGAGCGGCGGATGTGCTGTTCGCGGGCCTGGAGGGTCATGACGTAGCCGCGCTTGCCGTCTTCGTCGTGGGTTGCGCCAATGAGGCGGCCAGGCATTTTGCGCACCAGTTTTTCGGTGCATGCGAACAGGCCAAGCAGCGGACCACCACATTGAGGTGCGCCGCCAAAGCAACTGGCTTCGCCAACCACGATATCGGCACCCAGCTCGCCCGGCGGGGTGCAGACACCGAGGCTGGTCGGGTCCACGCCCATCACAAAGAGGGCGCCGGCGGCCTTGGCGGCTTCGCCGACGGCCTTGGCTTGCGTCTCGAAGATGCCGAAATGGTTCGGATTTTCCAGGTAGACGCCACAAACGTCGTCGCCGAGCTTGGCCGCGAGGTCGTCGAGGTCCGCCTCGCCCGTGACGTCGTCGTAGGCGTAAGATTCAATCTGGAGTCCCGGGCCCTTGCCGTAGTTCTCCAGGACGCTGCGCTTCTGCCAGCTCAAGTGCGACGGCACCAGGAAGCGGGGGCGCTTCGGGGAAACGCGCAACGCCATGAGACCCGCTTCGCCCAGCGCCGTGTGGCCGTCGTACATGCTGCTGTTGACGACCTCCATGCGAGTGATGTCCGCCATGAGGCTCTGGTACTCGAACAAGCACTGGAGCAAACCCTGGCTGACTTCGGGCTGGTACGGAGTGTACGCGTTGATCAATTCCTGGCGATGGATGACCGCGCGCACGGCGGCAGGCACATGCTGCGGCTTGAGTCCGCCGCCCAGGAAAATGGGCATGGAATCGTAGGTCTTGTTCTTGCCAAGCGTCTTGCGCAAGCGACTGGCAAGGTACCGTTCCGGCTCCGCATCCGGCAAATTCAGACCCGCGATGCGCAGGCCTGCAGGGATGTCAGCAAACAGGTCGTCCACGGAGTCGATGCCGATGGCCTGGCACAACTCCTGTTCCCGGGAGTGGTTCGGGATCAGGTGCACGGCGCGGCGAGGCGGACCTTTGTTAAAGCGCTTGGTTCGACGGCAGCGACCGCCCGCCGCAATTACCAGTCAATGACGGCACCATCCCGCCAGAAGCGGCCGCCGGGCGCGCCATCGGCGAGCAGGCAGGCATGGACGATGCTGGCGGCGCCTTCTTCGACACTGCGCGAGGCATTGGCGCCACCCATGTCCGTGCGCACCCATCCAGGGCACACGCTCGCCGCAATGAGCCCGCGCATGCCATACTCGCCATGGAGGTATGCGGTGAGGCCGTTGAGCGCGGTTTTGCTGATTCGATATGCTGGGCTGCCACCCCCCATGCCGTCCAGGCCACCCATGCCGCTGCTGACGTTCACGATGCGACCGCCTCGATTGGCCAGCAAATGGGGCATGGCGTGTTTGGCAACGAGCATCGGGCCACGGAGGTTGGTCGCAAGCACGTCATCCCATGTGGAGGCGTCCAGCGATTCCAAGATGCTGCCTTGCCAATCACCAATGCCGGCATTGTTGACCACGAGATCAAGCCGGCCAGCGGTTGCCATCACGTGCCCGATGGCAGCCTGAATGCTGGATTCATCCGTCACATCGAGGGCGACGCCGCGGATGCGCCCTTCGCTGAGGTCCGCCACGCCTGCAAGGGTCGTCGGATTTCGAGCTCCGGCAAAGACGCGGGCACCCAATGCAGCCAGTTGCTGGGCGACTTCGGCGCCGAGGCCGCGATTGGCTCCGGTGACGAGGGCGACCTGCCCATCGAGGCGCTCCAAGATTGACGCGTTCATGCGGGGCGATTGGCCCGCGTCACTTGGTATCGTCGGTGTCGGCCAAGCGCTGGCCGCACGATGGACAGTAGCGCACGGCGGGATGCATCGTGGCGTAGCCGCAAGTCGGACAAGTTCGGGTTTGCCCACGGGGCCAGAACAGGAACGGGAACACAAGGGCCCCGAAGAAGACGGGGACGCCGAGTTGCCACAACAGCGCGCTCAAGGCAAGGCTACCTAGCAGGACGGCCCAGAAGAGCGTCCAGCGCTTCATTCCGTGAGTGCGGCGTAGTCCTCGGCACTCATCAGTTCGCGCGCCTGGCTGGGGTCGCTCATGCGGATTTTGATGAGCCAACCTTCGCCGTAGGGATCGCTGTTGATGGTCTCCGGGGCATCTTCGAGGCCTTCGTTGACTTCGATGATTTCGCCGGCGACCGGCATGTACAGGTCGCTGACGGACTTGACGGACTCGACGACGCCGAATTCTTCGCCGGCGTCCAATTGGTCGCCCGTGCCGGGCAGTTCCACGTACACAATGTCGTTGAGCGCCGCTTGGGCATGGTCCGTGATGCCGACGGTGGCTTCATCGCCATCGATGCGGACCCATTCGTGGCTCTCATTGTACAGGACATCATCCGGCGTTTCGGACACAAGCGGTCGAGCCAGCGACGGCTCTTAGCCGCTTCCCCGGCCTGACGGAACGCCACCGGAAACCGTAAGAAGGACCCCCAAGTCGGCGGCTCCTGCAGGGTCCTTGGACCCTACGTCATCCGGACGTAGCTCAACTAGGCAGAGCGTGGGACTGTAGATCCTAAGGTTGCTGGTTCGATTCCGGCCGTCCGGACCTTCGCATTCGCTTCGCTCACGCGAAGCTCCGCACGGGCGCTTGGAGAACCTTCGCTGCGCTCAGGCTCTCCAACCGGCCGTCCGCCACTCCATGGAGTGCCTCGACCCTGCGCGATTTCCTGTGGAACGTGAACCTGTCAACGTCCTGTTATCTATGGACTGCCCAACATTGTACATTGATGGGCGTTTGTGGTTTCACCAACCCCCTCCTGTTGGCCTCCTGTTGGAAAACGGAGCCTTTAGGAACCCCACCGAGCGTTGGAAGGCTAGGGATTGCACTATGCCCTACGAACACACTACTGAGAAAGGCACCTACGTCCTGCACACGCGCTCCGTCGAACTCAAGGGCGGCCGCACGCAGACCATCTACTTCTTCTCCAAGAAGGGCAACACGCCGAAGTCCGGCGAAGCTTGCGACATGCCCGATGGCAAGAAGGTCGGCATCAACGCCCGCACGGGCCTGCCGTACCTGGCCAACGCGTAAGCTCTCGAAGCTACTCCTCTTCCCTTCCTTCCCCGTTTTGGCGCTCCTGGCGCAACACCCACACAATGTTGAGTCCGATGTACAACGTCATCGCGACCATGGGCACAAGCAAGGCGACGAGCCAGCCCCAACCGGACAAGCCCACCACGAGGGTGATCACGGCGATGCCAACAAGCGTCAGGAAGACGACGAACGGCGCCCGACGGGCCCCCGGCGGCGCTTGCAGGCTCTCGGCGCGTGAATCCACGGGCCGCCGAGCCAGCCATGGTGCATGAACGTTGGCAACCCTGAAGATGCAGCCACGGATGGGCTCCGCATGGTACAAGCAGAACGCGTCGGCGCCGTCCTCTTTGGCGGCATGCTCCTGGGCGTCTGGATCTATGGCCTCCTGTTCACCTTCGACCCCGACGGCGGAGCCGGCCAGAACGTCGTGGCATGGTTTGGCTGGGGCATGCTCGGCCTCGCCTTGGCGGCCGGCATCTGGGGGGCCCGCGTCGCCTCCGAAACGAACCGCATCTTCATCATCGCAGGCGTCGGCGTCCTCTTGGCCATCATCACCATTGGCGCCGTGCTGCGCGAAAACGCCGACGTCTTCGCGACGCTCTTTTCCGCCGCCGGCGCCGGCTTGATTGCAACGGCACTGCCTGTGCCAAGTGACAAGGAAGGACCCCCCGGCCAAGAGTAAGCGCCATTCTGTTCCCCGACGACCCTCACGGATCGGCGGCTTGCGGCATCCGACTTCGCGTCTAGGACTTGCATCCAGGTGCACGTGGCCGTTTCAGCAAATCCACAGGAACGTCCGCGGCAACCCGCATCAACCTGCCCTGTGACTGTGTCGTTTCTGCGCCCGTGCCACCAGTCTCCCAGTGACCGCTTCAGCGGCACCCTACGGATGTGGCGACTTTCCTCAGTACCAAAAGGCCCGTGAGCCACGCTTTGGCGAGGAGGTCCAAGCCACTCGAATCAGGCGTCGTTCATGACGGTTCCCGTGAACGGCGCAAATTCCGCGTTCCATGGCAAGACATCCACGGCGACCGAATGGACTGTGCGGGCCCGAATCACATCCGTCGCCGAGATGCTGTAGGTACCCGGCTGACGGAACGTGATCGTGGCCTCGTAGGTGCATGCATCGTGCTGGGCGACCCCCCAGCCATCGTGCGATGCGTCAGTTCCGTTGCTCACGTAGAGTGGCCCGGGGCCATTTTCACAGGGGGCGTCCGTTGTGAACAGGAAACTTGCCGGATGGCCGGCCAGAATGATGCGCGGCACCTCGAGGATGCCGACGTGGAAGGAGGTCTCGAAATCCTCCACGGGATCGCGAATCAGGTTCACGTAGTCGACGCCGTCGGCCGCACCCACGCTGGCCTGCTGAAGCACCACGTCCGTGACGGGGCGATCACCAGGCAAGGTCTCCACGGCAGCAATCGAGCGGACAACCTCCATGCCCTCGAACACTTGGCCAAACAAGGCGTAAGGGCCCAGCAGTTCATTGGGTTGTCCTTGCGGGTTGCTCAGATGCAAGGCCGGCTTTTCGGCGATGAACCACTGGCTGTCGCCCGTATCTTCGCTCCAGCGGGCCAGGCCCACGGAGCCGCTGACAAACTGAAGGCCCTCCTTGACTTCCAACGGCACAGGATCGGTGCTCAAACCGCCTGGGCCACTTCCACCCACCCCAGTTCCGGTCCCATCGCCACCTTGGATGACGAAATCGTCAATGACGCGGTGAATGACGATGCCGTCGTAGAATCCCTGCTGCGCCAGGCTTTGAATGCGGTTCGTCGTTTGGGGCAGCCAATCCGAGTAGAGCACCATCCCAATGGTGCCGTGATCCGTGTCGAACTGGAGCACGGGGAAGTCCGCCAATTCGTACAAG
>JBMZJT010000012.1:0-9470 GCA_049617695.1 Thermoplasmatota archaeon | reverse complement strand
CCTCATCCATGGGAAGGTCAACCGGCTCATCGCTGATGCATCCAGCCAACAAAATCACCACGAGGATCCACGCACGCACAACCAAGAGCCCGGGCGGCGCGACTTCAAACTACCTGTCACGGGAGCAAACCGCTAAGCATCGGGCCGGGTCCGCTCGGCTGTGAAGGAAGCGCTGGCCAATTTCTACCGCAACCACCGCATCGTGCGCCCCCCGACGCCGACGCCCGGCCCGGACGTGCCCGTCGATTTGGTCTGCTTCGACATGGACGGCGTCCTGATCGATGTCGGCAGCAGTTGGGTCATGGTGCACAAGCACTACGGCGTGGAGAACCAGGCCGGCCTCGAAGCCTACCTCAACGGCGAATTCGACGACAAGGAATTCATTCGCCGCGACGCCGCACTTTGGCTTGCCAAGCAACCCAAAATCAGCCGCGCGGATTTCGAGCACATTTTCCGAGAGCCACCCTTCATGGATGGCGTCCAGAACACGATTGAGACCCTCCTGGCCGAAGGCGTGGAATGCGCCATCGTCAGCGGCGGCGTCAATGTCATCGCCGAACAAATCGCCAACCGCCTCAAGATCCCCCACGTCGCCGCCAATGGCTTCGTGTACGACGACGACGGCCACATCACGGGCGAGGGCATCGTCAAGACGCCCCTCAATGACAAGGCCGCACCGGTGCTGGAATTCGCGCGGGAAGTCGATGTGCCCTTGGAACGCGTCCTGAGCATCGGCAACAGCATGCCCGACGTCAGCATGTTCGAAGTGACGGGACGCAGCATTGCATTCCACCCCGAGGATGACTACACCCGAGACCATGCTACGTGGACCATCGAGGACGGCGCCTTGGACCAGATGTTGCCCCTGGTATTGGAGCCCGGTCGCCATCCGCCGGGGACGATTGGCTAGGCCTTCGCCCAATTGATGAGCCGCCCGTCGCGGTCGAAGCTCCAGATCCACGTGCCCGTCGCATCACCTCGGCGCCAGCTGACGAAAATGAGGTTCCGCTTCATGACGAGATCCAGGATTTCGTCCGGCGGCGCGGACTGTAAGAACATCGGCGCCGCTTCCGGCCCGACGAAGGCCAATGCCGCCGGCGTGCCCATGGCTTCCAGGAAACGGTGGGCGGCATCGACGGGGTCCATGGCCCGCTGCACCGGAGGCATCGTTTAAGCGCCGCCGGCCAGTCGCAGCGGCTGATGAAAGTCACCTGCGTCACGCCGGAGAAGATGAGCAACCAGTGCGTCGTGATCGGCGTCACGGAAGTGGACAAGAAGCGCGCCGCCCCCGGCCTGAAAGCCATCGGGGAAGACAAGAACGAAATCGCGAAGCTGTACCTGAGCCAAGATCAGGTCAGCATGGGCCTGGGCAGCACCCATGAAACCCCGGGCAAAGAGGCGCTCATCATCTTCGTCGGGCTGGGCGACCCCAAGAACCTGACGCAAGAGAAACTCGGCACCGCCATGGCCCGTGGCTTGGCCGCCGCAAAGGCCAGCGCCGCCCACGACGTCTCCACGACGCTCCTGCTCGACGCGGCCGACTGCCCCCTCGACGATGCCACCATGGCGCAAGCCTTGGTCCACGGCGGCGTCTGTGGCAACCTCAGCTTCACCCAATGGAAGTCGAAGCAACCCGAAGGCAAGGGCATCACGGGCATCCAATTCCTGCACGCCAAGCCGGCGAGCCTTCGCAAGCCACTCAAGGACGCCTTGATCGTCGCTGAGGCCGTCAATGACGCTCGGTTGCTGGCCAACACGCCCGCCAACATTGCGACGCCCAAGTGGATGGCCAGCCAAGCCCGCAAGCGCGGCAAGAAGCACGGCTACAAGGTCAGTGTCAAGGGGCGGGCCCAATTGCGCAAGGAGGGCTTCAACGCCCTGTGCGGCGTGGCCCAGGGCTCCGCCAACGAAGAGCAACTGATCACGATGACCTACGAGCCTGAGAAGGTCACCAAGAACACGAAGACGCTCGTCCTGGTGGGCAAGGGCGTCACGTTCGACTCCGGCGGCATCTCCCTGAAGCCGGGCAATGGCATGTGGGACATGAAGTACGACAAATGCGGCGCCTGCAACGTCATCGCCGCCATGCCGGCCATCGCCCAACTCAAGCCCAAGCACCGCGTCATCGCGGTCACGCCTTGCGTCGAGAACATGCCCAGCAGCACGGCCCAGCGCCCCGGCGACATCGTGACGGCCAAGGATGGCACCACGATTGAAGTGCTCAACACCGACGCCGAAGGCCGCCTCATTCTGAGCGACGCCATCACCTACGCTCGGGAGACGTTCAAGCCGGACTGGATCATCGAGCAGAGCACCTTGACCGGCGCCTGTGAAATCGCCGTTGGCAAAACCTACGTCGCCGCCATGAGCAAGGACGACGACTTCGTCAAGGGGATCATCGCGTCGGCCGCCAAGGCCGGCGACAAGGCCTGGCAATTGCCCCAAGGCGAGGAATTCGACGATGGCAACAAGGGCACCTACGCGGACATCCAGAACATCAGCCTGAAGGTCCGCGCCGGCACCAGCATCGGCGGCGCCTTCGTCGGCCACTTCGCCAAGGACACCACATTCGCCCACTTGGACATCGCCTCCAAGGCCTGGGTCGATGGCCAAGACTACTTTGGCAAGGGACCGACGGGAGCCGGGCTGCGCATTGTGGTGCAGCGTGTCCTCGACGAATCCTAGGATTCTATAGAGAATCCATACAACAATCTCATCCTTTCCCCCATCCCATGTCCCTTCACATGGAACACAACCAAACCAGCCTCGTGGACACCCACGCGGCCGTGCGCGACCACATGTTTGCGCACACGGACATCCGCGGCTGGCGCTAAGCCACCGCCTGCGCTTCGGCGCACTTCTTCCCAACGAGCCGCATAGGCTCTTGAGCCGCATCGCACCTTCCGGCATGATGCGGACCCTCCTTGTCACCGCCTTGCTCCTGAGCTTGGCCCTCGCTGGTTGCAGCCAATCCGAGCCCAACCCGAGTGGCGGCATAGCCGGCACCAGCGGAGCCATCCTGCTCACCGCGCCCGCGAATCCACCCATGGGCACGACTTGGAATCACGAAACCAGCGGCGCCGTGACAGCCAGCAGTTCGTCCACGTTGGAAGCCGAAGAAACGCGCAACGGCCACGACGCGCTGCGCTTCCAATCCACAATCGAATCCAGCGGCACCACCACCAGCAATGTGGCCTGGAACCGCGCCACCGACCGAGCCGTCATCGAAGCGGTCACCACCACGAGCGCGCCCTCCGTTGGAACCATTGAAACCACCACCAGCTACGATCCACCCTGCGTCCGCCTCCAATACCCGGTCCGCGCCGGCGACAACTATGAAGTCACGTGCAGCGGCCGCGTCAGCAGCAGTTACGGCAGCCAGGACATCACGACCACCACCCAAGTCGACGTCCTCGGCGTGGAGACCATCACGGTGCAAGCGGGCACGTTCGAAACGGTCCACGTCGTCTTCTCACACGACGGCGCCCAGACGCACGAATACTTCGACGTCAACGGCTGCGGTAGCGTCCTGAGCACCACGGACCAAGGCGGCGAGGTCCGCGTGGAATTGGTCAGCACGACCTGCTAGGCATCCGCTGGACCAACGCATGCGCTTATGGCCCAGTGCAGCCTCGAACGGCTCATGGTGATGGACAGCCTCGGAGATTCCCTTCGCAGCACCATCAAGAAGATCGCCAATGCAGGGCACATCGACGCGGCACTCGTCAAGGAAGTGACGCGCGATATTCAGCGGGCGCTTCTAAGTGCGGACATGAACGTCAAGCAAGTGCTTGGCTTGTCCAAGACCCTCGAGAAGCGGGCCCTGGAAGAAAAGCCGCTGCCCGGCATGAGCAACCGTGAGCACGTCATCCGGATCGTCCACGACGAACTGGTCAAGATGCTCGGCGAGCCGCGCAAGATTCCCCTGAAGAAGCAGGTCATCATGATGGTGGGCTTGTACGGTCAGGGGAAGACCACCACCACGGGCAAGCTCGCCAACCACTTCAAAAAGAAGGGCCTGCGCGTTGGCGTCATCGCGGCGGACGTCCACCGACCTGCCGCCCACGACCAGCTCAAAACCCTCGCTGACAAGGTCCAATGTACCTTCTACGGCGAGAAAGCGGAAGGCGGCGAGAAGCACGGCAGCGACCGCGCCGTCGGCATCGTTGAGCGTGGCTTGGAAGAGCTGCGCAAGAAGCACGATGTCATCATCGTGGACACGGCGGGCCGCGACAAACTCGAAGGCGGCCTCATTTCGGAGATGGAAGCCATCTTCGCCGCTGCCAACCCCGACGAGAAATTCCTCGTCATGGATGCCCAAGTCGGCCAGCAAGCCGAATCCCAGGCAACCGCATTCCACGAAGCCGTCGGCCTGACGGGCACCATCATCACCAAGCTCGACGGTACGGCCAAAGGTGGCGGTGCGCTGTCGGCCGTGTCGGCCACCGGCGCCCCCGTGGTCTTCATCGGCACCGGCGAGCACATCGACGAGCTGGAGCCATTGGACCCGAAGCGGTTCATTGGACGCCTGCTGGGCATGGGCGACTTGGAGTCGCTGCTGGAGAAGGCCGAAGAAGCCGCTTCCGGCATGAACGCCGAGAAGATGGCCCGCAAGATGATGTCGGGCAAGTTCACCTTGAACGACATGCAAGCCCAAATGGACATGATCGGCAAAATGGGGCCCCTGGGCAAGGTCGCCCAGATGCTTCCCGGCGGCATGGGCCAACAGCTCCAGGGGCGCAACATGGAAGGCACCCAGGAGAAAATGGGCCATTACAAGGTCATCCTCAGCAGCATGACGGATGAAGAGCGCGAGAATCCGACGCTCATCAAGAGCCCCCGCGTCAAGCGCATCGCTCGTGGCAGTGGCCGCGACATGAAGGAAGTCCGTGAGCTGCTGAAGTACTACGACACCACGAAGTCCATGATGAAGGGCCTGAGCAGCAACCGCAAGATGCAACGCCAGCTCATGCGGCAACTCAAGTTCAAGTGACGCCGGAAGCGGTCGCCATCGGCGCCATCGTCGTCATCAGCCTCGGACTCCTGCTGTACCTGCCGGCCAAGAAACACTGGAATGCCGGCGGCGAAGCCGACCGCGCGAGGGACGAAGAAGAATGACGCGCACGTTTGTCACCGTCAGCCACACCGTGCCAACCGACGGCGCTTGGGGCCTCGATGATTTGGCTGGCGGTGCGGGACGCGTGGACGTCTTGTGTCGCAACATCCAGGCCGCCTTGTGCTGGAGTCATGACCTGCGGTCCGACACAGACGTCGTGCTGGTCTTCGCCGACCCGGCAAATCCCACCGCCGTGCGCATCCAAGGCGGCAGCGTCCGCCACCTCAATCCAGACGAACGCAGCACGGCGGCACGGATTCGCAACGCCTTGCAGCACCGGCCCGAAGATCCCTGGTGGGAAGACGTCGAGCCCGGCATCCAAGTGGCTCCATTCACCCTCGCCGAAACGCTGGCCGAACTCGAAGGCACCATCGTGGTCCCCCACGTGGACGGCGCAGCCTTCGAGAACATCGACCTGCCCCGTGACCCCATTTTCGTGATGGGCGACCACCAGCCCTTGACGGACGCCGAATTGGCCACCTGCGGCGACGCCCCACGCATCAGCCTCGGCGACCGTTGGCTACACGGAAACGCCATCATCCATTTGCTGCATTGGCGGCTCGGATGATTCGGGGCGCGCTCCACAAGTCGGGCTTCTGCCAGCACTACAAGTCCCCCCTCGACGTCGTCGGATTCCGCTTCGCCTGCTGTGAAGGCTGCTGGGCGTGCCGGGACTGCCACGACGAAGCCGTCGATCACGAAACCAAGCCTTGGCCACGCGACGATCCGCGACCAGCCGTGATGTGCGGCGCCTGTGGATTCGCCATGACGGCCAAGACCTACCTGGCACGGAGCAGCGAGCAATGCCCTTGCTGCGACCATCCGTGGAATCCAGGCTGCCGAGATCACGAAGACCGGTACTTCGCTTGAACGACCGCCCTGGATTCCCACCACCCCTTGGCCTGGCCATCGCCGTCCTCTCCGTCAGCTTCGCCGCACCCTTGTTTCGCCTCGCCGACGCGCCACCCTTGACCGCGAGCTTCTGGCGCCTTGCATTTGCGGTGCTGATCCTCCTGCCGTTTACGAGCAAAGCCGCCGTCACCTGGACGCGGTACACCCGCAGAGATTGGGGCATCACCATCGCGTCGGGCGTCGCCTTGGGCGCACATTTTGCCCTCTGGGTCAGCAGCCTGTTCTACACGACCGTCGCCGCGAGCGTCAGTCTCGTCACCCTCCAAGCGGTGCTCGTGGCCCTCGGCGGCCACTTCCTGCTCGGCGATCGCCTCAGCCAACGCGCCTGGTTCGGCGTCTTCTTGGCCTTCGCAGGCGCCATCACCATCGCACTGGCCGACGGCGGCCTCGGCGGCACCTCCAAGCGAGCGTTGTTTGGCGACCTGCTCGCGTTCCTTGGCGGCTTCGGCTCCGCCGTGTACATGCTCATTGGGCGTCGGCTTCGTGCCAAGCGCGATCTTGTGGAGTACGTGACGCCCGTCTACGCCGTGGCCGCGCTGACCGTCCTTGCCATGCTGCCACTGCTTGGACAGCCGCTAACGACGGATCTAGAACCCCGCGCCTTCGTGCTCTTCGTCCTTCTCGCAGCCGTACCCATGCTTGGCGGCCATACCTTGGCCAATTGGTGCCTGAAGCACATGGAAGCCCACGTCGTGGCGACGTGGATTCTCCTCGAACCATTGGGCGCGGCCCTGCTTGCCTGGCCGCTGCTCGGTGAAGTCCCCGGTTGGATCACCGTGGTGGGCGGCGCCATGGTGTTGATTGGCGCCGCCCAGACACAGCGACGTCAGGCCGGAACAGGCGGCTCGAAGTAGTACTCGTCCGTGCGCTCGATGGTCGGCAGGATCAGCGTGCTTTCGATGCTGTGGCCGATTTCCAAGTCCACGATGCCCGGGGGCAGCGTCGGCAAGCGGTCGGCATCCGTGTTGACCCAGAGGCGCAGCACGAGTTCGTGGCCTTCCGGAATGACGGCATCCATGGGTTGGATTTCCATCATCGCGCGGATCGTTTGGCCCGGGATGACTTCGGTGCGTTCCTCGCTGCCGTCGGCAAATGCGAGGTTCATGCTGGTCCAACCAATGATGGCCATTTCGCCGCTCGGGGCTCGGTTGTAGAGGTAGGCGCCCATGTAGCCGCCGGGGCCCTGGGGCGTGACGGCGACGTGGACCTTGGGCAGGCCGCTGATGAGCAGTTCACCGTCGGCCTTGGGCAGGACGAAGTCCACGAGTTCCTCGGCGACGTCGACGGCACTGTTGCTGACATCCGGCAGAGGCACGACGGGGCGCAGGCGGACGGTTTCAGCGGAGCCGGGCTCGGGGCTCAGGAGGCCACCGTTACCAAGGTGCCAGGTCGTCCACGTGGCGTCGCGGGGCGGGAACGTCAATTCGTTGCGCCAGCGGCCGAGGCTGTCGCGCACTTGGACCGGCGGGCCAGTGTCGACGTCTTCGCCCTTGAGTTCGCTGTCGAGCCAGCGCAGGAGGATTTCCTTCCAGTCGGCGCGCATCGGGCCGGCGTTTTGGCCGTCGGTGCCGATGCTGTCGGGCCAGCTGTGACCCCATTGGCCCAGGAGTTGCTTGGTCTTGAGGCCCTGCTTGTCCAGTTCGTCAACCCATGGAATCACTTGGCTGGGATCGACGTTCCAGTCCTGCATGCCTTGGATGCTGAACACGCTGCCTTCGTAGTTGGCTTCCACACCGGGCTTGCGGTCGCGTTCCTGCCACCAGCCGATGGGGTCGTGGGCGCCCGTGACGCCGGAGACACCGGAGAAGCCGAGGCCGATCTTGGCATCAGGGCACAGGATGCGCTCAGCGGTGTTCTCAGGCGTGGCCGTACCGGCAGCGATGTTGCCCGCGTAGTAGAGGCCGTTGAGGACCAGGGGGCCTCGAGTTTCGACGCTGCCGTTGCGGTACATCAGACCGTACATGTCCGGCACGCCGCTGATTGGAATGATCGTCTTCAGGTGCGGGTTGCCGACGCTGGCAACACCCCAGGGGGTGCTGCCGTCGTAGCTGACGCCGGTCATGGCGACGTTGCCGTTGCTCCAAGATTGGGTGCCAAGCCACGTGACGGCTTGGTCCAGGTCCGCCGTTTCCAGGGGACCCATCAAGTCGTTGCAGCCGCCACTGTCACCGGTGCCGCGCACGGCCAGGCCGACGACGGCGTAGCCGTGGGGCACGAAGTTGTTGACGAGGCTGCCAAAGGCGCCGCCACGGCCATCCACATCGTTGCTGCCGCCCAGGAACCCGAAGTAGGGGCTGGCAAACAACAGCACGCCGGCGGGTTCGTCCGTGTCGGGCAGGTGGAGACCCATCTTGATGTCGACGCCGTCCACGTCGCTTTGCAGGACGACGATTTCAGGGGGCAGGATGCCAATGTCGCCGGCTTCCAGCACATTGCTGTAGGGCCCGGTGAAGTCCCAGGAAACATTGCCGCCCGACTTGGCGACCGGCACGGATTCACGGAAAACCGGTTCGTCAACCGGGTCTTCGGCTGGCGTGTCGTCGGAGGAATCGGATGAGTCGGCGCAGCCGGCAAAGGCCACGGCAAGCAGGAGCAGGACCACAGTTCGTCGCATCAGGACACCTAGAGCCGTCGCAGGCGGCGCTCCCCGTAAGGGCGTTTGGGTCCCTATGTCGCGCAATCGATGCGCGCCAGGGCGCTGCTGATCGCTTCCATGGCATGCATGTGCCGCAAGGCCTTCAGGAGACTGCCCGTCAAGTGCAATTTCCCAGTCAAGAGCGCCTTGCGCTCGCCCAATTCACCGCGCTGGATGGCTGCGAACACTTCGTAGGGGCCGCTGATGGCAAATGTGGGCTCCCCGACGCCGGCCGTGACGACGTCGTAGTCGTAGCCCACGCGGTAGTCGCTCAGGCCATCGTCGAAGGCTGCGTAGAAGAAGCCGTAGCGACCCTCCGGGGCGCCCGTGATGATGGTCAGGATGCTCAATTTGACGCCTTTGACCGCCTCGGCGATGCCTGGATCGCCTTCGACGACGGCCAGCGCCGCCTCGGCCCAGGGTTCCGTGAGGTAGACCATCTTCGACAACGCCCGTCCAATGGCCGCTATTGCTTCAAGGCATGGGTCGCCCTGACCGCACCGCTTTTTTGAAGCGCGCAACTTCGCGCACCCATGAGCGTGACCCACGTCACCGATGCAGACTTCGACAGCTTCACCAAGCAAGACGGCGTCGTCTTGGTGGATTTCTGGGCTCCCTGGTGCGGCCCCTGCAAGCGCCTGGGCCCCATCATCGACGAACTGAGCGGCGAAATGACCGATGTGAAGTTCGGCAAGATGAACACGGATGAAAACCAGGAAACCGCCGGCGCCCAGGGCATCATGAGCATCCCGACCATGATGGTCTACAAGGATGGCGAGCGCGTCGATCAGCTCGTTGGTGCCATGC
>JBMZJT010000011.1:28921-39335 GCA_049617695.1 Thermoplasmatota archaeon | reverse complement strand
GTGGAGCGCACGCGCTTCACCGGCCCCGGCGAGGTCCTGTTGACCTCCCGGAAGCGAAGAATCACTTTGCTGCGCTCAGTGGTTCTTCGCCCAGTTGTACGAGCGCAGCTTGGCCGTGGCACCGAAGCCACAGGAGGCGCAGCGCTTTTTCTGGAGGTGGTACGCGTGGCGACCGCAGCGGCGGCAGCGGATGTGGGTCTTGTGCCCACCGCGCATGGAAGGAGTACCGGTTCCCATAGGAATCAAGCGCGCGACTTTGGCCCTCTATTTGAGGACTTGGGCGACAATCAGCTTCGGAACGCCGTGATGTCGATCTCGAACTGGATGTCGGCCGGGTCTTTGCCGCCGCACGGGCCGCCGTTGTCGCCGTAGGCCAGGAGTGCTGGAAGCGTCAGGACGGCTTCTTCGCCCAGTTGCAGGCCGAGCATGCCGTAGGAGAAACCCGGGACGGTGGTGCTGTCGCCGACGATGACTTGGAATTGGTCGTCGCCGATTTCGCCTTCTTGGAAGACGACGCCGTCGGCGAGGCAGGTGCCGATGTAGTGGACGCGCACATCATCGCCGAGTTGGCTGATGCGTTGGCCGTCCAAGGCCACGTCGATGGTGAGGGGCGTTTGGCTCATGCCGGTCGCCAGGATGGCATCGAAGGAGCCGCTGGTGCCTTCAGGGACGGTGAGGGTCAGGACGGTGTGCTGGGCGCGTTGACCGGACACGGTTGCCGTCGGTTCGGCGAAGGTCGCGCTCCAGCCCTCGGGCCATGCACTGCCATCGGCGCGTTGCAAATCCCAGGTGATCTCGCCGGCTTCGTCGCCGTCGTTGATGGCCCAGACGAGGATCTCGTCCGTCGTTGCGGTGACGTGGAATGTGCCGGCCGTGATGGCGTCGGCGCGAATGGAGGCGGCCGTCGGCGTCGGAGGAGCCGGGCAGGCGGAGACGTCCGTCGTGCCGGGGATGACGGTCGTCATGTGCACATCGGCTTCCGGCGTGCCGCTGCGGCTGCCCGCTTCGTCCTCGACGCGTTCGACGACGTCCATGCCGGCGATGACTTCGCCAAACACTGTGTGCTTGCCGTTGAGGTGCGGCGTCGGCGCGAACGTGATGAAGAATTGGCTGGAACCAGTGGTCGGATCGCCGCCGCGGTTGGCCATGCTCAGGAGTCCGGCCTTGTCATGGGGGCGGTCCGGGTGCGTTTCGTCGGGCAGCTTGTCACCGCTGGCCGTCTTGCCGCCGGTGCCGTCGCCGTTGGTGACGTCGCCGCCTTGCATCATGAAGCCCGTGATGATGCGGTGGAAGGGCACGTCGTCGAATGCGCCTTCGTCAGCCAAATCGAGGAAATTCTGGCTGGTCACAGGGGCTTCATCCGGGTACAATTGGATCGTGATGGGGCCCAAGTTGGTGCAGATCACCGCCGTGGCGTCTCCGTCAAATCCGTCGGTGCAGCCGGCCAGGGCGACGGCCAGGAAGGTCGCCGCCACGCCGAAGTGTCGCATCATGGCGTTGCCGACCCCTGCGTTCGTCCAAAAGGGTTGGGTCCCTGTGGCTGCCTTCGACGAATGCCGCGTTCGAGTGGGTCCTCTTTATCACGCACCTAGCGGTCGGCGGTGTCTGTGATTGAGGGGCAGAAGGATGTGGCCGTTGCTGTGATTGGCAGCGGCGGCTTCGGAACCTGCCTTTCCAGCCTCCTTGCCAGCAATGGATTGGAGGTGCGCCAATGGTGTCGCAGTCCGGAATACGCGCAGACCTTGACCAATCGTCGTGAGAACGTCAAGTACCTCCCCGGTGTCAAACTGCCGCTCAACGTCTGGATCACGAGCAGTCTCCAGGACGCCGTCGCCGGCGCAGAGGTCGTCGTCATGGCGGTCCCAAGTCAGGCGGTCCGACCCACGGCACAGGCCATTGCGCCGTTTTTGGACACCGGCGCCAAGATTCTCAACGTGGCCAAGGGCATCGAAACGGGAACGTTCCTGCGCATGAGCGAAGTGCTCACCCAGGAATTGCCCAACCATGCCATTGCCAGCCTCAGCGGCCCCAATCACGCCGAAGAAATCGCGCGTGGCATGCCGGGCGCGACGGTCATCGCGAGCAAAGATGCCGGCGCCCTCAACCTGCTGTGCGACATCTTCAGCACCCAGGTCTTCAAGGCGTATCCGCGCCGCGACGTCATCGGCGTCGAGCTTGGTGGGGTGCTCAAGAACATCGTTGCCATCGCATCGGGTGTCACGACCGGCATTGGTTACGGCGACAACTCGGCCAGCGCCGTCATCACGCTGGGCCTCGACGAAATGACGCGCTTTGGCACCCACCACGGCGCCAAGGCACGGACCTTTACGGGACTCAGTGGCCTGGGCGACCTCATCGCCACGGCGACCTCCGAGCACAGCCGCAATCGGCGCCTGGGTGAACTGGTCGGCCGTGGCCTGAGCTACCAAGAAGCCCTCAAGACGATGGGTGGCAAGGTCGCCGAAGGTGTCAATGCGACGAAATTCGTCCATGAACAAGCGCTCGCGGAGGGCATTCCGCTCCCGCTGACGGCGCAAATCCATCACATTCTCTACGACGGCAAGGACGTCCGCGAGGCCGTGGGCGACCTGCTGCGTCTGCTGTGATTCTTCGCCAAGCTTTATCCCGTTCCGGGCTACCCTTGGCCCCATGCGCGGCTGGTTGGCCCTCCTGTTGATCGTACCCATGCTGAGCGGTTGCCTCAGCTTCCTTGAGGACGATGAGCCTGAACCGATGATTGGGCCTGCTTCCGACGTCGACGATCCCTCCATGGTGACCGTCGATGGCGTCGCCGTGCACAACCACCCCACGGACGGCGGTGGACAAGACCGGATCACCAGTTTCGACGGCACCCAGTTGCCCTACGTCATCTACGAGCCCCTCGCCAGTCGAGCGCTCCCTGACGGCAGCCAACCCCGGTTCCCGGTCGTCGTCTTCGTCCACGGCTTTGGTTACAGCAAGGAAATGTGGCTCTGCCCGCCCATGGGCGACCCCGGCCAACCGCCGCTGCCTGACGATCCGTGCCCCTTCACGAACCTCCTGCAGAAGTTCGCCGAAGCCGGCATCATTGCTGTTGCCTACGACACGCGTGGCTTTGGACAAGCGACTGGCCAAGTGACCGTCGCCGGCGAAGCCGAAATGGCCGACCTGGACGCCGTCATCGACTTCGTTGCCGACCGCTTCCCGGTCAATGGCAAGGTCGGTGTCACCGGCATCAGCTACGGTGGCGGCCACGCCATGCACGCCTGGGCGTTCAACCCCAAGGTCACGACCGTCGCAGCCCACCAAGGCTGGGTTGACCTCTACGAAGCCCTGCTCCCCGGCAACGTGCCCAAGGTCGAATGGGATCTGGCGCTCATTGGCCAAGGCACGGCCACGTCCGGTGCCCAACTGCACCCCATGGTGTACGAGTGGGCCGCCAACGGCATCCAGCGCACCAACCTCGCCGACGTGGAAGCTGCATTGGATGCCCGCTCCGTGCTCGACGCCATCGCCACGGACAAGCCCCTCCTCATCTGCAACGCCCTGCAAGACTCCCTCTTCCACCAAACGCAGGACGTCCTCGACGGCGCCACCGGATTCACCCGTGTCGTCGTCTACGAAGGCGGACACGGCACCATGGATGCCGAATGCTGGGACAAGACCCTCGCCTGGTTCGAATACTTCCTGCGCGGCGTCGACACGGGCGTCGATGCTTGGCCCGCCCTGGAAACCGTGGATGCCTCCGGCGGCGACGCAATCACCTTCGACGAATTGCCGGACATCACGCTGGACAGCTACTACCTGCGCGAGCCCCAACTCACCACGTACGCGCCCAGCAACACGACGTTCAACGTCCAGCAACGCGCGCTCAACAATCCCTTCGCTGAGCCCAGCGTCGTCTGGGATCAAGTCGGCATGCCCAACCAGGCGTTGCCTTACAGCATGCGCAACGACCCGACGGCCGTCTTCTTCGAAGCCGGCGCCTACAGCCAAAGCGAAGTCATCCTCGGCGCACCCAGCCTGGAATTGGTCCTCGATGGCGACAACCAAACTGCCTTCCAAGTCGCCGTCCAACTCCTTGCGGTCGCCCAAGATGACAGCAGCATCATCCTGAGCCGTGGCGCCTACGCCCACGTCCCCGGAGTCACGCCTGAGATTGACGATCGCATCACGGTCGACTTGCACTACACCAAGGCGGACTTGTCTCCGGGCACCCGCTTGGTGCTCAAGGTCGGCGGCAACGATGCCAGTTGGTATTTGCCGCTGCTCAACGGCAACGACTTGGCCAGTAGCAACTACGACGTGGCCTTCACTGGCCACTCCATGCTCACCGTGCCGCTCGTCGCGGACGCCTAAGCAGCCAGGGGTTCTTCCGCTGGGACAAGACGCGTCGCACCGATGAGCTCCAGCTCCAAGCGCGGCTCGTTCTTTTCCTGCTCCTTGCCCAAGCGCTCCTTCAATTCCGCATCGAGTTCTTCCTCGCGGCGGTTGTTCTTGAAGGTCATTTCGTGGAGTTGCTTCTCCAGCTTCTCGAATTCCAATTCGAGTTTGCGCTCGCGCACGCCGTCCTCGGTGAAGTAGAGGCGGCTGCGGATCTTGCCCATCTTCTGGCGAATCTTGGATTCGTCCTGGCGCAATTCGTGCTTCTGGCGCTCGTAGTATTCTTCGAGGCGCTTCTCCGTGCGGCGCAGTTCTTCCGCTGCTTCGTCCCGCTTCTCTTGCAAGAGCGGTTGGAGTAGGCTGCCGACTTCGTAGCGGGCATTGCCCGTCACTCGCTCCAGTTCCTCCGGGCTCAACGGCCGGGGCACGCGGACGGTTTCGGCGTCGGGCATGGCGACCAAGCCATCGGAAACGTCGAGGACCTTGCCCGTGTCCGTGACGGTCACGGAGACGAAGGCTTCCACTTCGCTGCGGATGGTCTCAATGAAGTAGCGGTAGTACAGGATGGTCGCCCGTTCGTCCACTTCCGCCGTGCGGACCTGGCCAATGGCGGCCGTGGATTGCAGGTGCTCCATGGCGCCGGCCACGAGGGGGGTGCCGAGGCTGAGCAATTCGACTTCGCCATCCGAGTCGTCGAAGACCTGCGGATCGATGGTGTAGGTGTGGACGCCGCCGATGCGCTTCCACAGGGTGCGTGGTAGCCGCACCGTGCAGACGCCGTCTTTCTCGTCGGTCTCGCCCGAGACGACTTGAAGGAATTCTTCCAGGAATTTGCGCACCTCGGCTTCGAGATCGCCTTGGTCTTCGATGCGCACATCGTCGCTGGCCGTGCTCAGGTCGAATTGCTGGAAGACACTGGCGTCCAGTTCTTTGATGACCTGGGCGCCTTGCTTGGACTTCACGACCTCCTTCTCGACCTTGTCCAAGGCCTCCTTGATGTCCTCGTCCTTCTCCGACTCCATGATCGCATCCATGATGCGCTTCTCGATGCCGCCGGCTTCGTTGATGTCGCTCAGAATGAGGTCCATTTCACCAATGGCGACCTCGAAGAGCTTGATCTTCTCGTAGAGAATCTGCAGGACGTGATCCTCGATGGTGTCCGCGATGGCGAGGTTCAGGATGACCACGCGGTCGCGTTCCTGGCCGATGCGGTGCACACGGCCGATACGTTGCTCGACGCGCATGGGATTCCAGGGCAGGTCGTAATTGACGAGGACGCTGCAGAATTGCAGGTTCAGACCTTCACTGCCGCTGTCCGTGCAGACCAGGACCTGGGTGTCGCCACGGAACTCATCGAGCGCCTTCTTGCGGCGGCCACTGCTGAGTTGCCCGTGGTACTTGACGTTGGAAATTCCCTCTTGCTTCAAGCGGCGCGAGAGAAGTTCCTGGGTTTCCCGGAACTGGGTGAAGACGATCATCTTCTCGCCCGTGTTCTTGGCCACGTCGAGAATCAGGTTGACCTTCGCGTTGCGCTTGACGCCGTCGGCTTGCGCCTTGAGGTCCTCCATGGCCATGGTGAGCTCGGGCTCATGCATCTTGGCCATCATGTTGTCCAAGGTCATGGCCAGCGCCGGCGCCGAACTGGCGACCTCGCGCTCCAAGATCATCAAGGCCAAGTGGCTCTCGAAGTAGTTCTTGTAATTCCGGATGAACTGGCCCACCGATTTGTGCAACTCGTATTCGCCCTTGCTGGCCTCGATGCGGTGCGTCTCGACCTTGCGTTCGGGGAACTTGAGGCCCGTCTCGCTGCGCCGGTTGCGAATCATCACTTGTTCCAGCAAGCGCTGCAACCGCTTGGCGTGCAGCAGCACGCGGCCTTGATGGTCGCCGACGTACTCTTCCTCGAAGTTCTGCAACGTTCCCAGCAAACCCGGTTTGATGAGGTTGATGAGGTTGTAGAGCTCGATGAGGTTGTTCTGAATCGGCGTCGCCGTCAACATCATCGCGTGGCGCGCCGTGATGTCGTCGGCCAGGGCGTAGCGCTGCGTTTTCTTGTTCTTCAGGTAGTGGGCTTCATCGATGATGACCAAGTCCCATTCCCGAGCGATGATGTCTGGGTAATGCTGGGCGGACTTGGCCGTGTCAATGCTCGCGACGATCTTGTCGTCCTTGTCGAAGCCTTTGAACTCGGGGTCGTCGTGCTTGATGAAGCGCTCGCCGAACTTGTCCCAAAGTTCCTCTTGCCACTGCGTCGAAAGCGCCGCCGGCGTCAAAATCAGGACCGACTTCGCCTTGCCACGGGCAATCAATTCCTTGATGATGATGCCCGCTTCAATGGTCTTTCCGAGGCCGACTTCGTCCGCCAAAATGGCGCGACCCTGCATTTGGTTCAAGACACGAATGGCGGCCTTGACCTGGTGCGGAAGGATTTTGATTTTCCTTCGAAGATGATTCAAAGTGGTGATGCCGGTGTGCCGTTCCGCCTTGATTCGGTGCGCCCGAAGGTTCAGCAAATGCTCTTCGGTACTCGCGAAGCTCCCCTGTTGGAGGCCGTCGCCCGTGCCAAACGGATCTTCGATGGGGTGGCCGCGTAGCGGGTCACGGCGGGCACGCTTGAACAAGGACCCTTTTGCTGAACCTGTTTCATCCATGTGCGTTTCCGGTGCCTTAGAGCATTCCTAAGGACAAGTCGTTGTTCAAAACCGTGGCGGTGGAGGATGATGCCCGGATGCCCGATGCCAAAGGAAGACAGAAAGCGTCCACGAAGGTTCAGCACGCATGCAACGCGCGGTTGGATTGACCATTCTGGCACTCGCCGCCGGGCTGGCCTTGGCACTCATCGTGTGGAACGGAGTCACGCGAGGCTGGTCCGGCATGCCTCCCGTGGCGCCTGCCTTCGTGTTGCTGCTCGCGGGTATCTGGTTTGCCGCGTGGCAAGTTCAGCTGGCCGGGGCCGGCGCGTTGCTGCTGCTCGCGGTCGTGCTCGTGGCCTTGTTCGGGCTGAGCACCGGCTTCATGATCTGGCCCGTGGGCGTCGCGGCCATCGGCTTGGTGCTCACCGTCACGGCGAAGAAGCCGGCCAACGTCGCCTCATCGTGAAGTTGCGCGCCGTGGTCTTCGACCTGGACAACACGCTCCTGGATTTCATGCGCATGAAGCGCTTGGCCAGTGATGCCGCGGCCCGGGCCATGATCCGCGCCGGCGCCGACTTTGCCTTCAACAGCGACGAAGCGGGCGACATTCTGTTTGGTGCGTACCGGGATGACATCGAAGGCGATCGCGTCTTTGAGCGGTTTCTCAAGGAGCATCATCAACAGAAATTGAGCCTGAGCCAGCACACCATTGACAAGGTGACAGCGGCGGCGGTCAATGCCTACTTGGAAGCCAAGCGGTTGCATCTGCAAGCCTATCCCACGGTGCAGCGGACGTTGTTGGAATTGGCGCGCCGCGGCCTCAAAATGGGCGTCGTGACGGATGCGCCTCGCTTCAAGGCCTACCAGCGCCTCGATGCGGCCGGGCTGACGGATTTCTTCGAATTCGTCGTGACCAGCACCGATCACGGCCAGCAGAAGCCCAATCGCCGGCCGTTCCAGGAAGCCTTGGACATTCTCGGCATGACGCCGCAGGAAGTCATGATGGTCGGCGACTGGCCGGAGCGGGACATGGACGGCGCCAAAGCGGTCGGCATGCGCACGGCATGGGCGAGCTATGGCCGTCCAGATCTCGACGCGCCGGCGTCGGCAGATGCCGTGTTGAAGCGCTTCAGTGACCTGCTGAAGGTCACCGCGTTTGCTGGGGTCTAAGCCGAATCGGCCGCGATCCAACGAGGTTCGACCTACGCCGGGACGGGCTTGGCCAACGCTTCATGCATGACCTCGCCGAGGCGCTCCACGCCGTCGCGGATGTTGTCATCCGTCGGGTGGGTGAAGTTGAGGCGCATCGTGTTGCCGCCGACGCCGGGGTCCGCGTAGAACGGCTTGCCGGGCACGAAGGCGACGTTGCGCTTGACGGCGGTTTGGAGCATGCTGACGCAGTCCACGTGGTCGGGCATTTCGGCCCACGTGAACATGCCACCTTGGCTCTTGGTCCAGGAGACGCCGTCCTTCGGGAAGTGCTTGTCCATCTGCTGGAGCATGATATCGCGCTTGCCACGGTAGAGGTCGATGATCTTGGGCAGGTGGCTTTCGATGGCGCCATTCTGCAGGAGATCGGCGGCGATGAATTGCGTGAATGCGTTGGTGCACAGGTCGACGCTTTGCTTGCTGACGACCATCTTCTGGACGAGGTCCTTCGGGCCGGCGGTCCAGGCGAGGCGGAAGCCGGGGACCATGATTTTGCTGAATGTGCCAAGGTACAGGACGCGGTCTTCCTTGTCCATGCTCTTCATGGTCGGGACGTGGTCGCCGTCGAAGCGGAGGCGGCCGTAGGGGTCGTCCTCGATGACCAAGAGGTCGTGCTCGTGGGCCAGATCCAGAATCTTGCGGCGGCGGCTCTCGGGAATCACGGTGCCGCTGGGGTTCTGGAAGGTCGGCACGGCGTACATGAATTTGGGCCGAATGCCGGTCTTGGTGAGCTTGGTCAGCACGTCGTCCAGACTGTCGGGGATGATGCCGTCGCCGTCACTGTCGGCGGCGGCGTAGCGGGAGTCGAAGTAGTTGAACGCCTGGAGCGCGCCGAGGTAGGTCGGGTTGCTGACGACGATGGTGTCTTTGGGGTCCAGCAGGACGCGGCCCAGCAGGTCGAGGCCTTGCTGGCTACCATTGGTGATGAGGATCTCGTCGGGGTCGACGTCCATGTTCTGGCTGCCGAGGTAGTCGGAGAGGCCTTCGCGCAGTTCGACGACACCTTCGGTGGTGCTGTACTGCATGGCGCGGTGGCTGTGTTCCTTCAGGACGCGGCCGGCGGCTTCGGTGACCTCTTCGACGGGGAAGCTGCCTGGGTTGGGCAGGCCGCCTGCGAAGCTGATCACGTCGGGGTTCTCGGTCAGCTTCAGCAGCTCGCGGATCTCGCTGGCCTTCATGGCCTGGGCGCGGGCACTGTAGAGATTGGTGACGTCCATGGGGTGCAATCCGAGCCAGGTTCCAGGGCGTAAAAGGGGTTCGCGCCCGTGCTGGATTGTTCCTTTCTGGCCAATCCGCGTGGTGGATGCGACCGGTTCCAGTGCGATGTGGACGGGTTCAGGTCAGGGGAGCGTTGCCAAACAGGACGTTGAAGTCGTCGCACCACGCAGCGACGCCGCCGTATGCGTCGAGGTTGGGCACGTCCAGGGGCACGAAGAACGTCCCACGTTCATTGAGCCGGGCGTCTTGGTCTTCGTCGGTCTTGACGGCGATGCGGATGCCGTCGCCTTCCACGTCGGCCGTACTTTGGGGGTCGGCGGACGGCGTCAGGTACAGGTAGACGTCGGGTCCGGCGGTCATCTCGAAGTCCGTGAAGCGCAGGAAAGTATCGCCATCGACAGTGACGATGTCAATGCGGCCGGATGCCTTGTGGGCGCTGTCGCCATCGATCCAGTCGCCTCCACGCACGACGTCGATCGCGGCGTCGTCGGCGCTGCCTTCAGGCCGTGCTTGGTCCAATTGGACTTCGCCCTTGGGCAGGAATTTGGGTGCGGCGAGCACGAGTCCGACCACGACGAGGGCGCCGATGCCGATCCACAGCCACTTGCGTTCCATAAGGGAAACAGGGTGCCCGGCTTTTAGGTGGCTTTTCCCAAATCAAGCGTCGCTGGGCGCCGCGGCGCCGGTGGGTCGCAGGGTCACGGACAGCAGCGTCGTGGCGGCCACGGCGACGAGGAGGTTCTGCACCAAAACCAAGGGTTGGACGCCGGGGACGAAGAATTCCATCATCGTGGCGTAGAAGTAGAGCTGCACCGCCTGTTGGAGCCACAAGGCGGCGGCGAACCCAAGCAGGCCCCACGTGAAGCGCGTGGGGATGTCTCGCAGCATGGCGCCGTAGGCCCACAGGAGTCCGGTCAACAGCAGTGTGTTGAGGACCACGATGGCGATGTTGAGGTTCATCACGGCGCCCATGGGGCTCACTCCGGGGTGCC
>JBMZJT010000011.1:0-28911 GCA_049617695.1 Thermoplasmatota archaeon | reverse complement strand
CCGCTATTTGGTGCTTTTCCCAGCTTGTTGGAGGGCTTCTTGGATGGCCATGGAGGCTTCCAATGCGGCGGCGGCTTGGGCGCCGGGGTGGAATGCATGGCCGCCTGGTTGTTCAATGCGCGTGGCGAGGTCCGCTTCTTCGAGGAGGTTGGCGACTTGCCGTGCGACGGCGGCGGTGATGCCGATTTGGGGTGCGGCGTCGATCATGCGGATGCCGGGTTGGGCGACGATGGTGGAAAGGACGGCCCGTTTGCGTTCGGTGTTGAGCACGGAGACGCGGCGGGCGGTGTCTTTGCCTTCTTTGCCTGCTTTTTGCGCCCAGTAGACGCGGGCGCGGGGGGAGCCGAGGCGGTGGATCAGGTCGGCGGATTGCAGCTTCCGTAGGTGCCACAGGAGGGTGCTGTTTTCGAGGCCGAGGCAGACGGACAGCTCGGTGAGTCGAATGCCGGGGTGGCGTTCGACGAAGCGCAGGATCAATGCGCGGATGGGATGTTCGAGGGCGTCGGCCTCGGGGACGTAGCTCACGTGCGTCCGCGGCGTCGCATGTCGGTGGCGGCGACGGAGATGAAGTGGTCGCCGGCGTCGAGTTCGGCGTATTGGCGGGATGGGTGCAAGTGGCTTTGGCCGTGCGGGAAGCGGTCTTGGTAGGTGGCTAGGGTGCCGGGCACGTCGTCGCTCCAGACAAGGCGGTAGCTCATGGGCCAATGAGCTACGAGATGAGCATAAACGTTCGGTTGAGGGTGAACGATATGTTCAGGTGACGTGCAACACGCCGGTCATGCCGACGGTCACGTGGGCATCACATTGGAATCGATAGCTGCCTGGCGCAAGCCCGGAGGTATCCAAGACGAAATCCTGCAAATCGGGCCTACGATGCTCCCAAGCCCCGTCGAGGCTGCGCACATTATGCACAGAATCGCCGCCGCCATGGGCGAACCGAATCACGGTGCCCTGGGGAACTTGGAATTCACTGGGGCTGAACTGATCGCCGACGTCGCCGGCCATGCGGATCACGGCCTCGCCGCCCACGTACTCGGGTTCGGGAATCTCAGGCGGACTGGAACATCCCGAAAGCAAGGGAAGAAGGAGAAGAAGGAGTGCCCAACGCATTACTTGCGGCGGGCGAGGAAGGCCAGGCCAACCAGACCGGCCAAGAGGGCCGCAATCTCGAAGCCGGGGGCGTCGTTGCTGGCGGCGCTGACGGATGCGGTGTCAATAACACGGTTGCCGTTCAGGTTGCCGTTGCTGTCGGTGCCGCTGGCCGTGTGGTCGCTCAGGACCAGTTCGACGGTGATCTCGTCGCCTTCTTCCAGGTTGATGAACGTGAAGCTCTTGCTGGTCGTGGCGTAGTCGGTCGGGGCGCTGCAGTCGGCCTTGCCGGCGGTGCAGGCGTCCTTGCCGTTGACGAGGTAGTGGATGTGGCCTTCGCCCTTCTTGGCGTCCTTGCCGGCGAAGTTGACGAGGTTGAAGCCGTCCACGTCGACGGAAATGGTCTGCGTGCCGGTTCCGATTTCATTGGCGTTGTTGATGCTGACGCTGTGCGCAGCGGAGGCGACCGGGGCCATCAGCATGGCGGCGATCGCGGCAAAAATTAGGGTGCGTTTCATTCGAATCACTGGGCGTTGCCCAAGCCCCACGCGTTCGCCGAGAAATACAACCTTTCTGTTCCGGGGAACGGTTACAGCCTGGCTGCAATGGCCTCAAATTGGGCACGTGCGGCCAGGAGATTCTTGCTGGGTTGCCACTGCTTGCCGTAGCCTTCGCCGCTGACGACGTACTTGTGCTTGCTCAGGACGCGCAAGTTGTACTCGATGGTCTTGTAGTCCATCTCCAGCTCCTTGGCAATCTGGTGGGTGTTCTTGCCGTCGGCCAGAATGGCCAAGACAATCCGCGTCCGTGTGGCACCGCCTCGACTTCCTGCACAGACGTAGGCAAGAAGGCGGTCCATGGGCAAGGATGGTGGAAGGGGGATGAAAACAGGGTCGTTGCGCGTGGTGGCGGCCGCGACTGATGCTTCGACTCGTTGCCGGGGCCTTACTTGCTCAGCATCGCCCGCAGGCGGTCGCCGGCGTTTTCGGCGTAGTCTGCAATCTTGGAGATTTGCAGGGTCAACTTGAGCAGGTGGTACACGCCGATGGCGCCGATGGCGCCTTCCATGTCGGGGGCGAGCAACTTGGCACTGAGGTCGCGACTCAGGACATCGGTCTCGTGCTCCAGTTCATGGACGCGTTCGATCAAGTCCTTCTCTTCTTCGCGCTCGCGCTTGACAAACCCGGTCTCGACCAGGTCCTCTAGGTTGGTGACCGCGACGCCGTAGGCTTCGACTGTCTCGTGGACCTTGGCCAACAGGGCCAGCAGCGCCTCGCCGACGGGCGCCGGCACTTGCGTCGGTCGCATGCTCATCCAAATCGCGGCGTCTTCGGCCTCGTCGAGGATGCCATCCTGTTCGGAAAGGAGCTGCAAGAACAAGCTCTTCTCCACGGGCATCCGGACGTTGGCGGGCAGGTGGTTGCGGATGTTGCTCTTGATGTGGTCCGCTTCCAGTTCCAAGGCGCTGACCTTGGCGGCCAATTCCTTGATGTCGTCGCCGGCAACGAAGGCCTGGGTGGCGTCCTGCAACGCGGCGAGGCATTCCCGGACCTTGTCAGCGTGGGCGCCCAGGCTCTCGAACGGGCTTTTGTTGCGGAATGCGTCAAAGATTGGTGCGCGGAAGTGTTTGCTCATGTCAAGCCCCCAGGGTGCCCTTCAGGGTCAGATAGATCAGGCCACTCAAGAGACCAGCGGCGGGTAGGGTCAACATCCAGCTGAACACGATGTCACGCATGACGCGTAGGTCAATCGCGGCGACGCCTCGTGCCAGGCCGACACCGAGGACGGCACCGACCAGGATTTGGCTGGTGCTCACGGGGATGCCGCGGGTGGTCGCGAGAATGATCGTGGCGGCGGCTGCAAGTTCGGCGGCGAAACCACGGCTGGGGGTGATTTCGCTGATCTTCTCGCCGATGGTCTTCATGACCTTGTAGCCCCAGGTGGCCAAACCGACGACGATACCGACACCGCCGAGTGGCAGAATCCACCAGGCGATTTCGGCCTTGGCGGTGAAGGTGCCGGTTTGCGCGACGCTTACGATGCCGGCAAGTGGGCCGATGGCATTGGCCACATCATTGGCGCCGTGGGCAAAGGCCACGCTGGCGGCGGTGACGATCTGCAGGGCGATGAAGCGGCGTTCGACTTCCTTGTAGGTTTCCTTGTCGGGGCCGACGGCTTCAGCCGTTGGGTGGGCGCGCTTGGCGTCTCGGCTGCGGATGATCAGCTCGGCAATGAGCGTCACGCCTGCCGCGATAGCGAAGGTCGCGACCCAGGCTTCGGTGCCGACGACGGTGTTGCCGGCGGCGTCCTTGCTCAGCCAGCCGAGGTCCTTGTACCACTGGGCATTCTTCAGGCCCTTCGTGAGGGTCGCCAGGGCGATGATGAAGACGTCCAGGAAGATGAACAACCAGCGCCAGCGCACGACGGCTGCGATGGGGTCCTTCTGGTTGAAGATCATCGCCTTGATGAAGACGAACAGAAGGAATGCGATGCCGCCACCAAGGAGGGGGGCAAACAGCCAGGATTGGAAGATTTCAATGACCTTGTCCCAGGCGATGGCGTCCCCGGCGTGGTCCCATCCGTAGAACGTTCCGGCTGCGAACATGCCGGCGCCGATGACACCGCCCACGATGCTGTGGGTGGTGCTGACGGGCCAGCCCTTCCAGGTGGCGAAGGTGAGCCAGAGGGCGGTACCCAGCAGGGCGCCGAGCATGCCAAAGATGTACAGTTCAGGAGCGAATTCTAGGCCGCCGCCAGTGGGCGGCATCATGGTGCCGTTGGCTGTGGCGTTGCCCATCGCTTCCATGGTGCTGTTGGTGGCGGGGACGTTGCGGGCGAAGGCGACCTCTGGGTCGAGGATTTTCTTGCGGACCGTGTCGGTGACGTTGCCACCGGCGAGCACGGCGCCCAGGAATTCCATGATGGCGGCCAAGATGATGGCGCCCTTGAGCGACAGCGCCTTGGAGCCGACACTGGTGCCCATGGCGTTGGCCACGTCGTTGGCGCCGATGGTCCAGGCCATGTACAATCCGAAAAGCGCGGCCATCAGGATGACGGCGGTCACGCTGAGGATTCCGAAATCAAGCATCGGGCCGGCCGAGAAAGGCACCCTATTCTACAGCGCAAGCTATAGTCTATTGAGTCTATAGCTTGGACGTTATTCTATGCGCCTGCCGTTTTACTTGAGCAAAATGCGCTTGCCCGTGGCGGACCAGTGCAGTTTTTCGGCCATCTTGACGACGTTGTCGCCGCACCGCTCCAGGTAGCGTCCGACCATCATGTAGTGGGCGCAGCGCTCGATGGTGTGTGGGTCTTGAGCCATGTAGGTCAACGCCTCACGCCAGATGCTGTAGCGCATGGCATCCACGTCGTCCTCCAACTGCATCAGGGTCGTCGTGTCCGGGTCGGTGCCGTCACGGAACGCCAAGATGGCAATGTCCACCATCCGGGCCACTTTCTCGCCCATGGTGGGCAAGTTGACCATCCGGGCCACGTGGTCGGCGCCTTCCGGCCATTCCGTCGTCACCTTGGCCACATCGCGGCCGTAGCGGCCGATGCGGTTGATGTACGTGATGAGCTTGAGTGCCGTGCCGATGCGACGCAGGTCGCCGGCCACCGGTTCCTGGAGCGCAAACGTGCGCAGGATGTGGGCTTCGATGTCCTCGTCCAATTGGGCGAGGGCCTCGCCTTGGCCAAGCACAACTTCCGCCGCCTCGCGGTCCAAGTCAATGAGGCTCTGGACGCCGCCTTCGAGCATGCCCTTGGCCAGGTTCGCCATTTCTTCGACCTGGTCCTCGATGCTGGCGACTTCGCGGTGGAGCTGGCTCATGCCCAACCTCTCGTCGTGCGGGCGACTGCGTCACCCGCAGTCAGGGGAGCCTTGGTCTCGCTCACTCCGTTCACTCAACCAAACCTCCCCGTAATGTACTGCTCCGTCAACTCCTCTGCCGGCTTGGTGAAGATGTTCTCCGTGGGGCCGGTTTCGACGAGCTTGCCCTTGTAGAAGAAGGCCGTCCGGTCACTGACACGACGTGCTTGGCTCATGCTGTGCGTCACGATGACAATGGTGACGTCCTTCTTGAGCTCGATGATGAGATCCTCAATCTTCTGGGTGCTCACCGGGTCCAAGGCGCTGCACGGTTCATCCATCAGGAGAATCGTCGGCTTGACAGCCAAGGCGCGGGCAATGCACAGGCGCTGCTGCTGGCCACCGGAGAGGCCGGTGCCGGGTTGATCCAGGCGGTCCTTGACTTCCTCCCAGAGATCGGCCTTGCGCAGGGCCCATTCGACGCGCTCGTCCAGTTGCTCCTTCGTGAGCTTCTCATGCAAGCGGACGCCGTACGCGATGTTCTCATGGATGCTCTTCGGGAATGGGTTGGGCTTCTGGAACACCATGCCAATGTGGC
Organism: Thermoplasmatota archaeon; assembly: GCA_049617695.1. Taxonomy (GTDB): domain Archaea; phylum Thermoplasmatota; class E2; order JACPAO01; family JAHFTW01; genus JBFKXH01. The sequence continues at coordinate 23,416 of JBMZJT010000011.1, read as the reverse complement.
GGCGCAGGGCGACGGCGTCCACTTCGGCGCCAAAGATTTCGGTGCCTTCCAGGGTGATGGTTCCCGTGTGGCGGGTGCCCGGGATGACGTCGTTCATCCGGTTGAGGTTGCGCAGCAGGGTCGATTTGCCGCAGCCGCTGGGGCCGATGAGGGCGGTCACCTGGTTCTTCGGGACGTCCAGGTTGATCTGCCAAAGCGCCTGGGCATCCCCGTCGTAGAAGAAGTCCAGGTCCTTGATGGCCAGCAAGACGTCGCTGGGATCGATGTGGTCGTCCACGGGCTCGTTCACGTGGGTCTTCACGTCCTTGACAAGGACGGTTTCGGTCTTGACTTGGTTGGTGTCCATGGTTACCACTGGATCTTTTTCTGAAGGCGGTCGCGAAGGAAGATGGCGGCGAGGTTCAGCAGGAGCGTCGCCAAGAGCAGCACCACGATGGTCGCAGCGCCCATTTCGATCGCCGCGATGCGTGCGTCGGCGGCCAATGCGTAGGCACGCACCTGCAAGGGCGTCCCGAGGCCGTCGGGGCGGGCCAGTTCATGCAGGGGTGCCGTCACGTACGTGAAGGTCCCGATCACCAGCAAGGGTGCCGTTTCGCCGGCGGCTCGGCTCAGGGCCAGAATCTGGCCGGTGAGGATGCCGGGCAATGCGTAGGGTAGTACGTGGTTGCGCACGGTCTGCCACTTGGTGGCGCCCATGGCGAGGCTGGCTTGGCGCACCGAGTCGGGCACGGTCTTGAGCGCCTCTTCCGTCGCCACGATGACAATGGGCAGCACCAACACGCCGAGGGTCAGGGCACCCGCGATGTTGGTCGGTTCGGGCACGCCGCCACTCAGATCTGCCCAAAGGCGCACGAAGATGGCCAGACCCAGCAAGCCGTAGACGACGCTGGGCACGGCGGCCAGGTTGCTCACCGTGGCACGAATCCAGGTGGTCAGGCGGTTGGCGGGCGCATATTCGTAGAGGTAGATGCCGGCGGCGGTGCCGACGGGGATGGCAAACAGCATCGCCAAAAACAACAGGATGAAGCTCGAGATGATCGAGTCCAGGATGCCGCTGTTGCCACTGTTGATGCCGCGGGGACTGTAGCGCTGCGTCCAGAATTCCCAGCTCATGTGGGGGATGCCGTCGGCGGCCATGCGAATGAGCAGGACGGCGAGGGCCAGGACGCTGACACTGGCGCCACCGGTGAGCACGGCGCGCATGATTTTCTCCTTGCGCTTGCGGCGCGCCAGGTTGTCGTCGACTTCGAGGAAGCGGCTCATAGGTTGCCTCCGTCCTTTTCGCGGTATTTGTTGACAAACCGCTGGGCGATGATGTTGAGAATCAGGGTCATGGCAAACAGAACCAGGCCCACGGCGAACAGGCTGGTGAAGGGCGGGCCTTCTTGGGGCGTGTCGCCGCCGGTGCGTTGGACGATGAATGCGGTCATGGTCTGCACCGTGTGGACGGGGTTGAAGGTCAGTTGGGGCGTGGTGCCCACGGCCAATGCCACGGCCATGGATTCACCGATGGCACGGGCGACGCCGAGCACGAAGCTGGCCACGATGCCGCTCAGGGCGGCTGGGACGACGACGTGCCGCGTGGTTTCCCAGCGCGTGGCGCCCACGGCGAGGCTGGCTTCCTTCAAGTGGCGGGGCACCGCGCGGATGGCGTCTTCGGAGAGGGCGGTGATGATCGGGATGACCATGATGCCGACGACGATGATGCCGTTGAGGGCGTTGAAGATCAGGGCTTCTTCTTTGCCGAAGATGTACCAGAGCAGGGAGCCCGGATCGGTGAGCTTCTGGACGATGGGGCTGACGGCGTGTAGGGCGAAGAAGCCGAACACGATGCTGGGGATGCCGGCCAGGAGTTCGAGGACGGGTTTTAGGAGGCGGCGCAGTTGGTCGGGGGCGTATTCGGCCAGGTAGATGGCGGTGGCGACGCCGACGGGGAGGCCGATGATGACGGCGCCCATGGTGACCAGCAAAGTGCCCGTGATGAGGGGCAGGACGCCGTAGCGGGCACGGTTGGCGCCTTCGGAGATTTCGACGGTGGTGGGCTGGCGCCATTCGGTGCCGAAGAAGAAGTCCGTGATGCGGATCTCGGCGAAGAATTCCAGCGATTGCTCGACCAGGACGAAGACGATGAAGCCGAGCACCATCAGGACGCTCAGGCCGCAGAGGAACAGGATGTAGCGGGCGATCTCGTCGCCGACGCGCGCGCCCAGCCGGACGCGGAAGTCGAACAGGAGGTCGGAGGTCGCTTCTCGCAGAGCCACGGCGGCCACGGAGCCGTGCGGGGCATAGTCGCCATCCATAGAGAGACAATAGAATATTGGGCTGTATGGAGTCAAGGCTCCGCCTCATGAGGTTCACGTGGGGGTGGTGCCGATCATCGGCTGACCCAAAGCGGGTCCAAAATTGGGGAAAAGGGGGGAAAAGGGGGCGTGCCGGTTGGCTTACTCGTGGTCGTGCTCGATGCCCAGCATGTCCAGGTTGTCCTTGCGGACGTCCTCAGGCAGGGGCAGGTAGCCGGTCTCGGGGACCAGGGCCTGGCCGCCTTCGGGGTGGAATGCGTAGGCGAAGTAGTCCAGCAGGAGGCCGGTGGGCACGCCGTCGGTGGCCATGTAGATGGCGCGGCTCAGGGGCGTGTAGCTGCCGTCAGCGACGGTGCTGTCGTTGGGCTTGACACCGTCGACCGCGACGAGGTTCAGCTTGCCGGCGTTGGCGATGTAGTAGGCGTAGCCGAAGTAGCCGATGGCGTTCTTGTCGTTCAGGCAGGTCACCAGGACGTTGTCGTCGGGGCTCTGCTGGACACCGCTGCCGAGGCGGGGCTCCTCATCGTGCACGATTTCTTCGTTGAAGTACTCGTACGTGCCGGAGTCACCGTCAGGGATGCAGAGGCGGATGTCGTCGCTGGGGAAGCTGGGGTCGACGTCGCTCCACTTGACCGCGAAGTCGTTGCCGCGGAAGATGTGGTTGAGCTGTTCGACGGTGAGGTCATCGACGAAGTTGTTGGACTTGCCAACCACGACGCTCAGGCCATCGTAGGCGACAGGCCACTGGATGGGGTCGATGCCGTTGGAGTTGCAGGTCGCAACTTCGCTGCTCTTGATCAGGCGGCTCATGTCGCCGATGTCGAGCTCGCCGGCGCAGAGGCCGGAGGCACCGGCGCCGCTGCCGCCGCCGGCGACTTGGACTTGGATGCCGCGGGCGAGGCCGAAGTCTTCGGCCCAGATTTCGGCGATGGGCAGGACCGTGCTGCTGCCAGCCTGCTTGATGATGCCATTCTGCAGCGTACCGCCGGTGGCGGTGCCGTAGATTTCTGCGTCGCTGGCGCCGCCGGTGCAGCCGGAGAGGGCCAAGGCGACGAACGCGGTCATGGTGAGAATACTGAGCTGCTTCATGGTGCTCAAGCGGCCACGGCCGGCGTGTCAGGTTAGGCGCTCTGCATTGAGACACAATAGTCTATAGCGTCCAATGGCGGGGTATGTCGAAAACCCGCCTCAACCCAACATGGCCTGCAGCGACGCCTGCGTTGGCTCATCCAGCGCCACATAACCCACGTCGGCTACCAGGCGTTGGCCACCGTCTGGATGGAGTCCATAGTTCAGGTAGTCGCGCAGAATCGACCCCGCCGCCGGGACCCCATCAGTCACCATGAAGATCGGGCGACTCAGGGGTGCATAGCTGTTGTCGGCAATGGTTTCGGGGCTCGGATGAATGCCATTGACGGCCACCGAGCGAATCTGCTCATCATTGGATTGAAGGTAGGCGTAGCCAAAGAAGCCGATTGCCGCTGGAGATTGGGCGACGCATTGCACCAAGGCGTTGTCATCTGCGGATCGCTGGGCACTTGGGGCAAGCGGCGCACCGTCAAGAATCACCTCATCGAAGTAATCCCATGTGCCGGAACCTGCGTCGGGGGCACACCGTTGGATGGGCTCGGCCGGAAATGCTGGGTCCACGTCCTGCCACGTGGCGGCGCCGTCGGCCACGAACGCCTGGCGCAGCTGCGCGACGGTTAGATCCTGGGCGAAGGCATTCTCATGACTCACCACGATGCTCAGGCCATCATAGGCAACGGTCCAGGCCACAGGGTCGACGCCCGCGGCTTCGCAGGCTGCGTGCTCGCTTGGCTTCATGGCCCGGCTCATGTCGCCGATGTCCAAGCGCCCTTCGCAAATGCCGGCGGCTCCGGCTCCGCTGCCTCCGCCGGAAACCAGGATGGTGATGCCGCGATGCGTGGCAAAATCTTGGGCCCATGCTGATGCAATCGGTAGCACAGTGCTTGATCCGGCTTGCCGAATGAAATCTGGGTCCAAGGTTCCAACCAGCCCGCCGTCGATTCCTTGGGTGCCGTACAGAGCCGCGTCGCCACTCGGCTGCGCGCATCCGGCAAGCACCAACAACACGACGACGCCCATGCGCATCGCGGCGCCAGAGGCCTGGGTGGTATGAAGGCGACTATTGTGATTCAGGCCGAGGATGGCTTCCAAAGCACTTCGTCATGACCCAACAACGCGGCCGCTTGACGGGCCCACACGAAGCAGGCATCGGACAGGCGATTCAGGTAGGCGACTTCCATGGCGCAGTCGCCTCCGGCGCGTTCCAATCCGACGCACAACCGCTCGGCGCGGCGGCAGACGGTGCGTGCCAGATGTAGCCGGGCGTTGAGTTCCGAGCCGCCGGGCAAGACAAAGCTGGTGAGTGCGGGCAAATCGGCGTTGGCTTCGTCCATCCAGGCTTCCAAATGATCGACGTCTTGTTGCCGGACGCGGGGTTGTTGCGGACCCCGGTCATCGGGCAGGGTTGCGAGGATGCTTCCAGCATTGAACAAGGCGTGTTGGATGCGGCCGAGGCGTTCGTCGAGCGTGGTCAGTTCCGCGTCGGCCGCTGCGACGCGGCACAATCCAATGACGGCACTCAATTCATCCACGGTGCCGTAGGCATCGATTCGGAGATCGTCTTTCGGGACGCGTTGACCTCCGACGAGGCTGGTTTCTCCTTTGTCGCCGCCTCGCGTGTACACCTTGTGGATGCCAATCTTGGGGTCTTGGAAGTCGTCGGTCATGGGTGTTTGATGCCCGTCGGCGTCTTGAGCGCATGGGATGCAAACGGCCAAGAACTACGCATGAAATCCCATTCACATGGATGCCGTTGCGTTGCTTCGACTCATCAGCCACCCCACCAAGCATGGCATTCTGTCCACGCTGCGCGACGGTGATGCCAACGTGGGTCAACTCGTGGAGGCGACGGGGGCAGAGCAAAGCAATGTCAGCCATCAATTGCGGACTTTGCGAGAAGCTGGGTTGGTTCGCAGTCGCGCGGTCGGCCGGAGTCGCTTGTACCGACTCGCCGATCCGGAGTTGCGGCGGCTCCTGGATCAAGTGGATCGATTGGCGGAGCGCATGGAGCAGGTTGCGTACTATTCGGGCCTGGAGATTCCCTTCGATGCCGGCTTCCACGGCTACGGCTGACGCATAGCTCTATAGAGACTCTATTGGATGTACCTATCATCGATAGGAGTCCGTAGATGTCCGTGGAACTTCGAAAAATCCAGGTCACTGGGGGCAGCACCCACGTCATCAGCCTGCCCAAGAAATGGGTGGATCGCAACGGCCTCCAACGCAGCGAGACCCTCGCCATCCACGAAGAGCCCGACGGGAGCCTGCTCGTCGTGCCCCATCAAGACGCCCGTCCACGCCAGCGCCGGGTCGTCCTCGACGTGCCGGACGTCGTCAAGGAAGAAGACATCGTGCGCCGCCTCGTAGGTGCCTACCTCGCCGGCGCCGACGAAATTCATCTTCGTAGCAAGGGCCGCATGGACCCCAAGGTCCGCAACATCACCCGCAACGTCATCCGCGACCTCGTCGGCGTCGAAATCCTCGAAGAAGGCAGCGACTCCCTCACCCTCCAAGACCTGGTCGGCGTGTCCGAAATGGACCTGCGCAAGACCGTCACGCGCATGCACCGCATTGCCCGCATCATGTTCGACGACGCCCTGGCCGCCGTGCAAGAAGGCAACCCGACCCTGGCCAAGGACGTCAGCGGCCGCGACGACGAGCTGGACCGCCTCGAATGGCACGTCAGCAAGCAAATGCATGCCTTGCTCGAACAGCCCCGCCTCGCAGCACGCCTGCAAATTCGCCCTGCCGAGGCGCTGAATCTCTACATGGTCGCCCGGACCATCGAACGCATGGGTGACCACGCCAGCAAGATTTGCAAGAACGTGCCCGATCTTCAGGACCTGCCCGAAGACTTGCTGGAAGACATCCTCACGCAAGCCGACGTTGTCAAGAACGTCTGGGACGAAGCCTTCACTGCCCTCAAGCGCGACGACTTCGACCAAGGCAGCGCCGCCGTCGACGAAGGCAAAGGCGCCGGGCCGTGGCGCGGGGCCTTCAGCCAACGACTCCAAGACCTTGACCCCGAACTGGTCGGTCCCCTGACGCTCGTTGCTGACTCAATCGACCGTGTGCGCAGTTACGCCATCGACATCGCCGAAGTCGCGATGAACCAAACCTTCCAGAAGGCCGCCGTCGCCAATTGAACCCTGTAGGAGGCTTTATCGCCCCGCCACAACTGTTGGAATTGATGGGATTGCACACGCCGGAGGCTCAGCCATGGGGCTGATGCAGGTTTTGGAGAGCCTGAGCCCGGGCAAGTGGATGAAGAGCGTCTTTGGCAAGAAGCACGCCCGCGTCGGCATCTACGGACCGCCCAACGCAGGCAAGACCACGCTCGCCAACCGCATTGCACGCGACTTCACCGGCGAAACCGTCGGCTCCGCCAGCGCCGTGGCCCATGAAACCCGCCGCGTACGCAAGAAGGAGAACATCGACCTCATCGCTGGCAGCGCCAAGCTCCACATGGATGTCATTGACACGCCCGGCGTCGCCACCCAGATCGACTTCCATGAATTCGTGGAAGACCACGGCATGGACGAAGACGAAGCGCGCCGCCGCGCCAAGGAAGCCACCGAAGGCGTCATTGAAGCCATTCGCTGGCTCGACGACGTCGACGGCGTCCTGCTCGTCATGGATGCGGCCGAGGACCCCTTCACCCAAGTCAATGTGACCATCCTTGGCAACCTGGAAGCTCGGAAGCTTCCCGTCATCATCGTCGCCAATAAGATCGACCTTCCCGAAGCCAGCCCAGCGACTCTGAAGTCGGCCTTCCCACAACATCCGGTGGTTCCCATCTCCGCCGGCGAAGGCACGAACATGGAGCAGCTGTACAAGATCATGACCAAGCACTTCCGATAACATGGCGACGAAGCAGAAACTCCAATCCCGCCGCGAACGCCTGAAGGAAGCCGCCGAACGGGCCCCGGACATCCACCTCATCAGCGCCGAGAAAATCGAAGCGATGGGCCAGGAAGAGAAGATCCGTTTCATCCTCGACGAAGTCGAGCGCGGCAAGGTCTTGATTCTCGAGCGTGGCCTCACGCCCGATGAAGAAGCCCGCCTCATCGAGCAAACCATGCGCGAAGTGGATCAGGACAAATTCATCGGCATCGAAATGCAGAGCTACGGCATGGATCATGGCAAGAACATGCTCCAACGCCTCGCCATGGGTGGCGCCCGCCCCCGCATGGCTGTCATTGGCCCCGCGCAGCTCTTGCAATTCGTCAGCAAGGATTCCGAGAAGATCGTCACCAAGGTCATCGGGGAATCCGAGGATTGATGCCTCATCAAGGGCGAATGGACGCGAAGCGGCCGTTCGGCCAGGCGAGCGGAGCGAGCCGGATGCTGCGGTGCGACGCCGAACGGAGTGAGGCGTAGTGCCGCATCAATGTCTCAGCTGTGGTTTTGCCTTTGAAGAAGGCAGCAGCGCGCTCCTGAAGGGCTGCCCGGAATGCAAGGGCACGAAGTTCTTCTACACGGAAGCCACGGTTGACGAAGCGGGCCGCAAACAGATTGCCCGGGACTCGGGCCAGGATTTGCGCCACACGGTCGCCGAAATGCTCCAGGAAGCGGCACCGGATACGGCCGCTCAACTCCAAGCCCAAGCGGACACGGAAGGCTGGGCGCAACTGAGTGCCAAGGACATGCGCAAGCTTCTGAAGCAAGTGCAAGCGGAAACCCAGGCCGTCCAGAAGGCGCAGGAGCAAACTGGCTTGGATCCCGACGCGGAATTGACGCCCAGTGACCACGCCAAGCGTGCGCGGCAAGCCGCTGAAGCGGCCAAGCGCATGCTGCTGGACAAGCCCCAAGAGGAGCGGCCGGACACTGTGACGGTCGCCGGTCAAGGGGAATACGAGATCGACGTGCGGGGCTTGCTGGAAAAGGAGCCCATCGTTGTCCAGAAGGATGGGGCGTACCTCATCCATTTGCCAAGCTTGTTCCAGGGCAAGGATTAGTCTGCGCGCCCCGGCAGCGGTTCTGATACGCTGTGGAGGTGGCTGTGCCCGGGGTCGATGGGTGCGGGGGGTTGCCCAATGAAACGCGGAACCCTCATATGGGGGGCCCGAGTCGGCCGCCAAGTCCGCTTGCGACAACCACCGGGCCGGTGGTCTAGTCGGTTATGACGTCGCCTTCACACGGCGAAGATCGCCAGTTCGAATCTGGCCCGGCCCATTTTTTCTCGTTCTGTGTTTTCGGTGCTTGGCGTGGCCTCGCGAAGCGAGTGCCGCGCTCCGAATGCAAACGTGGGCGTTTGCGTTCTGAATCTGGCCCGCCCCACTCTTCCTATTTTGGCACCTCGGCGCGTTGCGCTTGGGGCGATTTGGGCGTGGCCCGCTGCACCCCTGAAGAGCAATCATCTTAGGGATGGCGCCAATCCAATATCGTGAGTGCGGGAATTTGGGCCGTCATCGGCGTCGGCGCTTTGGCGGCGACGTTCTGCGCGTTTGCCGTTCGCGATGCCCGTGCGATGAAAGCCCGGGATCGGCAAGACGCGACGGCCATCGTCGCGTTCTGGGCATCCGTGGCGGCCTATCTTGTCGCATTCACGCTGCTGCGGTTGATTCACGCCTTTGATCTTCCTGGCGCCGTCTGGGTGTTCTACCTCCAAACCGTCACGGGTGCCTCGACGCTCATCTCCTTGTCCTACATTGTCGTGGGCGTCGTCTCCGGCCACCAATATTCGCGCGTCGGCGCCGAACTGGCCGGTGCTGTTGCCGTGATGGTCATCACGCTGGTCGTGGCCTTGGGCCTCGAGGGTCCTCGGCATGACCCTTGGAGTTTCGAATTCTTGCCGCGCAGTTCCTTCGTTCGTTACGTCATTGGCACGTTCTACGTCGTGGTTCCCGTGGCGATGGCGGTCCTCGTGGCGTGGGCCACATCCCGTGAGGGCGACACTGCCTTTCGCCGGCGCAGCCTGATGTTCAGCGCTTCGGTCGTGCTCCTGTACGTCCCGAACGCCATCAAGTACGTCACCTTCGTGACGGGAGCCCAAAGCCTTGCCTTGGCGGTCGTCATGATGTGTGGGGCCTTCATTGGCTGGCGAAGCTACCGGGTCGTCTGAAAACGGCTAAATAGGACACCTGAGTCGGCCGCCTTGCGCCCCCTGCTTTGGTGGCGCTCCGCTCGTTCACGGCTTCGGTCGCGATCGCCAAATGCCCCGATAGTGTAGCGGCCTATCATGACGCCCTGTCACGGCGTCGACTGGGGTTCAAATCCCCATCGGGGCGCCTTCTTGTCTTCCTTTAGCGGAGGCTCTGTTTCGAGGCGGGGCTCCGGCGCGCTGCGTCGCATGCCGCGCGAATGATCGACCTTGTCCAAGGTCGCGGGGTGCCTTCTTGTCTTCCTTTCGCGGAGGCGCTTTGGGGCTGCTTCTGGCGCGCCTAGCAGTTGGCCGACGGGAAGTCGAGTAGCAGGACGAGATCCTGGTAGTCGGCAGCGGCAGAACTGAGGTCCGATGTGAACTCGTAGAGCACGATGACCTGATCGGCAGGAAGCGTGATGTGGCCGTCTTCGACGTAGGGGTCCAAGTAGCTGCTGAGCGCCGTTTGCCCTCCGAACGGCTGGATTTCGGGAACCGCGTCGCCGTCTTGGAGGACCAGCACATGCGGATCGTCGTCGTAGGATGCGTATTGGCTCCAGAAGCTGTTGAGCGCCGCGGTGCCGATGAACCCGAGTTCGTCGCCGACTTGGGTTGCCGTCACCATGAATTCGCCGCCGCTGACCGGTTGGCCGTCGTTCATGTCCTCGTGGGTTTGGCCGCCGTCGGAGGTGAATTGCACCGTGACGGGGATGGTCGGGCCGCCGGCACCTTGGGTGATGTCGGTGCCCAGGACGCGCGCAACGACGTCGCCTGCGCATTGCACGTCGACGCCGCCTTGGTCATTGATGAAGAATGCCTTCAGGACGGAGCCGCTGGCCGATAGGAATTGATTGCCCGAGACGAGTCGGATGTCCACGTAGCCGCCGTTGTCGAGGGAGCCGCTTTCGGCGAGGCATCCCGGGCCGATGATGCAGATGGGTTGCGTCTGGGTCCACATCTCGCCTTCGATGATGTCGGCCAGTGGGTGGCGTTCGACGCCGTTGCCCACATCGAGCAGGAAATGGCCGTCGGAAGCTGGAATGGGGTCGCCCGCAATGATGCGGACATAGAGGCGGCCGTCGGATTCCGAGGCTTTGATGCTGGTGAAGCGCAGCTCGGACGGCGAAACGGTTCCGACGTCACTGACGACGGCAACCGCCATGACACTGTAGGCGACGGTCGCAAACGCAAGGAGTACGCTCCCCACGATCGTCGACATGGCCCGGTCATCCATGGGCTCATTTCTTCCTGACTTCCTATTTGAATGGGCTGCGAAAGTCCTTAGGTCTGACGCCAAGGCCCTCCATACGAGCGTCCCTTGGGTCGGGCCTTCTTCTTGGGGGCTTCCGGGTGCTCGATGCGCTGGGCCGCCTTGGTCGTCTTGTTGTTGCGGGGTTCCCGTTTGCGCATGGATTGTCACATCAATCGGGGGACTTGGACCGTTCGATGAACGCGACACGTCGCTCGACGCGGCGAAACGGCTCTATCATTTGCTTCACGTAGCCGCCAGGCTCGTAGCCGGGGACGCCGAACGTCGTGGCGCGCTCGTCGGAGATGAACTTCGTCCCAAACAAGCCGTCAATCCAGGGAAACAGGCTGTAATTCGTGTTGTAGCGCATCGGATCATCGCTGTGATGCCAGTGATGGTAGGCTGGCGTCGCGATGAGGTGGCGAATCCGTTTGCCGTTGAATCGCGTATTGGCGTGCAGGAAGATCCCCCAGAAACCGAGCACAATGTCCACGGCGGCGACCTGGAACAGCGTGAAGCCGAAGAAAATCAGCGGCGCACCCACGAGGAGGCCGCTCCAGGTCTGTTCCAGCGGGTGGCGGCGGACGCCGGCCAACCAATCGAGGTGCTGGCTGCTATGGTGGACTTTGTGAAACCGCCACAACAGGGGAACCGTGTGGCTCAACCGGTGGGCCCAGTAGCCCAGGACGTTGGCCAAGAGGAACGCTTCCAGGTATTGCAAGGCCAGTGGTTGGGATTGGATGGCGCCTGCCAGGGTTGCCGGCGCCCACCAGCCAACCAGGAGGAATGCGATGACGATGCCGACGAACTGGAAGGCGCGATCCAGGAATCCCGTGAAGAACAGATGTAAGGCATCCGTGAACCACCCCTTGCGAAACGTCCGTTGCTTGACGAGGGGCCATTTGCGTTCCATCAAGGCGAAGCCACCGCCGATGATGGTCACGAAGACGATCGTGCCAATGGCTTCCTCGACGAACGCCATGCGCTCACTTCTTGCCGGAGCTTTAGATAGCCTTGTCGCGAGGGGGGCTGGTCCTATCGGAGGTTGCGTTCTCCGGCAAAGAGTGGGTCGGTGTCGTCGTCCACGAAGATCAGGATCTTGACGTGCTTCACCGTGTCCTTGGCGGCGCGACAATGGGGGTCGTCGCCGACGATGCACAGTTCTTCGCCCACCGTCCAATTTTGACCGTCTCGGGTGTGGTTGGCGAACGTCGTTAGGGATTCACTGGTTCGGACGCCATCGATTTCCAGGATGATGTCGCCGGCAGCCAAGGGGATGGCGGCGCCTTTGATCATGATCAAGCGGAATTCATTCTCGTACAAGCCGCGCTCAATCGTGAAACTCGCAACGCGTCGATCGGGGCGCTCAGAATTGGAGTAATCCTCCATCATGACGACAACGCCGGCTCCGAGTCCAACGACGATGGCGACCATCAGCGTCACGCCGACCACCGACGACAGCCCTTCCGCATCCACGCTCAGGGTTTCGATTCTGCCTAGAAAGCTGTTGGTGCCTAGGCGCGGCCAGACACGTACAGTGTCCCGTGCTCGGCCTTCCAGGCATTGTCGCCTTCGGCGTCCAGATCGCGCAGGCGGGCCACTTGGACGTCCTGGAAGAATGCCATCTGGAAGGCTTGGGCCCATTCTGCTTCGCTGCGCAGCTTCAGGGGCACGCCGACCATGTCGGACCAACCGTGGCTGGCTTCATTCTCTTCGTAATGGTCGATGAGCATGTGGAATGTGCCGCCGGTGGTCAAGACGCGCTTGATTTCGCGCAGCACTTCATCCGGATCCTCGGCATAGTAGAGCGCCTCCATGCTCCAGGCGACGTCGAAGGAGCCGTCGTCGAAGGGCAAGTCGTGGACATCGCCCACTTGGTAGCGTGCGTTGAGGCGGTCCTTCTGGGCCAACGCATTGGCGCGATCGACCATTTCGCGACTGACATCCATGCCACGGCAGCGGGCGCCGCGTTGGGCCGCAAATCGGCTCGCCCAGCCATTGCCGCAGCCGAGATCCAAGAAGCGGACGCCGCCTTCAAAGCGCAGACCTTCCAGAAGCGGCGCGGCCGTTTCCATGTGTCCAGTTTCCATGCCTTCGGCGCGGCCTTGGCGGGCCCACTCGTCAAACACGTCGGCGACCTTGCTCATGGCGCCGCCGAAGGGGTGGCCCACTTAGGTCTTCAGAACAGCCTGAACAGGAGCATGCTCACCAGGGCGACGGCGATGGCGCCGGCGCTGGCGTGGTGCAGGCGGTCCTCGCGGCGAAAGCGCAGTGCGATGAGATCTTCGTCACCGTCGTCGTTCAGGAGTTTGCTGAGCTTGATGGCGTTGGGCATGTGGCCAATCCAGCCAATCAGGAGGCCAACGATGCCGGCCAGCATGCCGACGCCAAGGATGGCGTTCTGGGCGCCCTCATAGCTGCCAGGGAATGTGAAGAAGGTCACGAAGCCGAAGACCACGGTTAACAGCGCGGTCATGCCGAGGTATGGGCCCATGATGCTGCGGGCGTAGAAGGAGCGGTAGACGTCCGGGTCCAAGCGGGTCAGGGGTTTGGCTACGAATGCCCAAAAGAGGCCTCCTCCCGCCCAAAGAATCGCGAAGAAGATGTGCAGCAGGCGGAAGGTCTCGAAGACGCCCATGGGTCCGAACCTAGGGTGCTGGCTTTGAACGTGACGTGATGCCTCCTTTGGCTGCCGCCGATGCCGTGCCAATCCTCTTATAGGGGTCCTTTGTCGGCGGCTCTTACCGCCTCGCATCGGCGACGGCTTCGCTTCGAGAGAAGCGGCCAATGAACCGATTCGAAAGGAGATACCATGGCCCGCGTTCCCGCCAAGATGTACCGCAAGATCACCCAGCGCCCCTACACCCGCCGTGAATACATGGGCGGTGTTCCGGGTCTGCGCATCCTGCAGTTCCACTCCGGTAACAAGACCGGCGACTTCCCCGTCGCCCTGCACCTTGTCTGTGAAGAGCGCGGCCAGCTGCGCCACACCGCCCTGGAAGCCATGCGTATCACCGCTGTCCGTTACATGGACAAGAAGGCCGGTCGTGAGAACTACCACCTTCACATGCGCGTCTACCCTCACCACGTCCTGCGCCAGAACAAGCAGGCCAGTGGTGCCGGTGCTGACCGTGTGTCCATGGGCATGCGCCTGAGCTTCGGCAAGCCCATCGGCACCGCCGCTCGCCACAGCGCCGGCCAGCAACTCGTCACCATCCACACCTACGCGCGCGCCATCGAGCACGCCAAGGAAGCGCTGCGCAAGGTCAGCAACAAGCTGGCCAGCCCGTGCCACATCGACATCGAATCTGAGGACGACAGCCGCAGCATCGATGAGATGATCAACATCGCCGCCGAGCGCGGCGGCAAGGCCCTGAGCGGCGCCGGCGCCGAAGACGACACCATCGTCGAAGAAGAGATCGAAGCGACCGCGGACCTGGAACCCCAGGCCGAAGGCGAACCGCTCGACACCGAGGAAACCTCCGAGGCTGCGGCCGAGGAACAGGCCTAAGAAGGCTCGGTCTCCTGGCCGGCTTCGGGTGTGTCATTGATCCGTGATCGGACCGCGTTTGTCATCTCGCTGTTGATGCTCTCGGCATCGGCCAGCTTGGGCGCGGTGCTGATTCATGACGGCGAAGTCGGAACCGACGAACACCGCTTGCCCTACGCGGAAGAAGGCGACCGCCTCGGCCTCAAGGGCATGCCGGCAGCGTTCCGGCTGCCTGACACCACGGCGTGGGATAGCGTTCGACCCTTCGTCCATGGCGCATCGTTCCTGTTGACGGGCCTGGAATTCCCGGTGCTCGTCGTGGGTCTCGAATCGGTGCCTGAGGATGAGGTCATTGTCCACGGTGCCGTCTTGTTCCACGGTGAACACCCCGACGGCGGCCACTTGCTCATCGTCGATGCCCAGCACGTCGACAAGCCGTTCTTCGATTGGGCATGAATCCGCTCTGGATTCTCGCCGTGATTGTCGGCTTGGCCGGCATGGCGCTCTTTGCCTGGAGCATCAAGGCCTTGGATGGCCCCGGCGCATTGGCCGCCTTTGCCATGGGTTTGCTCATTGTCTGGCGTACCGACGTCGGCTGGCTCGTCCTCTTGGTCAGCTTCACGGCGGTCTCGGTGATTGCGACGAAAATCGGCCAGCGGACGAAGGAAGCGCGCAAGGCCGCAGAATCCCGGGGTGGCGAGCGTGGCATCCGCAATGTCCTGGCCAATGGTTTGGCTGCCGTGATCGTCATCCTGTTTCTGCCCTGGGCTGGCATCGATGCCGTCGCCCTTGGCTTCGCGACGGCTGTGGCCGCCGTGACGGCCGACACCATGGCCTCCGAAATCGGTGCCCTCTCCACGCGGACGCGGCGCATCGTGGCGCCGTTTGAGCCGCTGCGTCCTGGCCAAAATGGCGGCGTCAGTTGGCTTGGCCAAGGGGCGAGCTTGATTGGCGCGGCGCTCATCGCTGTCCTGGCGGTCCTCTTGATTGGGATTCCATGGTCTTTGGCCTGGATTCCTGCCCTGGCCGGCTTCCTGGGCTGCCAATTGGACAGCATCCTTGGTGCGACGTTGGAGCGCGACGAGCACCATGACCGGCCCCTGACCAAAGAGGACGTCAACTTCATCGCAAGCCTCGTCCCGGCCATGTTGGTCCTTCTCGTGGCGTGACCTTCAAGGCCAAAGCCAGGTTCGCGTGACCATGGACGAAGCCGCCAAGAAGCACGCCCTCCGCCTGGTCCCCTATGGATTGTACCTCGCAGGCTTTCGCCGCGCCGATGGAAGCCAAGGCGTGAACCTGGTCAGCTGGATGACCCAGACCAGCTTCAAGCCGTGCCGCCTCGTCTTGGGCCTCCACCGTGAAGGCAGCGCCTACGCCGCCGTACAAGAAACCGGCAAGTTGGTGCTCAATCTCCTTGGCGAGGAGGACGGCGAGACCCTCAAGGCGTTCTTCAAGCACGTCGACGTGGTTGACGGCAAAGCCGGCGATTTGGACGTTCAAGACGGCCCCGCCACCGGTTGCCCCATGCTGCCCGCCCTGCCAGCCAGCATCGAACTCGACTTCGTGGGCGAACTCGACGGCGGCGACCACGTGGCTTGCATGTTCGAAGTCCTGGATGCTCACGTCCATGACGAAGAGGTCAAGGCGCTGAGCCACGCAAAGGCCGGCCTGCACTACGCCGGTTAAGAACGACTCCGCGGCTGCATTCACATGACAGAATACGCCCGACCGCTCACCCCCTATCTGCGCCTCGCCTTCTCCGGCGCCGGCGTCTACACGGCTTACGTCGCCATTGGGGCCCTGCAAGCCTGGATTGGCACGCCGGTCTTCGCGGCCGTCAATTTCCTGTTGTTCCTCGCCGCTGCGATTCTTGGCGGCATCTGGTTTGGCCGCATCGGCAGCAACCTGGATCGCCTCGACCGCGGCGACCGGACTTGGAGCACGGCCCTGGGCGTCGTGGTGTGGTACATTCCGCTGGTCAACCTCGTCCTGCCATACTTCGCGGTCAAGGAAATGGTCCGGGCAAGCCAACCCGGCGACGACTGGCGCAACCACGAGGTGCCCGCCTACGTGACGCGGTGGTGGCTGCTCTGGGCGGGCGCCGGTCTCGTCGTGGTCATCGGCACCGTCATCGGCATCGCAGCTGGTGCAGGCGCCGTCCTGGAAGCCGGCGACAATGAAACGGCGCAAATGGAGGCCCTGGATCAAGCCGAAGAGGACAATGCGACCCTGGATGCCATCCTGAGCACCATCTCCGCGCTCCTGGTGGCGGCGTCCCTGCCGCTCTATCTGCGCCTCTGCCGCGACTTGGCTGCGTGGCACGACGCCCAGATTCAAGCCCGATACGTCTGAGGGGCGCCCTCAAATAGCCGCCCCAAGTGGGCCGCAACGTGTCCGTCAGCGCGGTCATCGGCACCCAATGGGGCGACGAAGGCAAGGGCAAGATTGTCGACTACCTCGCGGAGCGCAGCCAATACGTGGTGCGCTTCCAAGGAGGCAACAACGCCGGCCATACGATTGTCGTCGACGGCGAGACCTACAAACTCCACCTGCTGCCTTCCGGCTGCGTCAGTGGCAAGACCGGCGTCATCGGCAACGGCTGCGTCGTCGATCCATTCGTCCTGCGTGAAGAACTGAAGGGCCTGCGTGACCGCGGCGTCGAATTCGAGATTCACATCAGCGACCGGGCCCACCTGATCCTGCCGTACCACAAGCTCCTGGATGGCGCTGAAGAGGCGTTCAAGGGCGGCAACAAGGTCGGCACCACCGGCCGCGGCATTGGCCCATGCTATCAGGACAAGGCGGCCCGCATCGGCGTGCGTGCCGGCGACCTGCTCCACCCCGAGCGCCTCGAGCAGAAGATCCTTGACAACGTCGCGATCAAGCAAGCCATCCTCAAGGCCTACGGACAGAAGGAGAAGCTCGACGCCAGCCAAATG
Organism: Thermoplasmatota archaeon; assembly: GCA_049617695.1. Taxonomy (GTDB): domain Archaea; phylum Thermoplasmatota; class E2; order JACPAO01; family JAHFTW01; genus JBFKXH01. The sequence continues at coordinate 6,267 of JBMZJT010000011.1, read as the reverse complement.
ACGGCGGAGCTTCTTGAAGCGGCCGAAGACCTGACGCCCTTCATCACGGACACGGCCACGCTCCTGCAAGACGCCGTGCGCAACGACGAGAACATCCTCCTCGAAGGCGCCCAGGGCATCATGCTCGACCCCGACCACGGCACCTATCCGTTCGTCACCAGCAGCTACGTCGCCAGCGGCGGCATGTGCAGTGGCAGCGGCCTGAGCCCCCGGGACATCGGCGACGTCGTCGGCGTGGTCAAGGCCTACACGACCCGCGTCGGCGCCGGCCCCTTCCCAAGTGAACTGAGCACTGAAGAAGGCCCCGGCGAACACATGGCGCGCGTCGGCCACGAATTTGGCACCACGACTGGCCGCGCCCGCCGCACTGGCTGGCTCGACCTCGTCGTCGTCAACCACGCGGTGCGCCTGTGCGGCATCAACCTTCTCGCCGTCACCAAGATGGACGTCCTGGCGGGCCTCGATGAAATCAAGGTCTGCACGGCCTACGAATTGCCCGACGGCCGCACGGTCGACACCATCCCCAGCGATCCGGACGACTTCGCCTCCGCCAAGCCCGTCTACGAGACCTTCGAGGGCTGGGACGACCTGGGCGACGGCACCTGGGGTGGCTTGCCGCCGGCGGCTCGCCTCTACTTGCAATTCCTGCGCGAGAAGACGGGCGCCCAGATCAAACTGGTCGGGATTGGTCCGGGCCGCGACGAAACCATCGTTCGTCAGGCCAGCTAGACCAGCTGATACTCAATCCGCTGCGTCCCCTTCCCCTTCGACTTCTTTCCAAGAATCTCGATTTCGCCGATCTCCCCCGTGTTCTTGACATGGGTGCCGGCGCAGGGGCAGAGATCGATGTCGTCGCCAATGCGGATGACGCGCAGCTCCGTCACGGACTTGGGCAGCAAGTCCATGTTGGTGCGCTCCGCGGGCATGATGGCGTTGATTTCGTCACGCGTCATCGTGACAGCTTCGATGGCCTTCTTGGAGGCGATCAGGTCGTTGGCGGCGCTGGCCAAATCGTCCATCATTTGTTGGTCGAAATTGATGGGATTGAAGTCGATGCGGCTGCGATCGGCGTGAATCTGATTGCCGACCGTGCGCGCGCCGCCAAAAAGCTCGTAGGCCACGCCGCTGACGAGGTGCTGCGCCGTGTGCATCTTCATGTGGGCATACCGGCGCTCCCAATCGATTTGACCGGTGACCTTGGCCCCCGGTTCCAATTGCTGGGCCGCGTCCCCGACGACGTGCTTTACCGGGCCGCGCTTCGTGACTTCGGATACTTCCAACCGGGTGCCGTCCTCGGTGGTGAGGACGCCCGTGTCCCAGTTCTGGCCGCCACCTAGAGGATAGAACAGACTCTGGTCCAGCATGAGCCAATCTGGCTTCACCATCGTCACTTCAGCCTGGAATTCAGTCTCGTAGCACGCATCGATGGAATCCATGTACAGCAGCCGCGTCATCACTGTCGCAGGCCGCCGTCGGTTCTTGGGGGCTTCGGGTGCAAGCCTTGTAAACGTCAGGCCCGGTGGCGCCCTGTGCGCCTGCTCTGGCTTGTTTGCCTGCTCGCCCTGACTGCCTCCGTCGCCGCCCAGGCTCCGGAAGGTGCAACCGTCACCGTCACCCCTGGCACAGCGGCCTCCGCGTCGCTGGACGAAGCCGGGAGTGCCGAATTCACGGTCCGCTTCGACAGTCAGAACCCCATCGATGCCCAGCAAGCGCGCAGTCTGCGCCTCAGCGTCTCCGGTGCCGCCGATGGCTGGACGTACCAATTGGACACAACCGATCTGGAATTGACCGCGGGATCCGAATCCCGGGTCACGGTCCGCGTCGCCGTCAGTGGCGATGCCGAAGCCGAATCCAGCACCGTGACGCTCCTGGCACAATTGGTGCCTCAAGGGCTCAATGCCGTGCCGACCGTGGGTCCCCTGTTGGACCCCGCCGCCGAAGGCACCGGCAGCGTCACGGTGGAGCGCGACGACAGCACTACGCGCCAAGTTCTCGAAGTCCTCGGCCCTTGGGTGTACGTCATCGCCGCCGCTCTCATCATCGCCGTCATCGTCCTCGTCAAGGTCATGGCCGACGCCCGGCGCACCTTGGTTGCCCTCGAAACCCGCGAAGGCCCCGTGACCATCAAGCCCGGTCAATCCATTGCCATCCCTGTGACGGTGCGCAACCTGGGCCGTACCGAAGATACCGTCGTCTTCCACGTCATGACGGTCGCCCAAGGATGGGCTGCCAGCCTGCCCCTGCCGGAACTGGACCTTGATGCCGAGCAAGAAGAAGAACTGCAACTCATCGTCCACGCGCCGGAAGATGCCACTTCGGGCAGTGAGCAGACAATCGGCGTGACTGCCCACAGTGCCGCAGCGCCCAAGCGCGTCGCCGAAGCGGTCATCACCGTCCACGTCGCGTAATTCCACCGGGCTCCCTGGCACGCACCATTTCCTGGCGCCGCGCATTGCTGGCCGCATGCGCAACGATGCCCGGCATCCGTCACTGGGTCGTGCCCTTCCGGTTGCCCAGCGACGCCTCGACGCTGCGAATACGCCGCGTCTGCAGTACGGCATCACGCATGTGCAGGAAGTCCACGTCAAGACCGCGTTGCAAGACTTCACGGGCATGCCTGTGCCCGAGCCGACCTGGAGTCTGAATCCATACCTCGGCTGCGCGCACAGATGCACGTACTGCTACGTCCCGGACACGTTGCAAGCCGAGCGCCATCGCTGGGGCCGCTACGTGATCCTGAAGCGGAACCTCCCGACGGTGCTGGCCAGAGAACTGGCGACCAAAACCCCGGGCCGCGTGTATCTGAGCACCGCAACCGATCCCTATCAACCGACGGAGGCCGAACATCGCATCACGCGAGCGTGCCTCGATCGCATCGCCAGGCGCCAATGGCCCCTCGATGTGCTGACGCGCAGCCCCTTGGTCCTGCGAGACCTCGATTTGCTGGTGGACATCGACGCCCGCGTCGGCTTGAGTGTGCCCACCCTGGACGATGGCTTGCGAGCGATTCTCGAGCCCGCTGCCCCGCCCATCGACGCCCGACTGGATACCTTACATCGCCTCGCCGACGCCGGACTGACCACCTACGCCAATCTGGCGCCCCTGCAGCCGCCAAGCAATGGCTACACGGCCCAAGACGTCGCCCAGACGTTTGCCGAGCTGAACGTCGCATGGGTCAACGCGGCCCACTGGATTCGCTTGCCCACCGTCCTGCCGGTCGTCGCAGCCCACGCCCGCGACACCCCCTACGCGGACCTGCCGCGCATCGTCCAGAACAAGCAGGCCATGGTGCAAGTCGAGCAGGATTTGCAGGATGCCTTCGACGCCATTGGATTGCCCCTACACCGGGGCTTCTTCAATCCGCCCGCGCCACCGCCATGACCTGGGCCCGTTGCGCCCGACCGCCCCGAATCTTCTGCTTATGGCGATCCACCGTGCAATGCACGACCTCGAGGCCCGCCGCTTCTAGGTCCGCGCGCAAGGAGGTCTCGTCGCTGAAATGGGTGCGGCGGCCATCGGCCAATTCCCGCGTCCCTGCCTCCACTTCCGCTCCCTTGGTCGCGCGCAGATCCTCCGGATGAAGTCGCTGGACGATGACATGGCCGCCGGGCGCCAAGACGCGGGCTTGTTCTCGATGGGCGGCGACGCGGCCGTTGGCGAGCAGATGGCCCGTGCAATGCAGATCCAACACGGTCTGGAAGCTGGCGTCCACGAACGGCAGCGCCGACGCATCCGCCAAGACACGCGGACCCTGAATCCGGCCAAGGACATTCCAACTCACATCCAAGCCCACCACCTCGTGGCCTGCGGCTTGCAGGGGTGCCAACGTCTTGCCATTGCCTACGCCCAATTCGAGGATGCGGCTCGCCAGCCAAGGCGCCAAAGGTGCCAGGCTCCGTTCACCACGCCACGGCGCCTCCTGGTAACGGTAGAACCGATCCCAAGCGTTTGGCTGGCGGCGCATATTCCGGCCAGGGGGTCACCGTGATAAGCTCCGGCCTCCTGGAAACATCATGGCAAGGCGGCGCAACAAAGGCGAAGAACGCGCCATCGCCGCCACGCGCATGCAAATCTTGCTGCGCAAAGCCCGCCAGGAAACCCTCGCCGGCGACGCCGACCTCGGCCCGCGCTACGTCCGCATGGCCCGCGCCGTGGGCAAGAAGCAACAACTCAGCTTCCGCCCCGACCAGAAGCTCCTCTTCTGCAAAGGCTGCGACCAACCGCGCACCAGCGCCAACACCCGCATCCGCCTGCGTGGCGGACGCATCACGACCACCTGCACCTGCGGCCGGATTCACCGCCGCCCCCTCTAACATGGACACCAAAGAACGCCGCGATCTGCGCGCCCAAGCCCAACGCATCCAACCCAAGGTCCACGTCGGCAAGAACGGCATCACCGAGGCGACTCTCGAAGAGATGCGCCGCCACCTGAAACAGGACAAACTCGTCAAGGTCCGCCTCCTGCCCGCCGCGACAGAAGGCGGCGCCAACGACCAAAGCCAAGCCGAAGAGCTCGCCAAGCAAAGCGGTGCCCTGCTCATCGAAGTCCGCGGCCACACGGCGGTGTACTTCAAGGCATGAAATCGCCGCAAACCAGGCCCCCGAACGACTCATATAGGGGACCTGTGTCGGCGACCTTTGCTTCCCTGGGAGTGAGACCATGACAACTGTCTATGACGTCCCCGCAACACAGCTCATCGCCGCCGCGGCCAAGGAGCTCGCCAAGAACGAATCCATCGAGGCCCCCGACTGGGCGCCCTACGTGAAGACGGGCATCCACAAGGAAAAGCCCCCGGTGGATGGCGACTGGTGGGCCACCCGCGTCGCCGCCGTGCTGCGCAAGGTGTACCTCGAAGGCCCCATCGGCACCGAGCGCCTGCGCCAGCACTTTGGCGGCTTCCGCGACCGCGGCAGCAAGCCCAACAAGGCCGTCAAGGGCTCCGGCAGCATCGCCCGCAAGGCGCTGCAGCAGCTCGAAGCGGCCGGTCTGGTCCAAAATGTCCAGGCCCAGGGTCGCATCGTGAGTGCCCAGGGTCGCAGTCTACTCGACAACGCCGCTCACGCGGTGCGCCAGGACCTTCAGAAGAACGTCCCGGAACTCGCCAAGTACTGAGCATGGACGACTTGGAGCGCCTCCGTCAAGAGCGCCTCCGGGAACTTCAGGCTCAGCAGGCGCAAGCCAGCGAGTCAGACGCCCAAGACGCTGCGGCTGAACAAGCCGCTGCGCAGGAAGCCGCCATCGAGCGGCTCCTGGGACAGATCCTCGACGAGGATGCAAGGTCCCGCCTCACCCGCATCCGCCTCTCCCGCCCGGAATTCGCCGATCAGGTGACCAAGCAATTGGTCTCCTTGGCGCAAACGGGCCGGATCCAACGTCGCCTCGGCGACACCGAGTTGCGTGCCATCCTCGCGCAACTCACCCCGCAGCAACGCGATATCAACATCACACGGAAATGAACCCCGCCCGGTGACCCGTCATGGCCAGCAAGAAACCCCTCGGAAAGAAACTGCGTCTCATGAAGGCGCAGAAGAGCAACCGCCGCGTTCCGGCCTGGATCATGATCCGCACCAGCCGGCGGTTCGTGAGCCACCCCCAGCGCCGCAACTGGCGCCGGAACCGCCTGAAGCAATAGGAGACCTACCATGGCAGACGAACTGGAACGCATTTACACCATCCCGCTGCGCCACGCCAAGCACGGCAAGGCCAGCAAGCGCGCCGACCGCGCCGTCAAGGATGTTCGCACCTTCCTGACCCGCCACATGAAGAGCGACGACGTGTGGCTCTCCAACGAGGTCAACGAAGCGCTGTGGGCCCGTGGCAAGTACACCATCCCGAGCAAGATCCGCGTGCGCGCAACGCGCTTTGCTGACGGCGTCGTCGAAGTGACGCTGCCCGACAGCGCTGCGGAAGGCTCCGTCCGTGAAGCCATCCAGGAACGCCAGGAGAAGAAGGCGGAAGCGCCGGTCCTGGCTCCGATGGACATGGGCGACGAGACCCAGGGCGACGTCCCGGTCACCGAAGTCGAAGGCATTGGCCCCGCTACGGCGGAGAAGCTGTCTGCCCTCGAAATCGAGACCGCCGGCGACCTGGCTCACGCGGACGCCAAGGCCGTGGCCGAAGCGACTGGCAAGAGCGAAGAGGCTGCTGCGGCTTGGATCGCGGCGGCTCACGAGCTCGTCGGTCACGACCACAGCCACGACGAAGAAGAGTAGTCCGTGTTCAAACGCCTCGACCCTTTCGGCAACCCGAACGTCGGGGTGTATGTC
>JBMZJT010000010.1:0-40846 GCA_049617695.1 Thermoplasmatota archaeon | reverse complement strand
GCCCTGGCGAGCGTCGTCGAGCGATGGTTGACGCTCATTGCCGGCGCCACGCTCCTGGCACTTGGCGTGATCAAGTTGACTCCGGGCCGGCTCAGCATTCCACTGGGCAATGCCCAACGGAACTGAGATGCGCGTTCGATTCCTCATGGGGCGCCGGGCCCCGCAGTTGGCTGCCCGCAATGGCCGAGATGCCGTGAAGCCCCTCATCCAGTGGCAGCCCAGGGAACGCCAACCCACGCCCCAGGCGACTCCTGAAGTTCCATAAGCACCGGATGGCTCGCGCTGTCATGCGTGCCTGGACCCTTTTCCTTCTCACCGCCCTCCTTGCCGGATGCGCCGAGACCACGGAGCCGACGACTCCAGAACCGCAAGTAATTCTCGATGAGGATCGCCCCGCGACGTCCTACGGCGAAGTCAGCACCGGACCCGCCGTGGAACCGGATTGGAATGCAACGACCGCGGCCGCGCCGCAACTGGTGCCCGGGGAATGGTGGCGCATTCGCTACCATGAGATGCTGACCGGCGACGACGTGGAAGTGGTGCGCGTGGTGGCCGCCGTGGACGAGGCCGGCTACGTTTTTGGCATGCCCCACGAAGGCTGGCTCAAGGAGGCCATCAGCTTCCATGCACCGGCCTTTGGCGACGTCAACTTCGACTTGTCCTACAACACGCACAACCAATTGTTCCAGCCCGTTCGATTCCCCCTCGTGTTGGGCGACACGTGGGAGACCTCCATGGCCGCGCAGCCCTACGAAGCCCAGGTCACACAAGTGGACGACTTCACTGCCACGATTGACTTCACCAGCATCAACGCCAATCCCAGCCCCGCCGACCCCGTGCTCGTCGCATTGGGCATCCTACCCGGCGACACGACGATGCGGCTTGTCTACGATGCCCGCCAGCACGAAATCGTGCGCATGGAGTCCGCATTAGGCGTTTGGGAAGTCATCGAACACGGCTACGACTACGAAGGCTGGGTCACGGTGCCGCGCGGCGAGGATACGGCCATCGACTATGGCACATTCCTGACCGCCAGCGATGCCCACACACCCATGGAACGCACCTTGGAAGTGCCCGACGATTTCAACCGCATGACGATGATGCACTTCGTCGGCACCCTCAACGAGGCGCCTGGCTACATGCAAGCCCGTGATGTGACGCCCGCCGGCGACGAGCACATCACGGAGCTGACCGGAAGCGGCTTCCAACTCAGCTTCTACGAAGTCACGGACCCCGGCGGCACCTGGACCGTCCAGGACACGATCGTCGGCGCCGGTTTCACGTACCACATGGGGATCGCCTACTTCCAATACGACATTCACTTGCCAAGCGGGGACCGCCGCGCCGACCACGGACACGCGGTCATTCGTTGATGGGCTCCTACGCGCAAATCTGGAAGGCGCGTGTCGCGTTGCTTCGCCCAGGCAACGGCCTCATGGCCGCCGTCGCCACACTGCTGGGCGGCGCACTGCTTCTTGGCCCATCATGGATTCTGGAATCCGCTGGGCTGGCGGCCGCCTTCGCCGCATTCCTCATCACCGGTTTTGGCAACGTCCTCAATGATATCATCGATGTGGACTTGGATCGCGTCGCCCATCCTGATCGGCCACTTCCGTCGGGCCAAATCTCCGTCAGCCAAGCACAAGGATTTGCCGCCATTTTGCTCGGTTTCGGGCTGTATGAAGCGTGGATCGCAGCGGGCTGGCCGACGCTCCTGTTCGCAGGCGCCAACGCGCTTGTTCTCGTGCTGTATGAACGCGGCCTCAAACAACGCGGCTGGCCGGGAAACGTCGCCGTCGCCGCTCTCGTTGCGTCGGCATTCCTGTTTGGCGCAACGGCCACGGGCGCGGACCCGTCCGGATGGTCCAGCGTGATCGCGTTGGCGGGACTTGCGTTCCTGAGCAACCTGGCACGGGAACTGTGCAAAGATCTCGAAGACGCCGAAGCCGACCGCCATCACCGCACCACGCTGGCCATGCAACTTGGTCCACGCGCCCGCTGGCTCGCCGACGGCTGGATCCTGCTGGCCGTGGCCATCAGTGGCCTCGTGGCCTGGAACACCTCCGGCATGTGGATCGTGGCATTGATCGGCGCCAACCTCGCGTTTTTGGGCGGTATCGCTGCGCGCGACCCTGGCCAAGCCCAGCGCATTTGGAAAGCCGCCATGCTCCTTGCACTGGGCGCCTTCGCGTGGCTTGCCGCGCTCCCGTGAGCAAGCCTTCTTGAGCGGCGCGACCTTGGCCGCCTGATGCGCTTCGGCCGGCGGCCCCAAATCGAATGGGTAGAGGACTACATCTACCGCCATTTGCGCCACGGGCCGCTGCACTTCACATTGCTCGATCCGGACAAGCAAAGCCCGAAGGAAGCGGCCGACATGGCCCAAGCCGCCGCAGAAGCTGGCAGCCACGCCATCATGATCGGCGGCTCCACGCCCGAGACCGCCAAAGTGCTGGACAAGATGGTCAAGCTGGTCAAGCGCCGCAGCGGCTTGCCCGTGATTCTGTTCCCCGGTGGCGCCAGCCAGGTCAGCCCCCACGCGGACGCCGTTTGGTGGATGTGTCTGCTCAACAGCCGCGACCGGCGCTTCCTGATTGGCGAGCAGGTCAAGGGCGCCCCGTGGATCAACAAGCTGCGCATCGAGCCGATTCCGATGGGCTACCTCGTCGTCGCTCCAGGTGGCATGGTCGGCAAGGTTGGCCAAGCCGATCTCATTCAACACGACGCCATCGATGAAGCCGTTGCCTATGCGTTGACCGCGAAGTACTTCGGCATGCGATTCGTGTACCTCGAAGCCGGCAGCGGCGCCGATACCCCTGTGCCCCCGGCCATGATTCGCGCCGTCAAGCAGGCGACACAAATGCCAATCATCGTTGGCGGCGGCATCCGCGACGCCGACACGGCGCACGAAGCCATCCGAGCCGGCGCCGACGTGATTGTCACCGGCACCCTCGTCGAAGGCGCCCTCGACGTCAAGCGTACGTTGACGAGCCTGCTCTTTGACCTCAGTGAACGACTCAAGCGCCAAGTGCGGCGCACCCTCGACCTTGGAGACCGATATGTCGAAGAGTAGCGCCATTGCCCACCCCATTCAGGGCCTCATCAAGTACCACGGCTTGCTGGATCCAGTCCGCCGCATTCCATTCCACGATTCCATCAGTGTGTGCACCGGACCCATCCACAGCCACACGACCTTCGAGCTGACCAACGGCGACCAGGATCAGGCCGTCATCGATGGCAAGGAAGTCACCGGGCGCGCCTTGGAGCGCATCCACGCCGTCGTGGATGCCATTCGGGAACACGCAGACGACGACCGCTGCTGGCGCATGGAGAGCCGCAACGACTTCCCCCAATTCGTCGGCCTTGGATCGAGCAGCAGCGGCTTTGCGGCCCTAACCGTCGCGGCGGCGGATGCCTTTGGCTACGATGCATCCATGGAGAAGCTGAGCGAAATTGCACGGCTGGGCGCCGGCAGCGCATGCCGCGCCGTCACGGGCGGCGTCAGTGAATGGGTCAACGACGGCGCCCGCAGCTACAGCCGCCGGATCCTCGCCGAAGACGAACTGGACTGGCGCATCGTCGTGCCTCTGGTTCAGCATGAAGAGCCGACGGAAGGCGTGCACGAGGAAGTCAAAACCAGCCCACTCTTCGAGGCCCGGGTCGCCTACATGCCCGAAGCCTGCGACGCCTTGCGCCGCGCGGCCGCCGCGAAGGACCTGCCAGCCATCGGTGCCTTGGCGGAAGCCGATACCCTGAATCTCCACGCCATCACCATGACGGGACAAGCCGGCCACCTCACCTGGCAGCCCGCCACCATTCACGTCATGCAAGCGGTCAAGCGCCTGCGCAAGGAAGGCGTCCCGGTGTGGTTCAGCATTGACACCGGCGCGACGGCGTATCTGAACACGGACGCGGCGCACGAAACCCAGGTCGCCGAAGCGGTCGCTGGCATCGAAGGCGTGGCCGACGTGCTCCACCTCTTGCCCGCGGGCCCAGCCCGACGGGTCGAAGAGCACCTGTTCTAGCGTCGACGCAACGCCGCGATGACGAGCACGGCCAGAACGCCCAGCAGCGCGACCGCCGGGCTGTCTTCCTTCAGATCCTCGTCCATCGCCGGATCGTCGATGACGAGGCTTGCGCTCGTGGCAGCTGGCTCAAAGAGGCCGCTTGGATCCTCGACGCGAATGCTCACAAAATGCGTCGCGCCGTCGACGGGCGTGAAGGTCAACGCGTAGCTGCCGTCGCCGGTGACGGTTTCATCGAGGTCGAGGATGAGCCGTTGGAAGTCTTCCGGGTCGGCGTGTTGGATGAGGAAGGTGACGTTCAAATCTGGCACCGGGGCACCCAGGAGGCTGTCCGTGACGTCCAATTGGATTTGCATCGGCTCGTTGATGAGACCATGGGAGCCGTTGACAAGGGGCGGCACGTCAAGATCGAGGACGAGGAAGCGCGGCAGGCTTGGTTGTGGGCTCAGACGGACGCCTGGCGGGACATCAAACCAGAGCAGCACTTCTTGATCCAACGCGGTGCCGGACGCTTCTTGGTCGCGCTGAGGATCTGCGTCGGCCAAGGCTCGACTTTCTTCGAAGTCGTGGGTGGCGCTGCGCATCGTCAAGAAGCCCTTGGCCCCGTCCGCCGTCACCCAGACTTCGATGGTACGGAATTCCTGGGGCGAATCGATCAGGCTGCTGGTCTCAATGTTCCAGAAGCCCTGACTCTCGCCGGCGCCGACGTTCTTGGCCTCCACGCGGTGCTTGTGGGTATGGCCACCGATCCACGCGACGACATTGGGTTTGTCAGCCAACATCTCAGCGAGGCCCTTGCCCGTGACGAAACCTGCTTCGTTGAGCAAGTCTTCGAGGCTTTCTCCGTTGGGACCGCAGCAGCCGGCGGCAGTCGGTTCCGTGAACATGGAATTGATGGTGTGATGGCTCATCAGGACGACGAGGCGGTCACGATGGGCGTCGATCTCGGCTTCCAGCCACGCCGCTTGGGCCGGATCGATGGCGCCTTCTGCGTAGCCACCGATAAGGTCGTAGCCCGCCGTTTGTTGGGGCACAAACAGGCCTTGGAGGTTTTCGTTGCTTGAGACGAAGTCGTCGTTCATGGTGTCCAAGACGATGAAGTGGACGCCGGCGAGGCTGAAACTGTAGTACCCGTCGTTGTCAGGATCGTCGTCGCACAGGCGCTGTCGGGCGAATCCGTACCCGTGACCAAAGTCATCCAAGACGTCGCCCATGCTGTCGCCTTCGACGCATTGCTGGCCGGCTCGGAAGTGCATCGCGACGTATTCTTCCTGCGTGAGGAGGTATCGACCACTTTGGCCCGCGATTTCCTGGAAGCCCGGCTCAATGGGCACGTTGCCTTGGACGAGTCCGTCGTGGTTGCCAAATGCACTGAACCAGGGCAGGCCTGGCGCGAGCGGCACGTTGGCGTCGCTGACAGCTGATGGGAGGTACGTGCAGTCCTCGGTTTCGTCATTGCTGGTGTCCTCGACGTCCACCGATTGGCCATCCTCGACGCAGGTCAAGCCACTGATGGGGCCGACCGTGGTGAGCGTGCCTTCCCAGTTGTCCAGGAAGCGCATCAGCTCATTCTCTTGCTGGTTGTCGATGTTGTCGCCCGTGTTGATGACGAAATCGAGGGCATCCTCAGCATGGATGGCGTTGATGGCGGCAATGGCCCTGTTGAGCACCTCGTCGGTGTACTCGTCCTGCGGCCGCTGGGCGCTCGTCGAGAACGCCGTGATGTAGTCGTCCAGAATCTCCTGGCGCATCGGATACGGCGCATCATCGTCGATGATGTGCGCGTCGCTGACCTGAATGAAACGCAGCACGCGCTGGGCATCGGCCAAGTCGCCAGGAGTTGCCAGCTCGTCTCGAGCCTCCAAATCCGTGAAATCTCCGCCAGTCACGGGTTGGTATTGGGCGGTCGCCGAGGCCACCACAAGCAGGAACAGCATGCCAAGGCCGGGCACGTCACGCATGCCAAGCCATCCCGGAACCGCGCTTACAGCCTTTGTGGGCGGACCCGGCAACCGTGAAATACGCCCAAGGAGGTCGAGGGCACCTCATGGATGGCCTGCGCACTTCCCGAACGATCCTCCTTTCCGTTGCCTTGCTGCTCTTCCTGCTTGGCATCTTCTTGCCCGTCGCCCACAGCATCGTGGTGCACAACAACGCCGAGCCGCAAATGACGACGGTGGAAGAACGGTACTCGCTGTTCGGCTTCGAGACGATTGTTGACGGCCCCAAGGATGTGGGCCACAGTGACGGCGAGACCAGGTGGAGCGACAGCAGCCTGGACGGCAGCGGCGGCATCAGCTACCTGCGCGTCACGCCGTTCACGTACATCATCGGCATCCTGTTCGTGGTCGCAGCCCTCGTGACGACCGTCTTGCGCAACGTCGGCGAAACCCGCACCGGCGGCGTCCTGTCCGCCCTCGGCTTCCTGACGCTCCTCGTGACCGTCGTCTCCTACGGCGCTGGCCTGACCCTGCGCAACGACGACGTCTTCGTGGATGCCTGGGTTCCGGAAGCCATTCTGATGGGGTACCTCGTTACGTTCGCCCTGTTGCTCCTGCTCATCGCCAGCTTGCTCGGGATGATTTCGACGCGCGTCACGGAGCGTGTCATCGAACGCGGCGTCACCGTCGAACACGCCACGCCGGCTGAAACCGATGCCTTTGGCGGCCCGCGCTACTTCCGCTGCAACACCTGTGGCACCGTGGAAACCGTCGTTGGTCACCAACACCCGGTCTGCAGCAGCTGCGGCAACAGCACGCCCGCACCACTCTAAGTCAGGCGCGCAGCTTCCATCTTGATGCAGCGATCCATCACGACGTTGAGCCCGGCGGCCACCGCGCGGTCACGGCTCGCGTCGTCCACGACACCCAGCTGAAGCCAGAGCCAAGCCGAACCTGCTTCGATGGCGGCGTCGACAATGGGGGGCAAGTATTCCGGCGCCCGGAAGACATCCACAATCTCGGGAGGTGCATTCCAGCGAGCGGCGGCAGCAGCGATGTCAGGAACTGCAGGGATCCCCGCGACTTCATCGGCGACAGGATTGACGGGAATCACGTCGTGCCCACGACGCAGCAAATCGAGCATCACCCGATGACTGGCACGCTCGGGATTCGGTGAGGCCCCGATCAATGCAATGCGGCGCGGCTGACCCAGCAGGGCCGCCATGGCTTCGTCATCATGGGTTCGATCCATGCCCCCGGAACGGCCTGCGAAGTTGTGTGTTTTGCCCGGAAGCGTCATAGCCCCCTGCAGGGCTGAATTGCTGTGTCGGATGGAAGCTGGACGCTGGATGATGCGGTCGCGGCGGAGCGCAGCCAACAAGTCAAGCCCCAGCGTGAACCCATTGAGTTCGCCTTTTCGTGGAGTCGCGGCGCCACGGAAGTCGCCATCGGCGCCGGCCTGGTCCTTGTAGGCGCCATCCTGTTTGCAATTGCATCTGCGGCCACCTGGGGCACGGTCGCGGCCGAAGGCGCCACGCTCTCGATTCGGCTGGAAGATGTGCGACTCGATTTCGGCGCCCAAGGCGGCGGGCTCGATTGGAGCCACGAATTGTTTGACGACTTCAATGGCATTGGCCAAGTGCGCATGGCCGGCACGCTGTTCACTGTGGGACTGATTTCGACGTTCGTGGCGGCAGGCATCCTTGGCACCTCGGCCGTCGTGCGCGGCATGCATGTCACGACCCTTGCCGGCATTCTTGGCGCCGTTGCCTGGGTCTTAATGCTGGTTGCGGCGCTGTTGTTCCCGTCCGGGGCCGAATCGGTGTGGGACGATGCCTCCAGTGTCGCCTTCGACCAAGACATCCCGCAAGACATTCAATGGGCCGCAGGGCGCATCGTCGCGTGGATTGGCGTCGTTGTCGCTGGCATGGGCCTGGTCGCTGGCTTTGTCGCCATCCGGCATGCGGACGTCAGCTGACGACCCCGCCCGGCGCTCGGACCCGTCAGGCGCCGTCTCCCGAGCCGTGGCTTCTTAAAGGCCAAGGGGAGGTCCACGCATCGTGGACGAAGCGGCCAAGATGAAGCGCATGGTGTTCCCGCGCAACGTGCTCGTCGGCGAAGGCGCCATCGACAATCTCGGCGCCATGGTTGCCGACCTCGAGCCCCAGCCCAAGGCCATGGTGGCCGTCGACGGCATGACGCGCAAGCTCGTGGGCGACCGCGTGGAAGCCTCCTTGCGGGACGCGGGCTTCGACGTGCAATTCTACGAATCGCCCGGCCCCACAATGCAATCCGTCCACGCCCTCGTGAAGCAAGGCAAGGCGTTTGGCGCCGGCATCTACATCGGCGCCGGCGGCGGCAGCGTGATCGACGTGGCCAAATTGGCTGCTTACGAACATGGCCCTGGCTTCGTTAGCGTCCCGACCAGTGCAAGCCACGATGGCATTTGCAGTGGCCGTGCCTCCATCAAGGAATCCAGCGGCAGCACCAGCAAGGAAGCCAAACCTCCGATGGCCATTGTCGCGGATACGGGCGTCATCAGCAAGGCGCCATACCGCATGCTCGCGGCGGGCTGCGCCGACGTCATCAGCAACAAGACCGCCGTGCTGGATTGGAAACTCGCCAGTCGCCTCAAGGCCGAAGAATACAGCACCTTCGCCGGCGTGCTAGCCAACAGCGGTGCCGACCTGGTCCTCGACCACATTGACTCCATCCGCCCCGGCCTCCCCGAAGCCGCCTGGGTCGCCGTCAAGGCGCTCATCGTGAGCGGCGTCAGCATGGCCGTCGCCGGCAGCAGCCGCCCCGCCAGCGGGGCCGAGCACCTCTTTAGCCACCAACTCGACCGCATCGCGCCCGGGAAAGCCATGCATGGCGAACAAGTCGGCGTCGGCACGATTCTCATGATGAACTTGCACGGCGGCGACTGGAAAGCCATCCGGGACGCGCTCGTCAAGCTCGGCGCCCCCGTGACCGCCAAGGAACTTGGCATCTCCAAGACCAAGATCATCGAGGCCCTCACAACGTGCCACACGCTGCGCCCCGAACGGTACACCATCCTCGGTGAAAGCGGCTTGACCAAGGAAGCAGCCATGAAGGTCTGCAAGCAAACCGGCGTGTTCTGATGCTAGGGCTGGCGCCGGATTTGCTGGCGACTCCCGGCTACCGGTTCACGGCAACCGGCGGCCCCTACGAGGAATGCGACGGCTGCCCTGTCCAGAAATTGTGCTTCGCTCCGGAAGCAGGCCGGCATATGGAGGTCAAGGCCGTGCGCAGCGTGGTCCACCCCTGCAACCTTCACGAAGGCGGCATGCGCGTGGTCGAATTGGACGAGGCATCCTTCGCGACGACCCTGGAAGCCAAGCGCCTGCGAGGCACCGCCGCGACGTACAGTCCACCGGACTGCGGTCATCCCACCTGCCCCAACTGGAAGCTATGTCATCCGGTTGGACCGACCCGCGACGTTCGCTACGCTGTTGAATCCGTAGGCGAAGCGGTCGATTGCCCCATGCACTACAACTTGAAACGCGTGCACATCAAACGCGTCTAGGCTTCGGAAGCCAGGAGCGGATGCTCGCTGGCGAATTCAGGATCGTCCAGCTTGCGGGCAATCTTGAGGACCTTCTTGCGGACCTTGCGCAGCATCTTGGCATCCTTCTTCTCAAATTTGACTTCGAGATTTCCTGCCTTCTTGGTCGCCTTGGCACGAGCCTTCACGACCTTCTTGTTCCACTTGTGGGACTCGAGGAGCATGCGATCGCCGCTGGGCTCCGGTGGGTAGTCAGGCTCGCCGAAGCTGGGCTTCTCAGGGACCGGCCGCTTCTTCTTCTCGGCCTTGGCGCGTTGCTTTTCCCACTTGGCCATCGCCTTGGCCACCTTCTTTTCGTGGGCCGCCTTCATGGTTCTGACCAGCTTCTTCCACTTACGGCGTTCCTGCCGGGCACCACTCTTGCCTTGACGGTCCAGCTTCTTTTGCAAGCTCGCCGCCAAACGGTCGACTTGCTTGCCCGGCGCCGCGATGCGACGCTGCCAGCGCTTCTGGAACCGATCGTACTTGTGCTCCTGTCCGACCACCAGGCGTTCCTTGGCACGACTGCCCTTGGTGGCCTTCTTGTAATCATGGTACCAGAGCAAACTGGATTGGTATTCTTCCTCCATGAGGAAGTGGCGCACGACGTAGTGCGCCTGGGGGTCCCGCTCCCGTAGATGATCCAGGTAAACGCGCTCAACCGGAATCAGCCACGGCTTCTGCGGTCGTCCAAGGATTTCCTCTTCGATGCGTGACTTGCGTCGCGCAATGAGAAGGAGCAGGATGATGACCGCCACCAGGACGATCAGGAAATTGAACACCCATACTGGATCGATTTGGGTGCCTTGAATCACGGGGTCCAGGCTGAGGACCCGAGTGTTTCCGGGTTGGTCCGCAGGGTAGGCGACCAAGTCCAGGTCGCACAATTCGAAATTGTACCAGAATTTGTCATCCGGGCCCAGGACCGTGATGTCGATGTCGAGCGTCTGCTTGGCATCGACCACACGCAGGGCCTCGAAGCCGATGTCGAGGTTGCAGGAATTGACGGATGATTCAATGACGAATTCACGGGGGAGCAAACCACTGTTGGTGATGGCAATCGTCACTTGGTCGATGTCGTTGGGCGCAATCTCCTTTGACGGCGTCTTGACCAACGCATTGTAGTTGTTGGGGCCACCCGTGATGATGGTGAATGGAATTTCTGTATACTTGACGCCACCACTGAACCGGTGCGTGGCGTTGAGCGTCACTGTGATGATCGGGTCCTGAATGACCGTCAATTGATTCTGGATGCGCAGCGTCAGCGTCTTTTCGTCGCCACCAAACGTGCGCGTCGGTGGCGGCGGAGCGACGGCCCAGCCGGCGGCATTGTCATCTTCGCCGTAGCTGAAGGCAAAGGTGGTCCGGTGCGGAATCAAACCGGCGTTCGTGTCCTGGTCGGCCAAGATGCCATCAGGAGCATCCTTGGAGTAATCCGTGAGCGTCAACTCGAATTCGGCTCGGTTGGCGCCAGGTTCGAGCGTCACCGTCGTGTCATCTTCAGACACGAGGCCAAAAGCATAGACTTCAGCAGGCAGCTGAGCCTGGGTTCCTGGTACCATCATGGCGCAAAGAACGATGCCGATGATGATTGCGTACCTCATGGAACCCACAAAGAAAAGGTGAGGAGGAAGGGGAAAAGAAAGCGCCGCCGGAAGATTTACTCTTCCTTGACCAGGCGGGCGATGAAGGCAGTACCGAGCACGGCACCCACCATGACCAGGGGTTCGAGGCTCGGGACGTAGACACCGCGGACACGGGCGACGAGGGTCACAGCGACCTCACTGCCCTTCTGGTCGGGGTCGAAGGAGTATTCCGGCTTCAGGAGGACCGTGAAACCACCTTCTTCGTTGTTCCAGCCGTTCTTGAACGGCGTCACGACGGTGAAGGCGACGGTGCTGGACTCGCGGGTGCCGCCCTTCTCGTCGAGCAGAAGGACGTCGGGGGCGAGACCCTGCCACTTGCCGCTGGGCTTCTCCGTGACTTCGAAGTTGATCTTGGTCTGGCCGTTACCGAAGTTGGTGACTTCCAGGTTGAAGGGGATCTGCTTCTGGGGGCCACCCTGCTTCAGCTTGAGGTCGGTCTTGGCTTCAATGAGGCTGAAGTATTCGGCCTGGACCAGGAAGTTGCGGCTCACGTCCGGGGGCGCGGGCATGGTCTGCTCGCTGGGCGTGATGACGCTGCCAGTGATGTCACAGCGCAGGGGTTCACGGGCCTTGACTTCACGGCTGACGGTGAGCTGGTAGGTCAGGCTGCCATCGTGCTCGAAGTTGCCAGCACTCGGGGTGGGCGGGATCGGGATGATGTCGGATTCCGGACCGGAAACCGTGACGCCGGAGTCACAGTTGATGTCGAACTGCGCTTGGGCAGCACCTTGCACACCACCGGTGTTCTGCACTTGGTTCGTGAAGCCGAAGGTGTAGTCGATCTTGAAGGTCTTCGTGACGAGGGGCTCCACGGGCTCCTGGGGGTTGCCGGAGTAGTCCATCACGAACGTAGATTGGGGAATCGGAAGCTGGGCAACGGTCGTGGGGGCAGCGAAGATGCCCAACAGGAACACGGTGGCCAGTGCAATTGCGAAACGGCGCTTGGTCATGGTTTTCACCTGTGGGGGATGTTTCTCGAAGGAAACTCCCATCACAACGCGAACGACTTCTGGATTGTCCTTAAGGGTTCTGGTTGCGAAGCTTGACTCTAGACGCCTTCCACCAAGGGTTGGAGGGTGAAACTGACGTGGCTGCCAGACCACGTGGCGCGGTCGGTTTCCAGGCGCTCGCCGTCGGCGCTGCCCCAGGCGAGGGCACCACTGCGAACATTCCAGTAGAGATCGCGACCCGTGGTGGAGGACCCATCGAGATGGACTTCGCTTTCGAAGTCAAACACAATGGCTTGGATGCGAGTCCATCCATCGTAGGGTTCGATGTTGCAGGCATCTGTGGGCACCTCCGTCGCCAGGTGTGACAAATCAATCTCTTCGCCTTCCCGAATGGGCTCCTGGTCCCCAATCGCGATGAGTCGATCGGCGGCGAGGATGTCCAGCCGGATGCGTGCTTCATCGCCTTCCGGGGCGTCATGGAGCGTGACGTTGTGGGGCACGATCCGGAAGATTTCCGCATGCCCGGGGTAGGGGTCCGTGCCGTCGACACAACCGTCGCCGTCGCTGTCAGCGACCGTGGGATTGCCCCCGTAGAGCCGCTCCTCGCCGTCTTCGAGGCCGTCGCCATCTGTGTCCGCGAGTCGCGGATCGCTCGTTGCGTTGACCGTCCGGGCACCCACTTGCACAAGGTAGCCGAGGATCTCTTCGCCATCCGAGATGCCGTCACCAAAACGCGTCATGCCTGGCCCTAGGGTGCCGGTTTCGTCGAGAAACGGCAGGGTGAGTTTGTGGCGGGCCGGCCCCGGGTCGCTGTCGGCGTTGCGCGGGTCCGTCGGGTAGCCCCCATCTCCCTCATTTTCGAGGTCAAAATCAGGGTTCTGGCAATCTGCGAGCACGGTGTGGAAGGTTTCCTGGCAATCGCTGAGCCCGTCGAAGTCCGTATCCGGCTCGCGCGGATTCGTGCGCGCCAAAAGTTCTTGGTGATCCGTGAGGCCGTCACCATCGGTGTCGACGAGGTCTGGATCACTGGTCATCAGCACAGCGATGCGGCGATCGATCAGATCGACGGTGTGCGTCGCCCAGCCATCCAGCTCAAGTTCATTGCTGACCCCGTCGCCGTCACTGTCGCTGCCACCGCCACTGCATCCGGCGAGGGCAGTCACAGTCAACAGGAGCAACGGTAGAACGGGGCGCACAGAGAATTCAGGCCCAAAGCGCCATTCAAGGTTTCTGGATGGCGCGGCGGACTACGGTCACCGGCGGCCGGCGACCCTGGATGCGCTGCCAACCCCGCCATCCAAGCCACGTGGCAATGCATGCGACCAGGAATGCGCCCACGGCGACGTCAATGGCGCTGAGCCACGTGTAGTTGGCCGTGACTTCGGGAATGCCTTGTTCGATGCCGCCACCACCTTCAGCCACAGGAGTATTGGTGGCCGTATCGACCCGGATTTGGAAGAACAGAAACACATTCGTCAGCGTCAAGGGCCAGAGCACCACGACCCCGCCGGCAAAGATGTCCATCAAGATGTGCCCGGCGAAGTAGTAGCTCGTCAGCAGAAGCGCGCCGGGAGCCCCTGGCCGCGTGGCGAATTCCCAGAAACGGGCCAACGGGTCACGGCGGCGCCACAATGCGACGAGGCTGCCAAACAGGATGACCGGAATCCAGATGTTGCTCAGCAAGGCCCGATGGTATTCCACGGCGAAGAAGTAGTCCAAGTCCGGCACCCAGACCATGGGCGCCCAGAGCAGAATCTGCTTGCGCCGCATGGGAAAGAAGGCCAGCGCCACGAGCACGGGCGCCACGAGGTGCGGGATGAAGCTGGGCAACAGCAGCCGATGGCCGCCGCGCGATTAGGCTTCTTCGTCCAGGGCGCCGTCGTCCACGGGCGCCACCGGTTCGGCGATGAGGCCGCGTTCTTTCAGGGTCCGCGTCGATTCCTCCGTGCGCCAATCCGGGTGGTCAAACCGCTTCAGAACGTTGCCAAAGATGCCCATCACGTTGTGCACTTCATGATCCGATGGGAGACTGCGACCGACGATTTTGCGGAAAATCCCCTTGGCGACGTCTTGGCGCCAGACGCGACCTTCGACGGCTTCGACGACGTCGTCCCAGGCTTGGTGCATGGCTGCCAGGGTGTCCGGGGCGAGTTTCCGTTCCGGCGTGATGCTGGCGGCCACGGTGCGGTGCAATTCGTAGCTCAAGACCGTGACAGCGTGCGCCAGGTTGAGGCTCGCGTAGTCACTGGTGGGAATCGTGACGAGCTGGTCGCAGAGGTTGACTTCTTCACTGTTGAGGCCGGAATCTTCGCGGCCAAAGACCAAGGCAATGGTGCCATCCAGGGCGGCGACGCTTTCGGCCCATTCGCGCACGTCGATGGGCTTGCGCAGGAAGCGGTTGTCCGCAGTCGTCTGCCGGGCGCTGGTGGCGACGCGGATGCTGGTGCCTTCGATTGCGGATTCCAAATCCGGGTACGTCTTGGCCGCCAGGAGCAATTCCTTGGCGTGGACGCTGCGGCTCAGGGCCTCGTCGCAGTGAATGTCGCATCGGGGCGCGACGAAGCGCAGTTCCTTGACGCCGAAGTTCAATGCACCGCGGGCAACGGCGCCGACATTGCCAGGGTGGCTGGTGCCGACGCAAATCACAACGAAGTCCACGAGGCCGCCGAGCCGAGGTCACGTTTCACTGTTGCTGATGCGCCAGGCACTCCGGGCCAACCATCCAGCGGCGGGGAGGAAGATGAGGACCCAGAGTTCCCATCCGGCGATCGCCAGCACCAGCACCACGTCCAGCACGGCAACGAGGCGCCAGGCACTCCTGCGGACTGGCGCCGACGAGGCCCAGGTAAATGGGTACGCCAAGACAAGGTTGGCCAATGCCATTCCAGGGATGGCGTCGTCGCCCCAGAAGAGCACGCCGACTGGCATGAGCAGCGCCTGTGGCCAACCGATCCAGACTCCGAGGAAGAACAGCGTGACAAGGACGGCAACACAGGCCAGCGCCCAAAGAATCGTGTGAGGAACCGTTGACGGCACAGGCCGCTGGATTTCACCCGGCGGCGCAAGCTTCGATTCCACAATCGGGTGACTCACCGACACCCATAAAGGCCTGCAAAGCCACCACAGGAGTGCAATGGACGCCCAAGCTGCCCCCAAGGACGCCGTCAAGACCGGCACGACCACCCTCGCCCTGGCATGCAGCGACGGCGTCGTGATGGCCACTGAGAAGCGCGCCACGATGGGGCACCTCGTCAGCCACAAGAACACCCAGAAATTGTTCGCCGTGGACGACCACCTCGCATTGACCACGGCGGGCCTCGTGGGCGACGCCCAGATGATTGCCCGCAACCTCAGTGCCCAGGCCCAGCTCTACAAATTCAAGCGCGACGCCCCCCTTCCAGTTCGCGGCGCTGCGACGCTTCTGGGCAACCTCCTGAACCATTCCAAATTCCAACCCTACTGGGTGCAACTCATCGTCGGCGGCTACGATGACAAGGGCGGCAGCGTCTACAGCATCGACAGCGCCGGCGGTGCCATCCCCGAATCCTGGACCGTGACCGGTAGCGGCAGCGCATTCGTGTACGGTGTCCTGGAAGATCGGATGGAAGCCAACTTGGATGTCAAAAAGGCGACCGATCTCGCCATTCGCGGCCTCAACGCCGCCATGCGCCGCGACAGCGCCAGCGGCAACGGCATGGACATCGCCGTGATTGACGGCGACGGGTTCCGCAGCCTTGGCGACGACGCCATCGCGAAGCGCCACGCGGCGCTCAAGTTGCCGATGAGTTACCACGCCTAATCCAGTTCAGGCAATCCGCTGGGCTGTTCGGCAATCAAAGACGGCGGTTCGCGACGCCTTGTTTCACACCATCGCCGCCGGCATGGATCGAACAAGCCGGGCGCCGTTGGGATCGACATGGGCGCGAAGGAGTTCCCCGTGGCCTTCCAGGAGGGCTTCGGCGCGGTCCAAGTCGCCGGCCAGGCCGTGCACCCAGAGCGTGGATCCGAGCATGACTTGCCCCCAAACCAAGTCGTCAGGCAATTGCTTGCCCAATTCCAGCATCGTCGCCGGGGCGAGCCCCAAGGCGCGGGTGAAGCTGGAGGATTCATGCAGCAATTCAGTCCACGCCTTATCGCGGCCGCCTTCCAGGAGTCGATCCACGGCAGGGTCGCCATAACGACGGGTCCGTTCCTTCCAGTCCGGGTCACGGATGATGCGGCCCGTGTCAATGGGATCGCCGAGGATGCAGAACAGGAATTCTGCTTGCTCCGGCGCGTGAATGTGCATGGCCCAACCTTGCGGCGGGCACCCTGGCTTGATGCGAAGCTCGCCGCCGCCGAACCAGCTGCCGACTGCATCGCCAAGGCCTGTGCCTGCGGCCACTTCGGCTTCATGGGCGGCTTTGAGGGCCGTTTCGGCGTCAAGGTCCAGCAGGTTCGCGGCGGCGAGGCACGCAGCGAGGGTTCCGGCGGCACTCATGCCGAAGCCTTGGCTCATCGGCAATTGATGGACCAAGTCGACGTGGAATGCGTGTTCAGGTGCGAGGCGCTTCAAGGCATCCGCCGTGACGGGCGCATCCAAGGGAAGGCCGTCTTGGACGATGTGCGTCGCATCAGCTTCCTCGACGGCTGCATAGGCGCCGCGTTCAAGGCTCCAGCCGCCACCGCGACTCCCCTTGTGGCTCAGATCCGCGTAGCCATCGTGGACGGCGAAGAAGCCAGTGACGTGCCCGGGGGCGAAGGCCATGCGCTTCATGGGCAACCGACCCGGCGCACGACGGCCCGAAGGACGTGTTCTTTGCTGCCTTCGATAACCTCGACGTCCTCACCGACGAGGTGAACCCTCGTGGCGTCGGCACCAAAGGCGTCCGCCGTGTTGGCCACCACGTACCGGCAACCGTAGCGCGCCATGCGGTCACGGGCCTGGGATTCGAGTTGATCTGCATCGCTTTCAGCCTTGAACGCGATCAGGTCCGCTTCGGGCAGGACGCTGCGCAATTGTTCGATGATTTTGGCCAACGGCCGCATCGTGACGTGCACTTCGTCTTGCTCGCTACTGATTTTGTGTTCGCTGGGCTCCGGCGCGTAGTCATTGATTGCGGCGGGCATCCAGATTTGATCAAAGCCACTGGCGTGGCGGGCCAGTTCGAGCAAGTCGGCGTGGCTCGTGAAGCGCGTGGTGCAATCGGCCAGCGCTTCCGGGACGCCTTGGGTTGCATGACCATACCACAAGGCCACATCCGCGCCGGCGCGACGCAGTTCTTGGGTGAGGATGAGTGCCGATTTGCCGCTGCTGCGATTGGTGACGACGCGCACCGGATCGAGGGGTTCGGCCGTGGCGCCGCCGACGACGAGGACGCGCTTGCCAACGTGAGGCCCCGAGGCGAGGGTCTTGATGCAGGCGTCGAGGATGGCGTCGATGTCGGCCAGCTTGGCCTTCTTTTCCTCGTGGCGCGGCTCGACCCACGTCATGCCCATGTCCAAGAGCTTCTGGGCATGTTCGGCGACGATGGGGTGCTGGAGCATCGCGTCATGCATGGCGGGCGCGATCACGATGGGTGTCTTGGTGCCAATGGCGACCGTGGCACAGGTGGTGACCGGCCCGTCGTCAATGCCGAGCGCCATTTTGCTGACCGTGTTGGCAGTCGCTGGCGCAACGAGGAACAAGTCCGCCTTTTCGGGAACGTCGCCCAAAAGTTGCACGTGCTCAACTTGGCCGCCGAGTTTCGTGATGACGGGATTGCCACTGCCAAATTCGAGAGCAGCAGGCGTGACGATGCCTTGGGCGGCTTCGGACATGACGACGTGCACCGTGGCACCGTGGCGAATCAATTCGCGGCACAGTTCGACGACCTTGACGGCTGCGATGCTGCCGCTGACACCGACGACGATGCGGCGGCCCGAGAGATGGTCGGAAGCGATTCCGCGGATGTTCTCCACGGGGTGCACGTGGAAATACCCCACGAGCTACTAGAAAAGACGAGCCGTTTCAATTCGCGCAACTCAGCCTGGTAATTCTTTATAAACAGGGCAACAATGAAACAATGAATGGATGGGAAAAGCACCACGATTGTGATATTATCGACGTTCCTCGCTGTGGCCATCGCGTGGCTGCCATTCATGCAACCAGAAGCAACCGATTGCGATGAAGTAGGAGGCGAATTCGCTGAGGACGACCTCTGCTACAAAGCGGCGTCATTTTGGCACTTCATTCGAAGCTGGGGAATGACCCTCGGAGCCATCGTAGTCGGATCTACATGGCTGGCCCTGGGGGGCTGGAAGGCGAGAAACGAAACCCCCGGCGGCCGATTGCAGGCAGGTGGTGCCATCGCCTACCTGGGCCTTGCAGCCCTACACTTCATCATCTTGGCAATGTAGCCGGACCGAACTGATTCAAAATCCCGCGCCCTGCGAGGCTCGTGGACTACGCTCGCCTCGTCGCATTCTTTGACCGCTTGGAGGGCACGACGAAGCGATTGGAGCGCACGGCAATCCTTGTGGAGATGCTGGATGCCCTGCCGGCGCAGGACATGGAGCCGGCGGTCCGCCTGCTGCAGGGCAAGGTGCGCCCGGACTGGGAAGGCATCGAACTTGGGCTTGCTGAGAAGATGATTCTGCGGGCCCTTGGCGAAGCGACGGCGCACAAGGAAGGTGACGTGGTGCGCACCTACCAGCAAGCAGGCGACCTCGGCGAAGCCGCCCGGCTCCTTCTCGAGGGTGCGACGAGCCAGCAGGCGACGTTGTTTGGACCGGAGCCATTGACCATCGAGGATGCCTACGGGCGCCTGCTGCAAATTGCGAAGGTGGAAGGTGCCGGCAGCCAGGACAAGAAGCTGGCTTTGCTGGGCAAGCTCCTGAGCGACGCATCTGGCGACGAGGCAAAGTTCCTGATTCGAACCGTGGCGGGGCGCCTGCGTCTCGGCGTGGCTGACTTGACCTTCCTGGATGCCCTGGCAGCGTGGCATCTTGGTCGCGGCGTGCGCTCGGTCCAGGACATGGAGGAAGACGAGCGAGCCGCGCAAGAAGATGCCCGGACCCGTTTGGAGCGCGGCTTCGATGTGACGAGCGACTTGGCGACGGTGGCGACGACGCTGGCGGCAGGCGGCTTGCCCGCGGTGGACGCGCTGCATGTCAGCCACGGCATCCCCTTGCGACCCATGGCAGCAGAGCGCCTGAAAACGGTCGAGGACATTCTGGAAAAGCACGGCAGTTCAGCGGTGGAGTACAAGTACGACGGCCTGCGGCTGCAATGTCACGTGACGCCGGACGATGTGCGTTTGTTCAGCCGACGCATGGAGGAATTGACGGACCAATTCCCCGATGTGCAACAATTTCTCAAGGCCGCACTCAAAGACAAGCACTGCATTGTGGAAGGCGAAGTTCTTGCCGTGGATTTGGAAACCGGCCGACTGCGACCCTTCCAGGAAATCAGCCGCCGCCGTGGCCGCAAGACTGGGCTCGGAGAGGACGCCCGCAAGGAAGCGGCCTTCGGTGAAGCGACGGCCGCCTCGACCATGATGGACGAGATTCCAGTGGCCGTGTTCTTGTTTGATTGCATGGCCGTGGATGGCGAAAGCACGATGCACGAAGCCTACGCCGAGCGCCGCGCTCGCATCGACGATTTGTTTACCTTGGACGAGCGCGTGCAATTGGCGACCATGCAGGTGTGCGACGACGCGGGCGCGGTCGAGGCGTTCTTCCAGCAAGCGGTCCAGGACGGCGCCGAGGGCATCATGTGCAAGGCTCCGGAGGCGCCGTACAAGGCTGGCAATCGGGGCTTTGACTGGATCAAATACAAGACCGACTACACCGAGGATCTCGTCGACACGATGGACCTCGTCGCCATCGGCGCATTCTATGGTCGCGGCCGCCGCGCCGGTTGGTACGGCGCTCTGCTCATGGCCGCCCGCGATGAGGATACCGGCCGGTTTGCCAGTGTGTGCAAGCTTGGCACCGGCTTTGATGATGCCACATTGATCGGTCTGAAGGACAAGTTCGCCAATCTCGTCAGCCAGGAGCAGCCGGCCGAAGTGGACAGCGACATGACGCCGGATGTGTGGTTCCGGCCGGGCATCGTCATGGAGGTGCAGGCCGCAGAAATCACGCTGAGCCCGGTCCACAAGGCATCATGGGGCACATATCGGGAGGCCAGTGGCCTCGCCGCGCGGTTCCCTCGCTTCACGCGATGGCGCGACGACAAGGCCGTCGATCAAGCGACCACCGTGGCCGAATTGGCCGCGATGTACGAGCAGCAGGAAAAGCGCTAGAGCACGTAGCCTGCGACGGCGACGACGTGGCACACGCTGCCGCCAATCACGAAGAAGTGCCACAAGTCATGCCCGTCGAGACCCCAGAGCTTGCCCTCCTTGTGGGTTGCATAGATGATGGCGCCCACGGAGTAAATGACGCCGCCGGCCAGCAGCCATAATAGGGCGGGCGTGGCGAGGCGATCCAGCATCGCTGGCGCCGCAACGACGACCATCCAGCCCAGGGTAATGTAGAGCACGGGTTGGATCCATTTTGGACCGGCGCCGACGGTGAGTTTCAGGACGATACCGAGAATGGCGAGGCCCCACACGACACCGAAGAGGCTCCAACCCCAGGCGCCGCCCAAGCCGACGAGCACGACCGGCGTGTAGGTCCCGGCAATCAGGAGAAAAATGGCGACGTGGTCCATACGGCGCAGCCACTTCTTGGCGCCGCTGGCCTTTGGGAAGGCATGGTAGATGGCACTCAGCGTGTACGCAGCGATGAGGCTGGCTCCAAAGACTGCGGCACTCGTGATGGCCAAGGGCCCGTCGGCAGCAAAGAGGAGCCAGATGGTGGCGGGAATGGCCAAGGCGCCTCCGGCCATGTGGCTGATGCTGCTGGCAGGTTCACCCAAGCCCATGGGGTGAACATATCGGGTCGGCATATGAACGGGTGCTAGCCGTTGCGGGGCTAGGTGTCGTCGCGGACACCAAGGTTTCAAGCCCATCGGCGGATGAGTGGGCGTGGCCGGTCTTGCGGTGAAGCTCGCAGCGCGCGTGTTGTGGATTTACTCCTTCGTCACGTTGGCCTTGATCCTCGCGGCATGTGCCTTCCCGGCGGTGTTGCTGGCCAACTGGGTCTATGTCCATGACACGTTCTGGGGTTGGACGCCGCCTGGACCCGCCAAATTGTTCCTGCTGACGTTGGCGGTGACGCTTGGCTACTTCATCATGGGTATCACGATGATGCTGGTGCTCCCGATCCTGCGCCGACTGATGGGCGCCGCCACTGGCGAGGGCCGCGTTCCGATTCGATCATTCAAGGTCTGGTCGTGGTACAATTACAACGGCCTCATCCTCGCGTGGCAGACCTTGTTCGGCAAGTTCTGGCGCAGCAGTGCCCTCTATGTCCTGTTTCTGCGCGCGATGGGTGCCAAGATTGGCAAGCACGTCATCGTCAACAGCAACGTCGTCTACGACCATGACATGCTGACGATCGGGGACGGCACGGTCATCGGCGGGGACGCCGCCATCATCGGACACGTCGGCGAGAAGGGCCACCTGGTCCGCGAGCCCATCGTCATCGGCAAGAATTGCACGGTCGGCCAGTACACCACCGTGTTTCCCGGTGCGCAGCTTGGCGACAACTGCCACGTCGGCGCGATGAGCCTCGTGCCCAAGGGCGCCCGGCTCGACAGCAATGCCGTCTATGGCGGCGTTCCAGTCCGCAAAATCAAGGACCTGAAGCCAGGCGA
Organism: Thermoplasmatota archaeon; assembly: GCA_049617695.1. Taxonomy (GTDB): domain Archaea; phylum Thermoplasmatota; class E2; order JACPAO01; family JAHFTW01; genus JBFKXH01. Next base: position 18,999 of record JBMZJT010000010.1, on the reverse strand, counting down.
GCACAGCCGCGCCATGCAGGATTCCGATCCCGAGGCCCTCGCAATTGAATTGACGCGAATTTAGGCGCGCAATTCGTCAAGCGTCGCTTGGTCGAGTGCCAGTGCAAGGTGGATACTGCCTTCAAGGATCGTGCCAAAGCCTGCTTCGAAGTTGGCCCGGCCGTCGACGAATTCGTAGACGTATTCCACCGTGTCCTGCGGCATGTGGTATTGTGGGTAGTCCGCCGCGTGGCGGCCGCCGGCGAAGCGGTAGATTGGGATGCCGGCTTCCTTGAATCGCCGCTCATCCGAGTTGCGGTCGTGGGTGTCCAGCACTTCGACGCCAGATTCCGGGTAACCGAGTTGGCCGTGGAGCACTTCTTGACCCAGGGCTTGCAGCCATGGAATGTCCTCTGCTGGTCCAGTCATCAAGTACATTTTCCAGTCGTGGCCGGGCCAGTTGATTCCCGTCATGTCGTAGCCCAGGACCATGTCGTAGACGTAGTCGTCCGTCTCGTCCTGGATGTCTTCCACGTAGCGCTGGCTCGCGATGAGGCCTTGTTCTTCGGCGTCAAAGAAAATGCAGCTGAGCGTGCGGTTCATTTCCACCTCGAGCAGCGCCTTGCAGATGTGGAACTCCGCAGCGACGCCGGATTTGTCATCGTAGGCGCCGTGGACGGTCGCAGTTTGCGTGTCGTAGTGGCTCACGAGACCCATGCGGTGTTCAGGGGCGTCGGGCGCCGCCTTGGCCCAGGCGCCTTGCTTCGTCGCGATGATGGCATCGACCGTGGTGACTGGGTTGGCGACGGGCACGGGAGCCGAATCGCGAGGCAAGGCCTGGTAGGTGCGTACTTCGACCTCCATGCCTAGGCCCTCCAATTCGCTCACCAAATGGTCGCGCAGGTCATCATTCGTGGGCGTATACGTGTCATGCTTCGGATAGGCCGTGCTGATGTGTTCCCACCAATCCACGGCGGCCTTGACGTCCACTTGCGGGGCGTCTAGAGACGGCGTGGCCAGGTCCGGTTCAGGCGTGGAATCTTCATTGCTGACACAACCAGCCAGGAGGGCGACGAAAAGGAGCACCAGGACCCGCATCAAGCGGCGAGGCAGGCCGGGTGACTTCAGGCTGCCGCCAGTTCCTCGATGGTGGTCTGGTCGAATGCCACGGCGAGGTCGTAGGCGGTGCGCATCACATCGCCAAAACCAGATTCCCAGTTCGCCCGGCCGCCAGTCAACTCGTAGAGATGCTCGACCGTGTCATCCGGCAGGTGGTATTGATCGTAGTCGCTGGCACTGCGGCCGCCGGCGAAGCGAACGGTCGGAATGCCGGCACTGGCAAAGCTGGCTTCGTCGCTGTTACGGTCGTTGAAGTCGAAGACCGTCGCACAGTCGCCCACGGCGTTATGGAACGTCGTGTTGGTCAGAGCGAAGAGTTCCTGCGCGAAGTTGGCGCCCACGAATCCATACAGTTTCCAGGGGTAGGCATCGCAATTGAGGCCGACCATGTCGAAGCCCATGACGAGGTCGAAGGTGCGATCGGTGTCGGCGACGTAGGCGCGACTTGCCACGGTACCGATTTCTTCGGCGTCAAACAAGACGCAGGTGAGGTCGCGGCGAAGGTCCAGGGTGGACAATTCGATGCAGGTGTGCACGACGACGGCCGTGCCACTGCCGTTGTCATAGGCACCGACGATGGTTCCAGCTTGCGTATCGTAATGGGCAATGAGCCCCAATTCGCCAAGGCTCTCGTTGCTTCCAGGCCAGCTGGCTTCGACAGCCCAAGCCTGGATGGGGAGCGCATCGGGTGCGCTGAGACCCAAGGCACCAGCGGCGTAGCCAATGACCTGGACCTCGCCACCGGCATTGCGAAGCGTATCCGCGATGACGTCGCGGCTGGCCTGATTGAAGGTCACGCCAGGAATGTCCGGGACGTACGCATCGCGCTTGCCACCACTGGAAAATTGCTCGAACCAGTCGACGGCAGCGGCCACATCGGCGTTGAATGCCGGCGCGGCGACTTCCGGCACCGGCGTCTGCTCCTGCACGCCATCGCCGTCCTCAATGCATCCGGCCACGGCGACGAAGGCCAACATGGCAACCAACCACTTCATGCTGCTTCGACTCCGGACGGGGGTATGAATCCTGTGTCGGTGGCCTGAAGAATGAAAGGCTTGTCCAACGGGCGTGGCCAGTCTGGCAAAGATCGTCCTCAAAGCCCTTGCAGGCTCCATTTGGATCTATTCCTACATGAGCCTCGGCTTCTTCATGGCCATCGCGGCCACGCCGGGATTCCTCCTTGGCAAATGGGGTTGGGACCAAGATGTTTCCTGGGCTTGGATGGGGCCGGCCGCAGATTTGGCGGACCCCTTGGTCGGCCTGTACTGGTCCATCATCGGTTTCTTCGTCTTCGGGATCAGCCTCATGGTGGTCCTGCCGATTGTGCGCTTCATCATGCGCTACATCCTCTGGTGGAAGCCCCACATCGGCGAAATTCCCGTCTACTCGTTCCGCATCTGGTTCTGGTACAACCACAACGGCTTGCTGTTCATGTTCAACACCGTCTTTGGACGCTTTGCGCGCGCCACGACGATTTACCCGTGGTACCTGCGCGCCATGGGCGCCAAGATTGGCAAGGAAGTCGTGTTCAATACGCAGCACGTCTACGACTTGGACCTGCTCACCGTCGGCGACCGAACCGTCATCGGCGCCAATGCGAGCCTCCTGGGACACGTCGGCGAGAAGAACAAACTCGTACGCGCCCCCGTGACCATCGGCGCCCGCTGCACCGTGGGCCAGTACACGAACATCTTCCCCGGCGTCACGATGGGTGACAATTGCCACGTCGGCGCCATGAGCCTCGTGCCCAAGGGCATGACCCTCGATTCCAACGCCATCTACGGCGGCGTGCCCGTCAAGAAGATTCGTGACCTCAATCCGGATGAGCGCCCCACGAGCAGCGACGTCTCGGCCACCACGGGCAGCCCCCACGGCAAGACCGCATGATGCGAGAACTCGGCATCCCGCTGGTGATCGGTGCCCTCGTCGGCGTCGCGGTGTTCCTCATTCCGGAGCCAGAGCCACTGGCACCATTCATTCCGACGGTCGAGGACCCCGGCGTCCTCTTCCCATTTGAAAGTGGGCCCGACGGCATGGCCCAGGGCTCCGTTCTCGTCATCGCCAACCCCGAGCGGCCAAGCAATGTGACCTGGCAAGGACCACCCGTCTGGGACGATCTGACGCAGCAAGACGCATGGCCGCCCAATGCCACGGCGGATATCACCTGGCACACGGATCACATCGGCACCATCCAAGTCGAGCCGACCTACAACATCCTCTGCATCCGGGCACCGTGCCCCCAACCAGAGGCCCCTTGGATGGCCCGCCCAGTGCCAGACGCACCAGGCTTTGACGCCACCAACCAATCGGTTCGATTGACGCTCTACGCCTTCAACGCCCAAGGAGAATTGGTGGCCAGCAATGCGCCAGCGCGCGACATCGACCGCTTCGACTTGTACGGCGACTTCATCCTGCTGGGCGACGACCCCTGGTACCTTGGCAATGGCACCCGCGCCGACGCCCTGCAGCTGCCCTTTGGCGGTGACGTGGCCGCCGCCGCCCTCCATGGACTGCCTGTTGGCGGTATCGCGACCGTCCACGTCCCAGACCACCCCTACGCGTGGCTCGTCGGGGAATTGTGGCTGACGGGTCGCGTGAATTCGTTCGCCTAGGTCGGCAGGGTCGGCGCACCGTCTTCGGTGAAGCGGTAGCCTTCCGGCGGCACAAAGTGGTAGAACGCATGCACGTAGACCTGGTAGTTCTGGTCGAGGGCGACGCCAGGGCCTTGACAGTACGTCGTGAGCACAACGGGGACACATTGTCCCGTGTGGTCGTCAATCCCAGTACCTTCCATTTCCCAGGCAAACATCCGGTGGACGAGGTCCCCTTCCGTCCCGATTCCACCCTCCGCAATGGTCGTCGCATTGGCTGTGATCAGGAGCGGACTCGGACCTTGGGCGGTGCAACAGGTCGTGTCCGGTCCGGCTGGCGTCCGCCCCATGTTCATGTTGAATTGGTTGCCCGTCGGCTGGGTCCCGCGCCACGTGGCCTCCATGTTGATCCAATCTGGGGGCCCATCCAACTCGAAGGTTGCCAGGAAATTGTCCTCCGTGGTTTCGTCAACGACGGGCAACCCACATAGCGCGATATAGCTGAGGCTGCACGCCATGTAGCCATCAAATTGGAACGCTTGCACGTACGGCGCACTGGAGGCGTCCGGCACCAGCTGCACCTTGACCACAGGCGGCAAATCCACCCCCGCTTCGACTTCGGCGCTGGTTTGCGTCGGTGTGAAGCCGAGCTTGGTGATGTCGAGGAAGTAGGTACCCGGCTCCAGGTTCGAGAAGCCAAAGCCGCCGTTGGCATTGGTTTGGACAGTGGTGCCGTCCCCCAGCGTCACGGTGGCGCCTTGAATCGGCACAATGCTGGGGTCGAGCACGACGCCTCGGATGACCCCCGTCGATTCGGTGGCCTCCAATTCGCCTTCCAAGCCCAAATCTGGCTCATCGTCTGCAGGCGCGGCCTCGTCACTGCAGCCAGCCAACAACGCAGCCACCAACAATCCAACCAACCATTTCATGACCTTCACTCGACGGACGGGCACTTGAGCGTTGTTGGCAGTTCCTGCAAGCGCCTTTTTTGAAGGCCCCCGGCTCGCGCCCCCTATGGAGTCGGTGCACACCCTGCCCGCCGCCGAGCGCAGCCTGCAAGTCGAGTACGCCATCCGCGACGTCGTCCTGCCCGCCCGGAAACTCGAAGCCCAAGGCCATGAAGTCCTGAAGCTCAACATCGGCGACCCGATTCCCTACGGCTTCCAACCGCCGCAATTCATGATCGACGCCCTGGCCCAGGCCGCGGCCGACGGCGAGAACGGCTACACCGCCAGCGAAGGTCACCCGGACTTGGTCGATGCCATTCAACGCCGCGAGCAACGCCGCAACGGCGTCAGCTACGGCGACGGCGACGTCATCGTTGGCACGGGCGTCACGGAAGTCCTGCAAATGCTGCTAGGCGCCAGCATCATTCCCGGCGATGAAGTGCTAATTCCCGGCCCCGCATACCCGCCCTACGATTCCCTCGTGAAGTACTTCGGGGGCACGCCAGTCCACTACAACACCATCGAGGACGAGGACTGGCAGCCGGACGTGGATGACCTGCGCAGCAAGATCACCAAGAAGACGAAAGCCGTCGCCCTCATCAATCCCAACAACCCGACGGGCGCGCTCTACTCAGAGAAGGTCGTCAAGCAATTTGCCGACGTCGTGGGGGAACACCAGGACCAATGCTTCCTCATCAGTGACGAGATCTACGATGAGATGACCTTCGACGGCAAGCAAGTCGCCAGCGCCACCGTCGCGCCCGACGTTCCCATGGTGACGCTCAACGGCTTTAGCAAGGTCTACCTCGTCCCGGGCTGGCGCCTTGGCCACAGCCTCTGGAACGACCCAACGGGCAGCCTCGCGTCCATCAAGGAAGGCGTCCTCAAGGTCGCCCGCAACCGCATCTGCGCCAGCACCATCGCCCAGAAAGCCGCCGCAGCCGCCCTCGATGGTCCCCAAGACCACATCCAAGCCGTCAATGACAAATTGCGCGGCCACCGCGACTTCGTCGTCAAGCGCCTCAACCAAATCGACGGCATCTCCTCGGCCAAGCCAGACGGCGCCTTCTACGCCTTCCCCCGCATCGACGCCATGGCCGACGGTGGCACGACGCCCTGGAAGGACGACAAGGACTTCGTCTTGGACTTCCTCAACGAGGAAAAGGTCCTCACCGTGCATGGCAGCGGCTTCTGCCCCACCTACGGCAAAGACCACTTCCGCCTCGTCATCCTGCCCGATACCCCTATCTTGGAGACCGCCCTCGATCGGCTTGACAGCTTCGTCCAGCGGAGACTCGCATGAACCGAACCCTCGTTCTCACCCTCGCAAGCCTCATCGCCGTGACCCTGAGCGGCTGCACCGGCGCCCCCGCAGGCACCGCCGCCATCGGCGACACCGCCACGGTCAACTGGACCGCATTCGACCTCCACTCTGGCGCCCAAGTCGCCAGTGGCACCGACCTCGAAGTCGAAATCGGCAAGGGCCAAAGCGGCCTGGGCCGCGACTTCGAGCGCCACCTCATCGGCCAACCCGTCGGCCAGACCTTCACCTTTGACAGTGAAGCCGACCCCAGCCGCCCCTACGGCGCCATCATCAGTACCGGCCGGGACCAACTGGCGCCCGGACAAGCCGAATCCAGCACGGATCTTGCCACGTTCCAGAGCGTCGTCGGCATCGATCCCGTCGTGGGCGAGTCTTTCGAATTCAACGGCGTGTTCCTCGCTGAAGTGGTCGCCCTCGACGGCGACTCCGTGACGTTCCGCCACCTCGATCACACGGCCGCCCTTGACAGCCTCGGCATCATCGTCGTGACCACCGTCGAAGACGGCGAATTGCTGTTCGACTTGCAAGCCAACCCGGGCGTCGAATTCGTCATCCCGGAGCCCGGTCCGTTTAGCCAAGGCGCCCCACTGGAAGGCCTGGAACCCGGCATGTACCGCACCCGCGCCATGACGGAAACCCACATCCTGTACGATTACAGCGCGCAGGTCATCAACGCCGACTTGAACCGCCCGCTGCGCTTCGAAGTCACGATCACGGACGTCATCCAAGGCGAACCGGCTGGCTTCAGTGAAGGCGGCTTCGCAGCCCGCACGAGCCCGGTGCTCCTGGCGGACCCGGCTGCCGTGACGCTCATCCATGGAGCAGAGCCGGTCGCCGCGGAAGACGAACACGACAACCACGACCACGACGGCCACAGCCACTAGCGCTGCAAGGCCTCGACGGTGGCACGCACGTCGTGGACGCGGACGTAGGACGCGCCTGCATCTCGTGCTCGCACGGCCATGGCGACGCTGCCTGCCACGCGACGCCTAGGATCAGGCTCCGCCATCAAGGTCCCGACGAATCGTTTGCGACTCGCACCGATGAGGGTCGGATAGGGACCAAACGCAGCCCCCGCATCAATGAGCGCCAGATTCGCATCCACGTCGGCGCCGGGCCGTTCCCCAAATCCAAGGCCAGGATCGAGAATGATGCACGACGCATCCAGGCCACCTTCGATGGCGCGCCGTGCAATGGCATCCAGTTGGCGTGCGGCGCCGGCCACGATGTCTCCCTCGATGGAGTCGCTCCGCATCAAGACAACGCGGTGGGCATGCCGCGCCACGTCCACCATTTCGGGATCCGTCAAACCGCGGACGTCATTGACCCATGTTGCCCCGGCATCGATGGCCCGACGAGCGACGGCAGCCTTGCTCGTGTCGATGCTGATGGGCACACGCGCATCGATGTCCCGAATCGCTTCGATGACTGGCACAACGCGAGCAATTTCCGCTTCGGCCGACACCGGAACGTGGCCCGGGCGGGTCGATTCTCCACCGACATCCAGAATGTCGGCGCCTTCGTCAATCATGCACGCAATGCGTTCATGCAATCCGTCATCCAACTCGCCGCCGTCGCTGAAGCTGTCCGGCGTTGCATTGAGGATGCCCATCACGCGCATTGCCAGGCCTCGTCAAACACGGCCTGCAAAGCAGCAACAGGCTCCACGGCCAAAGTCCGGCCGTCAAGGTCCGTCGCGGGCCGAATTCCGGCCGTGTTGGTCAATGCCACAGCGGTGGCTCTTGCCAATTGCGCAGATGACAGTCGCGGCACCGCGGCGACTTGATCGAGCAGAACCTGTCGGGTGACCCCGTCCACGGCCCCCGCCTCGGCGCCGGGCGCGTGCCATTGGCCGTCGACCAAGGCAAACACGTTCGCCGTGCTCGCTTCGACGACCTCATCGCCGTGCACCAACAGGCCATCCTCGAAGCCACGGGCCAAGGCCCAACGTCGTGCCTGAACATGGCCAAACATACTCGTCGTCTTGATGCCCGACCATGGCTGGGGTGGACATTGCACCGGCGTCGTACAGAGGCGGATGGGCTCGGATTGGAGGACGAATGGCCGATGCGTGACGGACACGGTGGCCACGCCGGGTCCTTCAATGCTGTCCAAATCGCCGCCATGCAAGTCGATCCGGATGCGACGATCCGGCGCCACCAGGTCCGCCAACCGCTCGCGCATATCTTCAGGCAGCTCCAAGCCCAAAACCTCAGCACCCCGCGCCAGCCTCGCCATGTGGCGCGCTTCTTGCCACATACCACTTGGATGGGTTCGCAGCGTTTCGTAGACGCCGTGCCCGAGATGGATTCGCTGCAAGGCGCCTGCCATCATGTGGCCAAGAACCGTCGGATGATTTCACATCCGCCCTCGGTCAGCAGGCTTTCAGGGTGGAATTGTAAGCCCCAGACCGGCCGATTAGGATGCCGCATGGCCATCACCGTGCCGTCGTCAAGCCAAGCGGAAACACGCCATCCCTCGGGCGGGGTCACGATGAGGCTGTGATACCGGGTGGCCGTGAAGGGGCTTGGCAAGTGGGAAAACAAGTCCTCGTCGTGATGGACGAGACTGGTCTTGCCATGCACGGGCGGCGCGACATGGACCTCGCCCCCATGAGCTTCGGCCAGGGCCTGATGCCCCAGGCAAATGCCAAGGGTGGGCACCGGCAACGCGCGGGCCAAGTCCAAGGTCAGTCCACTTTCAGCCGGCCAGCCAGGGCCGGGCCCCAGAATGAGATGACTGGGCTTCCAATCCTCGATGATCTCTATCGCCTCGTCGTTGCGCACGACCTTCACGTCGGCCCCGCACGCCGCCGCGTAGTCAGCTAGGTTGTGAACGAACGAGTCATAATTGTCCACGATGAGCACACGCGCCTCAACTTGCGCCGTCGGACGCGGCGGCGTCCACGCGCCGTGGCGCTGAACGGACCCAGCATCGGGGCGGGCCTGCCCACCCGCGCGCAACAGGCTCGCGGCTTTGCGACCGGCTTCCTTCCATTCGGCGGCCGGCACCGAATCGGCCACAATCCCGCTGCCTGCATGGACGGATGCTTGTCCATTTCGTTGGACCAAGGTGCGAATGAGAATGTTCCAGTGCGCGTTGTGGCTCCAACTGAGAAAGCCCGCGCTGCCTGTGTAGGGCCCGCGCGGCACCGGTTCTTCCTCGTGGATGCGGAGGCACGCGCGATGCTTGGGAGCCCCCGTGATGGTACCACCAGGAAACAGCGCCTGCATCCAGTCGATGAAATCCGTGTCAGGCCGCACGTCGCCTTCGACGCAGCTCACGAGATGCATCACATGCTGGTACCGCTCGACGCTCATCACTTCCGTGACCTGGGTCGTGCCCGGGCGACTGACCCGCGCGATGTCGTTGCGCAGCAAGTCCACCAGCATGGTGTGCTCGGCTCGCTCCTTTGGATCCTCGCGCAACGCTGCCTCGCGCGCCAAGTCCGCCTCCTTCGTGTCGCCGCGTCCACGTGTGCCCGCGATGGGACGCGTTCGAATGCGACCCGCCTCGACTGCAAACAATTGTTCGGGGCTGCTGCTGACGATGGCATGGTCCGGGTAGCGAAGCAGTGCCATGTAGGGCGACGGGTTGCCTTGGCAGAACGCGTGGAACAAGTCCAACGGATTGGCATCGCAGGCGGCGTCGAAACGCGTGGCGAGGTTGGCCTGGAACAAGTCCCCGTCGAGGATGCGATCGCGCAAACGCTGGACAGACGCTTCGAAAGCATCCTGACCGGTGCGCGCAACCCATTGTAGGACCGGCGGCGGCGCGAAGGACGGCGGCTTGGCCCGAAGCCGCTCTTGCCAGATGTCGAGGCGCTTGGCGGCCGCTACCGGTTCATCGGCCACGTACAAATGGACGATCTGGGCCTCAACATCGAAGACCAAGGCATCCGTGCAAAGATGAAGCAACAGATCCGGCGTTCCAGGCGCTTCCTTGGGTGCGGGCAGCGTCGGTTCAAGGACCCGGGCAAATTCGTAGCCCACGTAGCCGACGAAACCGCCGGTGAAGGCGTGCCGTTCATCGAGATTCCAGCGATGCTCCTGGAGCCACCTGCGCAGCGCCGGCAATGGATCGTCGAATGTGGTCGATTCGTCTCCATTCGTGATGCACAACAGGCCATGTTCGAGCCGCGCCTCGGCGACTTGGTTGAGCCCCATGTACGAGCACCGAACCTCCGGGTGTTGGCCGGCGCCGTGGAGCAACAAGCCTTCGGGAAGCAAGGCCGCCGCCTCCAGCGGATCTATCCAAGGCAACTCGGCGTGTAGCTGGACCCTATTGGTCGCCACGAATTTCCTCCTTGGGCCGTTGCAGCAAGTGCGCGCGTGCCTCGCCAACGAGCCAAAGGCTCCCCGCGATGACGATACGCGTTGCACCGGCTGCGACGGCCCGTTCAATGGCATCGCCTGCGTCCGTGGTCACCTGAAATGGTGTGAACTCGAAGTGCTCCCGCATCCGCGCGGGGTCTAGGGTGCGTGGGCTGCGTAGCGGGACACCCCATCCGCGTGCGGCCAGCGGTTGCCATGCCGACAGAATGCGCGGCCAATCTTTGTCGCCTTGGAAGCCCACGATCAAGTCAAAACCACCCCAGTCCAAATCGGCAAGGTGGGCCCGCAAGGCAGCCGCACCATCTTCGTTGTGGGCGCCGTCGAGCAGGACATCGACGATGCCGTTGGGTCCGTCGAGGTGCAAGGTTTCCATGCGGCCAGGGATGGTCGTGTTGGCCAAAGCGCCGGCAACGGCGTGAAGTGGAATGGCATGGCCTGCGGCGCGTAGTGCATCGGCGCCGGCCACGACGAGAGCTGCGTTGTCCAATTGGTGGGCGCCGGCCAGGGCAAGGTCGAAGTGCGCATCGCCACCAGGATGGCTCAGCCTGAACCCGTTGACATCTGGCACGACGTGGTAATCCTCGCCGAGGATGCTCATGGCCACTTGCCGTTCATGGCTCAGGCCCTTGAGCACCGCGAGTGCGCCGCCCCGGGCCCCGGTCACGCAGGGCACGCCAGGTTTCATGATGCCGCCCTTTTCGAAGGCAATCTCCTCAGGCGTATCCCCCAACATCCCGACATGGTCGCGACCCACGTTGGTGATGATGGTCAAGTCAGGTTGCAGCACATTGGTCGCATCGAGCCGTCCGCCCAGGCCGGTTTCGACGACAGCCCAGTCGACGCCTTGGGCGGCAAAATGCAGGAACGCAAGGGCCGTCACGACCTCAAAAAACGTCGGCGGTTGCCCATCGGCATCGAGTGCCTCGCAGGCATCGTGGATGCGGGCGACGTGCCGCACCAAATCAGCGTCCGCGATGGGTTCGCCTTGCACGATGATGCGTTCGTTGAATTGGATCAGGTGCGGACTGGTCGTGCGACCGACCTGGTGCCCCGCACGTTGCAAGGCCTCGGCCAACAACGTCGTCACCGTGCCCTTGCCGTTGGTACCCGCGACGTGAACACTACGAAATGCATCTTGGGGCCGGCCCAGAGCATCCAGGAGGCGCTCCATCTTCTCGAGTCCGAGCTTGATGCCCAATTCTTGACGTCCGTAGAGCCATGCAATTGCGGCCTCCGCGTCCATTCAGAATCCGTCGCTCCACGATGCGTCGGCCAATCCAGGCAAGTCAACCCACGAGGACCCCGGCGCAATGCGGCCATCAGATGCCACCCGACCTTCCGCGATGAGCTGGATCGTGCGCGGCAGAAGCCAGTGTTCCATGCGCAGGACGCGGGCCGCAAGACTTGCTTGGGTGTCGTCGGCGTGGACTGGCAGGCGCGCTTGCAGAATGTGGGGCCCGCCGTCGAGTTCGGCCGTGACCCAATGCGTCGTGCATCCTGCTTCCGCGTCGCCGGCCGCCAACGTGTCGCGGATGCCATGAGCACCCTTATGCTTGGGCAGCAACGCGGGATGGATGTTGATGATCTGACCCGCAAAGGCATCGCAGAAACTTGGACTCAGAATCCGCATGAAGCCCGCCAGGACGATCAGATCGGGCGCTTCCGCCGCGAGGCATTCAATCAAACGGGCGTCGTAGGCATCGCGGCTCTCGCCATCCAGGCGGGGCAGTTCGACGATGGCCGGAACGCCGGCGGCCCGGGCATGATCCAAGCAGCCGGCACCGGGCCGATCTGTGATGACCAAGGATACCGTGGCATCAAGGAGGCCTTGCTTTGACTTGGCAAGGATGCTCTGGAGATTGGAGCCCGATCCGGATGCCAGGACGGCGACGCGTAGCATATGGCCTCAGTGGCGGAAACTGCGTTGACCGGAGAAGACCATGGCGATGCCGTGTTCGTTGGCGGCTTCAATCACTTCGTCGTCCCGGATGCTGCCACCGGGCTGCACAATGGCGGTGACGCCGTGCTGCGCGGCCACGTCGACCGCGTCGCGGAACGGGAAGAACGCATCGCTGGCCATGACACTGCCTTGGATCTGGTCGCCACCTTTGTGGGTGGCGATGAACGTGCTGTCAACGCGCGCGGTTTGTCCGCCGCCGATACCAACGGTCCGCGTGCCTTGGACGAAGACGACGGCATTGCTGCGGATTGCCTTGACGCACCGGGCCGCAAAGAGCATGCTTTGCATTTGCGCATCCGTGGCCTCGACGTCACCGGCGGTTTTCCACGTGGTCACGTCGTACGGCTTCAAGTCGCGATCCTGCACGAGCAGGCCGCCCGTGATGCTGCGAATCTGGGTGCCGCTGCGATGGTATTGCTCAGCAAGGCCAGGAACTTCCAGGATGCGGAGATTCTTCTTGCGTTGCAGGCGCTCAAGGGCTTCCGGCTCGTAACCGGGCGCGATGACGATTTCTAGGAACAACTTCGCCAATTCTTCGGCCGTTTCCAAGTCGACCTTGCGGTTCATGGCGACAACGCCGCCAAAGGGACTGTACGGGTCGCACGCGAGGGCGTCCGTCCAGGCTTGATGGAGCGTGTCGGCCGTGGCGATGCCACAAGGCGTGGCGTGCTTGATGATGACGCAGGCCGGGGCTTCGGGGAATTCCTTGACGGATTCCAAGGCTAGGTCGGCGTCGAGGATGTTGTTGTAGCTCAGTTGTTTGCCGTGCAGTTGCGTGCTTGCCACGATGCTTGGCTCGACGACGTTGCGCGGGCCGGCTTTCTGGTAGTACGCAGCCCGTTGGTGGCTGTTTTCACCGTAGCGAAGCACATCCTTTCGGTCATAGGCAAAGACGAGGTGCTTGGGGTAGTCCGTGAGGCCGAATTTCTTGCTTAGGACGCGGCTGATGACGGCGTCGTAGCGCGCCGTTTCCTGGTAGGTCCGCAGGGCCAGTTCTTGGCGCAATTCGGGAGCCGGATCGTGGGTTTCAATCGCCGTGGCGACGGCGTCGTATTGGCTTGGGTCCGTGACCACGAAGACGTCCTTGTGGTTCTTGGCTGCCGCGCGCAGGAGGCTCGGGCCACCGATGTCAATCTGCTCGATGAGGTCGGGCAGGTCGGCGCCGGCGGCGGCGGTCTGCTCGAATGGGTACAGGTTGACGCAGACGAGGTCGATGGCTGGAATCTCATGGGCTTGCATGGAGGCAACGTGGGCGTCGTTGTCCCGCAGGGCCAGGATGCCGCCCGCAATTTTGGGGTGCAGCGTCTTGACGCGTCCATCCATCATTTCAGGGAAACCGGTCAGGTCACTGACTTCCTTGACGGGCAGTCCTTCCTGGCGAAGCAAGGCGGCGGTTCCGCCGGTGCTGACCAGTTCGACACCCGCGTCGTGCAGGCGTTTGGCAAATTCGTCGATGCCGGACTTGTCCGATACCGAAAGCAAGGCACGGGTCACCTTCATGGGTCCCGTTGGCCGCCCATGACCGCCCGCTTTAAAGGGTGGGGGTCGCGCGGGACCGACCCGTCATATGGCACGGCCGAATTGGCCCCATCGATGGCCATCGGAGGACGATTGCATCAGTAAGGTCCACCAACTCTTGGAGACGCTGCACGCCTGCCCGGAACCGGCTCACCAAGAACAGGAAACGGCACGGACCGTCGCTGCATTCCTGGAAAGCCACGGCATGCACGTCGAAACCGGCTTCGGCGGCCACGGCCTGCTCGTCACGCTGGGCAACGGCCCGTATCGACTTCTGCGGGCGGATTTGGACGCGCTGCCCCACGGCGACGGCGCACGGCACGGCTGCGGCCACGACGGCCACATGGCAATGCTGGCCGGGGCCATGGCCCACATGCACGCCGAAGGCGTCGAAGGGGTCGCTGCACTCTTTCAACCGGCGGAGGAAAATGGAGCCGGCATGGCAATGTGCCTGGCCGATCCACGCATGGCCGAACTCGACGTGCGCAGCGCGTTTGCCATTCACAACATCCCGGGCCTCGAATTGGGGACCTTGGAAATCGGCCCGGGTGCGCTCGCAAGCGTTGGCCTCCGAGCCACATTGACCGGCGTCGAGGCGCATGCTGCGTCACCGCAGACCGGCCAAAGTCCGTGGCCCGACGCGCACAAACTTGCAGACCAAATCGCCGACCTCGCCCAGGGAATGGGTCCCGATGCCCTTGCAACCTTGATTCACGTGCGCCTTGGCCGCGAAAACTTTGGAACCAGCCCGGGCGCAGCCATTGTGGCGGCAACCCTACGCGGCGCCGACGACGACGTCGCCGTGATGCGACAAGCCTGGCGAGCCGCGCCGACGGACGTCCAGGCCTCTTGGGATGAAGTCGATCCATTTCCGGCGACCAACAACACGGAAGCCGGCAACGATCTGGGGCGGCGGGCTGCAGAAGCGGTCGGCATGCGGGTCCAACGCCGCGAGCGCCCCTATCCATGGTCCGAGGATTTCGGGCACGCGGTCGCGAAATGGGGTGGCGCCTTGTTTGGACTCGGCTCCGGCGTGGACCAACCCGCATTGCATGATGACGCTTACCGATTCCCTGCCGAGTTGCTCGATCAAGGCGTGCGCTTCTGGTGTGCCCTGGGAGGCCTGCCATGAGCACACCCGGAAGCCGCATTGACATCGACGCCGACGCGTTGAGCTGGAACCTCCAGCAGCTGCGCAGCGAGATGGCACCGACACCGTTGATCATGGTCGTGAAGGCAAACGCATACGGCCACGGCGTCGATCCAATTGTCCCCCTCGCGATGGATGCGGGTCAACAGGAATTTGCCGTGTTCAGCCTCGACGAAGCCAAGCGCCTCCTGGCCGTGGCGCCCCAGGCCCGCGTCCAGGTGATGGGACACATTGGTTGGCACTGGGAAGAAGCGGCGCGCTTGGGCGTCGAGCCGTGGCTGGCAGACATTGCCCAGTGGCCCATGGCCCAGGCGGCGGCCGCCAAACATGGCCTGCGCATCCACGTCGAAGTGGAGACAGGCATGCATCGCACGGGCTTGACCCCGGAGAATGCGTTGGAGGTCCTGCGTGACCCGGCAGGCGTCGAGATCGTTGGCCTTTGCACCCATTTGGCGGGGGCCGAAGATCCGCGCAATGCGGAGCGTGTGGATGCCCAATTGGCCAAATTTGACGAACTACGCAACACGCTCATCGCCGAAGGCATCGATGTCCCGCCATGCCACGTCGCAAGTAGCAGTGCCGCATTGGTGCGGCCGGATTTGCGCATGGACGGCGTTCGCGTGGGGATTGCATGCTATGGCATGTGGCCAACGCCCGACGTGGCGCATCAGTATCAACAGCAAAGCAACGACCCCATTGCATTGCGCCGCGTGATGACCTGGCGCAGCAGCGTGATGGCGATTCAGGATGTACCGGCCGGAGATTGCGTCGGCTATGGTCTGAGTGCCTGCATGACCCAGGACACCAGCATCGCTGTCGTTCCTGTTGGCTACGGTAACGGTTTGACCCGTAACTTGAGCAACAACGGCTTCTTGCTGGTCCACGGTCGCCGCTGCCCCATCGTGGGCCCGGTCAACATGAACATGGTCCAGATTGACGTGAGCCATCTCGAATCCGTCGAACCCGGTGACGAAGTTGTCCTCGTTGGCGCCCAAGGCGAGGAAGCCATCGGCATCCACTCGTTCTCCGAGTCGCAGGAAGTCGTGAATTATGAGTTCATGGCGCGTTTGGACAAGGACATCCCGCGCATGGCGATGCGACCTCCGTTGGCGCCTGCGAACTAGTTACCACTCGGTGTATTCGAGCTGGTCACTGTTGACCCAGTCCAGCAAGTCGAGAGCGACGACGCAGCTCTCCGCGACTTCAGGGTGGGGGTCCGTGGAAAATTTTTGC
Organism: Thermoplasmatota archaeon; assembly: GCA_049617695.1. Lineage (GTDB taxonomy): Archaea > Thermoplasmatota > E2 > JACPAO01 > JAHFTW01 > JBFKXH01. The sequence continues at coordinate 2,844 of JBMZJT010000010.1, read as the reverse complement.
AGCGTGGGACGCGCCGATTCGTCGCCGATGGCACCCATGGCTTCCGCGGCTTCGTGGCGCACCATGACGTGTTCGTGCTCGTCGGCAAGGACGCGAGTCAGGACGGGCAGCGCGTGGGCATCGGCCATTTGTCCCATGACGTAGGCGATTTCGTGGCGCAGCAGGGCGCTGGGGTCTTCGAAAGCTTGGGCCAAGGCATCGACGGCTGCGTCGCCACCGATGTTGCGTAGGCTGAACACGGCGCGCATGCGCTGGAACATGGGCAGGGTGGTGTCCATGAGCTGCTTGGCGAGCGCATCGACGTCGGGGTCGAGGTCGGCCACGGGAGCAGGCGGCGCGGGATCCACGCTCGAATACCCGCTTTGCTCGCGTTGCTGCTCGAGCCATTGTCGGTTGTCCATGGTGCGCTTCGACCCCAGGTTGGATATCAGGCTTGTGGGCAGCCAAGAGAAGCTACGGCGGCGACGCGGCGGGATTCACGACAATGAATGCATTGTATTTGTTGCGTGCATCCTATTCGGCAAGGGCAGACCGCCCTTTTGTCCTGAACCGATGCAGTCATGAATCGGCCCGAATCTAGCTACAATGTGGGACTCGAAATCGAATGGACCGAAGACATCACCCTCGTCATGCCTGACGGAGGCCGATACCTCATCCAACGCGGGCGCCAAAACAAGGGCATTAGCCTCTTGCCCGTGGAAGACCAGGAGACCTACGGAAAGGGCCGCCCGCCCAACCCCAGCACCGTTCGCCTGCGCGAACGCATCGCCCGCGACGCCGAAGCCGGCCAACTGGAGGAACCCAAGGTATACTGGGAATGGCTCGTGCAACACGACCCCCGCATCACCGTGTCCAGCGCCAAGCAAATCACCTACCGCGAGCTGCGACCGTTTCGCAGTGACAAGCCGAGTCGTCGCGGAGCCCGCCTGCTACCGTCGACGGCCGCGCTGCGGGCCCTCATGGAGAAGCACCACGGCAAAGGCGGCCTGAAGACCGCCGGCCACTACACGAAGTGGCTCAGCGACCGCGACCCCGGCCGCTCCGAGACCGCGATTTCGCAGACCGTGCAGCGCGAAATGCGCCGCTTCGGCTGATCACGGGTCGCGACGGCTGCGCAGCCCAATCAACAGGGCAGCAACGACCAGCACCACAGGTAGCGGCGCCTCTTCATCGACGGCCTCCGGCTCAGATGGCACCTCCATGACATCCATGCCGAGCCATAGATGGTCGCCGTAGCGCCCATGGTCACCGCGCAGGGCCGCATACATGGCGACCGTGCCGCCAATGTCCGCTTCCACGTCGTACGCTTGGATCAGAAGACCGCCCGTCTCGTCGCCCGTCTGCTGGTACAACCACGGCAGCGTGTCGCACGGCTGATGGTAGCAGGGATACTCTTCATCGTGGCTGCCTTGGATTCGCATCCCGGCCGCGCCTTGGGCGATGAGCGGAATATGATCGCTGCGACCGTAATGATCGTCGTACACCCAGACCAGTTCCGGCGGCGTGCCCATCAAGTCGTAGGCGACTTCGCGCACAAGGAATTGGTAGTTGGTGAAGTTGCGCAGCGTCTGATTGAAGTTCGCGTCGCCCTTGAGGTCCTCGTAGCATCCGTAGCTCCAGCAAGCCCATTCATTCTCGTCATGGATGGGCGCCGTGCGCAGGTTCAGCACGGCGACTTTCTCGAAATCGACGGTGGGCGTGGTGTCTTCCGGGTACTGAATCCAGATGTTCTTCGCAGGATAATTGACGCCCGGCATGTCGAAACTCTGACTGACCAGAATATCCACCGGGTCGGCCGCATCCAATCCAAGCAACTCCTTGGCGACGTGTTGATCGTTGGCAAAGGCGGTCGCGCCGTAGAGGCCCCATTCCTCGCCGTCGTACCAAGCGAAAACGACGCTGGCCTCGTACGGTCCGTTGGCATCGACGTCCGCCTTCATGGCACGGGCGATTTCGAGGACCGTGCAAATGCCACTGGCATTGTCCAGGGCCCCCATCGTCGCTTCGCGGGTGTCGTAATGGCCCCCGATGACGACCCACTTGGCCGGATCTAGGCCCGGCAGCACGGCCAGGAGGTTGGTGCCGCCTTCGCCAAGGACGAGACCCGTATTGGCGGGACCAATGCCCGCGGCACCTTCAGAGAATTCATGGAAAGCACTGGGCAGACCCATGTCACTGAACACCGTCTCGTACTGGCTTAGGAACGCGGACTGCGTCGGCGTGCCCATCAAGCGGTAACTGTATGGGACGTTGGTCGTGACGTCGTCGACGCAGTCGTGCACGGCTTGGCCCCGGACATCCTCCATGAAGGCTTCCAGACGCGCCACCGTCTCCGGCGGATCCAATTCGAAGGCGACGCCGTCATTGAGGGCATCATCGAGGCCCGGCGTTTGGGCAGTCGCCAGAGGCAGGAGCAGCAAAGCGACCAGAAGGGCGCGCATGTGGTTCAAGATGGGAGGCAGTTCTTGGATGTTGTCTACGCGTAAACGGCGGCGTGGATCTGCCGTTGGCCATCCTGCTGATTCCAGGCCACGTACACGCGGTCGCTGACCGCCAATGTGTCAACGTAGTGTCCATAGGCCCCCGTCGTCGATTGGACGCCTTGGGCGACCGTGAATCGCTGCGCCGGCCACGGGGACTGAAGCGGTTCGATGCGGGCCAAATCATAGGTGTCGCCGTCGGTAGCATACCAGCTCAGCCAGAGTTCGTCGCCGCGACCTGCGATATTGGTGTGCGGCATCTCACCTGGACCCTGGACAACATAGGGGCCGGACCACGCGCTATCGTAAATCCAGTAGGCAGGCGCAAGGCCATCATCCACGTACACATTCGTCGCAACCGCCA